>JAJRUD010000022.1 GCA_024277995.1 Chloroflexota bacterium
GCGCCGGGGCGCCCTGGATAGGAACGCGTTGGGCAGTCTTCGTCGGCAGCACGCCCAGCCACGCGTAGCACGCCGCGGCAGCATCCAGGTCACCGCGATCGTGGAACTCGCGGGCCAGCGCCTCGGTATATGCCTGCAGGTCGAAGGCGGGCGCCTGTTCCTGCAGCCGGGGGGCAGGCTGCGCCGGTTGGTAGCGATGAGGCTCGCCGTCGAACGGCGCGCGCCTCACGTAGAGGCGTCCCGCATCGCGCATGTAGGCGTTGAGGTTCGCCTCGTAGCGCCCACGCTGGCGGCGGTTCTCTGCCCGGCAGCGATCTTTGAAATCCCGATAGCCGGGATCCTCGCCGCTCTCCTCCGTCTGCATGCTGTGCGGATCGATCCAGGCCGCCTTGCCGTGGGGCAAGTGGAAGAAGGTCTCATCGTCGGGCATGTAGAGGTTGAGCAGACCCAGGCGCCGCACGCGGTACCCCAGGTCCGCGTCTTCCTCTCCATAGGGACCGTAGTCCTCGCACCAGAAGCCCAACCGCTGATGGACGGCATGCGAGACGAGTACGCAGGCGCCGCCCAGGTTGCCCTGAAGCTTGGGGCGCAGGGGCCAGCCGCGCAGAATCGTCAGGGGATAGCGCACCGGCTCGACGTTGTAGGCCACCGCTCCCGCCTCAGGCAGCGTCTCGGCCAGCGCCACCATGGGCAGCAGCCAATCCGTCCGCTGCGGCAGCATGTCGTTGTCCAGCTTCAGGTAATGCATCTCCGGCTCGGCGGCCCAGCCCAGGTTCTGCGCTTTGCTCACGCCCAGGTTCTCGGGCAGCAAGAACAGGTTGTGGATGCGGCCCGCTTCGGCCTGAGCCTGCAGCCATTCGCGCGTGCCGTCGCGGCTGCCGTTGTCCACGACGGTGATCACGTGCGGATAACCCGGCGGGCATCGCTCCAGGGCGTCGAAGACCTGCCTGGTGAAATCCAGCCGGTTGTATGTGGCGAGGCAGATGTTGACGGGACGGCCGGAGAGCTCGCGCGGCGGGCAGCAGGGCTCCTGCAGCCCGACCTCACGCTGCCAGCGGATGCGCAGCGGCCGGCGCGGGCGCCCCTCGGGCCAGTAGCGGGCGCGCGCCAGTTCGGCCTCGTTCTCGTTCAGCGCCTGATCGGAGTGCTCGATGCCCTGTGGATTGTCGAAGTACAGCCCCAGGATCTCTGGCAGGTGGAGGAAACGCTCGCCGCCGTGGGAGAGGCGCAGCCAGAACTCGTAATCGCCTGCAGAACGATAGGCGGCGTTGAAGGCTCCGTACTCCTCATGGAGCGAACGGCGCCACATCGGCTGCGGCCCGATGTAGCAGGCCTGCAGCAGGGTATCAGGGGTGTGCTCCGGCCAGCGATATTCGCCGCTGGGGGTGGCCTGCGCGAAGGTCTGATTGGGCTGGCGCGTCTTGAGCGAATCGGCGTATACCAGCGCCGCATCAGGATGGGAGTCCAGCGCGGCCGCCATGCGCTCCAGGGCATCGGGGCGATGGCGATCGTCGGTGTTGGCGATGGTGAGGTATTCGCCGCGCGCCATGGAAAGGGCCCGATTCCAGGCCGCGTAGAGCGGCTCGCGCTCGGTGCGCAGGTAGCGGATGTTGTCGTGGCGCTGCTGGAACTCGCGCACGATGGCGGCCTCGTCCTGCTCGGAGCCGCTGTCGACGACGATGATCTCCAGCCTGTCGGCCATGGACTGCGCCTCCAGGTCCTCCAACAGGCCACGCATGAAGCGCTCGCTGTTGCAGGTAGAGACGATGGCGGAGACCTTGTACGCCTTCTCTTTGGGCGTTGCAGCGGGAGCGGGCTCCTCATCCGCTTCTTTCCCCTCCGGAACCGGAGCCGTGGCGAAGAAGAGGCGGCGGTAATCCACCTTGGGGAAGATGGTCAGCCGGCCATCCAGCGTGGCATCGAGCACGGAACGGCCGTCCTTCTCGAAGGCCTGCCTGGCCAGACGATAGGCAGTCTCGGAGTTCTTCAAGTCGGGCAGATTCCAGCGCACTCCGGCCCCGAAATAATCGGGGTGGAAGTGATTGGGGTCGCTTCCCTGCGAGACCACCTCCTGGTTGGCCGGGCCGGAGGTCTTGAAGTGATGGTCGACGCCGATGAGGATGGCCTGCTCGAAGCCCATGAAGTAGGCCAGCTGCAGGGCAACGTAGGTAACCGTGTACCCTTCCCACACGCCCAGACGCGGGTCCGGCGAGAAGCTCGGACCCTCAACACTGCGCAGGAAGTAGATATCATCCCGATGAGGGATGTGTTCCTGCGCCACCAGGCTGAGGAACTTGGGGCAGGGGACCTGCATGATCTCAGCCGCGCTCTGTTCGATGACCAGCGGATTGACGGAGACGTAATAGCTGGGCGTGAAGCCCCACCTCTCGAAGCCCAGGTAGATGCGGTTGAGGCCGAAGGTGATCTCACGCTTGAGGAAGGAGAGGTCCATGCGGTTCAGGCTGGGGCCGTTGCCGATGATCACACAGCGCTGCCCGCGGTGCCGATACTGGAAGAGGCCCAGGCCCTCCTGCGAGGCGGCCAGGGCATGCTCACTGGGGCCCCTCTTCGCTGCAGCCGCTGGGATCTGATCCCCGCTGACCGTCGCCGCCGCGGGCGGGCCGAGCGGCGCCGGGGCGTGCAGCCGCTTCCGCTCCAATCCGAAGACGTAATGGACCTGCCCATCGCGCTGCGAATGGTATTGCTCGAAGTAGCCGAATTCGCGCAGGCAAGCGAGCACCTCTTCGGTGGAGGCCCCGAAGAGCGGCAGGTATTCGGGGTGGACCTCCAGGAACAGCAGGCGCGGGCGCCGTTCCGAGCCCAGCAGGCGCCGCATGCCGCGCAGCGCGAGGGCCTCTGCGCCCTCGATGTCCATCTTGATCACGGTGGGCCAGGGAAGCCGGCCGGATTCCAGGGCTCGGTCCAGCGAATCGGTTTCCACCTGCACCGTTCCGGCGCGTCCGGTTGGACGCAGCGCGGGCGAGAAGCCCCCCGGGCCGTCGGTGTACAGCGTGGCCCGGCCGGGGCCTTCGGCCACCGCCCAGTCCGCCACCTGCAGGTCCTCCAGATCATTGAGGCGCAGGTTGACCATCAGCCGCGAGCGGTAATGGGGGTCGGGCTCGAAGGCCACCACGCGCTGCACCTTGCGCGCCGCGTGGATGGCGACCAACCCAACACAGGCCCCGATGTCGAAGAAGACGTCGGAGGGGCGCAGTTCCTGCAGGATCAGGCCCAGGAAGGCCTCCTCGCCGCCTAACTCTTCCACGCGGTGCGCCTCGACGGGATCAGCCACCTCGAAGCAGCAGCCCGGCGACAGGAAGCGATCGACGAGTACCAGGCGTGGGATGAAGCTCGTTTCACTCATTATCGGACTGCGAATCCTTGGTCTGATCGCCGGCCGTCCCTTTGCGTCTGGCCTTCAGGCCGGCCAGCTTGCGGGCGTGCTCGGCGCGAGCGACGCGCGTCCCGCCGGCGGGATGACCGTTCAGGCGTTCCAGCGCGGCGCGAGCCTGCGGATGATCAGGCTCATGCCGCAATGCCTCTTGATAGAGCGTGCGGGCCGAGACCAGGTCCTCTGCCTGCTCGTAGCAACTGGCCAGCAGGAGCAGCGCCTCCACGTCCGCCGGATGGGCCTGGACCAACGCCGCCAGGATGGGAACGCCCTCCTCGGGGCGTCCCTGGTCCAGGTAGAGCACGGCCAGGTTCTTCCAGGCGGGCAGGTGCTCGGGGTCCAGATCCAGCGCCTTGCGATAGGCCTGCTCTGCGTCCTGCGACAGGCCAGCCAGGGCACAGGCCACACCCAGGTTGTTATAGACCTCGGGCAGGTCCGGCTCCAACTGCGCAGCGCGTTGGAAGTGAGGCAGCGAGTCGCCGGCGCGGCCCATCTGCAGCAGACAGGCCCCCAGGCTGCTGTGCGCGCCGGCGTGTTCCGGGTGCTCGTCGGCCGCTTCCAGGAGCGCGGCCAGGGCCTCGCCCCACGCGCCCTGGCTGGCTGCCTGCTCCGCCTGCTGCAAGAGCACATCCAAATTCGAATCCTGCATGTCTTCGCTCCTGTGATTCGGCCCACTGGGCTGCGCGGCACGCCCCGGCCGGGCCGACCGGTCACGGCCTTCCCACTCTACGGCAGACCAGGGGCAGGCTCCATAAAAGCGCGCTGAAAGGCGCGTAAAGTTCGGGTGAAGCCGGGGGGAGGGATTTCATCGTCCCTTTACGGATTTCCCCGCCGGCCTGGTCTACAATCGCGACGCCATGGAACCCCATCCGTTATCCCTCAACCCTCCCGTGACGCCGGCGGCGAACCCGGCTCCACCCGAGGCCGCGGCGCAGCCCCCGCAGGACGCCTTTCAAGCGCTGCTGACGACCATGCTGCTGGGGATGCTGCAGGCCGGCTCGCAGGCCTCCGCCTCTGAAGGCCCACTGGGATCGCTGGGGGGAGGGCTGATGGCGCCCCTCGTCCTGGCCCTGATGGAGGGCCTCACGAGCCAGCAGGTGAGCAGCCCTACTCCCCACGGCCTGCCTCTCCAGGGCCGCCTCACTCAAGGCGCCCACCCGGGACACACCGCTCTCGATCTGGCCGTCCCCCAAGGAACCCCTGTGCAGAGCACCATGGACGGGCGGGTGGTCTTCGCCGGATGGAACGCGCAGGGCTACGGCAACTTGGTGATCGTCGAGAACGGGCCCTATCGCACGTATTACGCGCACCTGTCCCAGATCCCCGTGGCGCCCGGCCAACAGGTCCAGGCTGGGCAGGTCGTGGGCCTCTCGGGCAACACGGGGAACTCCACCGGACCCCACCTGCATTACGAGGTGCGTCTCAACGGCCGCCCCATCGATCCCACTTCCTTCACCCTGGGCACAGCCGCCCCCGGGGCCGCTCCGCCGCGGCGCGGCTGACGACCCATTGCGCTCCTCACCTCTCCCATGCGCCGGACCGGAGCTGACGCGGCAGCCTTCCTGCCACGATCTTTCGACCGGGCGAGCCACGCCCTGCTGACTCGCGAATGGCGCGGCAACACGAAAGCCGGCCTGTTGCGGCCGGCTCTTGCCCTTGCGCCCCGGATGTCCGACGGGCGGAGTCCCGACGAGGGATCAACTCGTCTCAGACCACCTCCATTCCGGAGTGCACGGCATCGGTCATATCCCGACGCAGTTCTTCCAGATCGGCCTGCGCCAGGCCCAGGATCTGGAAAACCTCCGGGTGGACCGGCCGGCCGCCGAAGGGCGCCGAGGCGAAGCTGTCCGCCGGCGTCCAGGCATTGGCCACGTTTACGATAGCCGCCAGGGCCTGCTGGGTCCTGGCCAGTGAGGGCGCGTGATGGCAGCGAATGGCATCCACCAGCGGGACGGGGAAGTGCCATTTCTCCGCCATCAGCCCGCCAGCGCCGGCGTGGTCGATGCCGAAGAGGTCTTCCTCGACCTGCCACAGGTACAGCCCGCGCTCCGAAACCATTTCCACGATGCGGCGGTAATCCTCCTGAACGTGCTGATCCAGCAACAACTTGCCGATGTCATGCAGCAGGCCAGCGATGTAGGCCTCTTCGACCTCGGGGTAGCTCAGGGTCTTGGCCAGCCAGAGCGCGCCGGAGGCGGCGGCCAGCGAATGGCGCCATAGTTCGCCGGCACCCAGCAGGTAGCCGCGCAGGCGTTTGCGCAGGGCGCCCGAGGCGCCCAGCCCCAGGACGACTGTGCGCAGCCGTTTGAACCCCAGGCGCATGACGGCATCCTTGACGTTGGCGCAGCTGGGCCCGTAGCCCAGCGCGGCGGAGTTGGCCACCCGCAGCACCTGGGCAGTGAGCGCCTGGTCGCGCGCGATCACCGCCGCCAGTTGGGCGGCCGTCGCATCCTGTCCATCCAGCATATGCAGCACGCGCGAGACGTTGTCCGGCAACGGCCGCAAGCGCTCCGCGTCATGCAGGATCCTCGCCATCCTTTGGGGCTGAGGCGTAGCACCCTTCAACATCTGAGCTTCACCCCTGCATTTACGCCCACTTCCATCCTCGGGCGAGGGTGATGTGATCAATCTACTCCCGGGATACCCGAGGCTGGGCGGAACTCATGTCGGCCCGGCATCGGCGCCGCGCGCTACCACCTGCGTGATGCGCACACCGAATCTGTCGTCCACCACGACCACCTCGCCGCGCGCCATAAGCTGGTCGTTGACGTATACGTCCACAGCGTCCCCGGCAAGTTTATCCAATTCCACCACCGTGCCGTTCTGTATCTCCAACACCTGACGCACAGGCATGCGCGCCCGGCCCAACTCAACAGTGACCCGCAGCGGTACGTCCAGCAGCAGCGCGATGCTCCCCGGGTCGACCTGCGGCGCGGCAGATGTCGATCGCAGCGGGCTGAAATCAGCTTCCTGCACGCTCTCCTGCGCGGCGGCCTGTCCCTTGGCTGAATCTGCCGCCACAGCCGCTTCAAGGGCCGCGGCCGTTTCCCCTCCAGCCACCTCGGAGGCACCCTGCATCGCCTGCCCCTCAGCGGGCTGATCAGGCACGGGATGGTCCATCTCCTTTGCGGGCATTTCGCTCATGCTACCAACCTCACAGGCAACGGCTCCGCGGCGGCCTTCTCATCTACGCGCGCCTGGATCTGGACCGCCAACCGCCGGCCGACCTTGCCGGCGCGGCCCAGGAACCTCGTCCGGTCGCCGACGCAGACGGCCAGCTCCCCGTGCGCCTCGCTCTCCAGCGGGATGATGTCGCCCGGCTCCAGGCGCGTGAGCTCCGCCACGGTCAGATCGGCCTCCCCCAACACCACGCGCAGATCCAGGGCCACCTGCATCAGCCCTGCCATCAGCTTCTGGCGAGTGCCATCGTCAGGGACAGTCTCCTTTTTCTCCCCGGCCGCCCAAAGATGTGGGTCGAGCTGCTGGGTGACGGGTTTGAGCGTGCTGAAGGGGATATAGAGATTCATCGTGCCGCTGGTGCCATCGATGACCAGTTCGAATGTGACCAGCTTGACACGCGCGTTCACCATGGCCATCTGGACCCAATGCTGGTTGGTTGTGCTCTCTTCCAGTCGAGGTTGCAGCTCCACGAGCCGGCTCCACGCGGCTTTGAAATCGGTCAGCATGTTGCGTACGAAGACTTCGAGCACCGATTGGCTCATCTCCGTAAGCGCCTGTTCGCCCGCCGATTCGCCATCCGCTTTGCCGCCCAGCAGCCCTCCCAGGATCCTCCAGGTAACCTCATGATCGAAGAGCAACACCACGCGACCAGGCAGCGGATCAAAGCGCAACAGATGGAAGAGACACTTCTCGGGAAGGTCTTTCAGGAACTCCTCAAAGCGGCCCTGCTCCACGTGGACCATGCGCACGTGGAACTCACTGCGCAAGAAAGAAGGCAGGGAGGAGGTCAGGCGCTCCGCCAGGTCCTCGTGAATCAGTTCGAGAGCCCGTGTTTGTTCCTTGGAAAAAACGTTGGGCGACCAAAAATTATAGGGGCGCACTTTCTTGCCCTCGCGCTTGGAGGAATGAGGTTGGCCCTCCTTGCCCATGAGTTCGGCCAGGTTGACAGCACCCTCCCCTCCAGACTGTTCCACTTCGATATTCCCTGCCAGCAAGGCGTCTATCTCCGCTTGACTCAGCATTGCCCTACGGGTTTCTCCTTGGGATGTCTAAGCAGCCACCTCAGATGGCGGATAATGCATGGCGTGAGCCCGCATGTTCGCAACTCAATCTAGCACGGGGCAGGTGGCTTGTCCGTAAACCCGATGTGAAAGCGACCAGAAGCTCGCCCAGGGAGCCGGCGGCGGCGAAGTGTCACGACAGGTCGTCTGTGTCATCAAGCGTCTTCACCCCCTCGGCGCGCAATGCCTCCGCCAGGTCCAGCAGGATGACCAATCGATGCGGCAGTTTGGCGACCCCTATCACGGAGGCGGAGTCCAGCGTGGCCATCAAACGCGAGGCCGGCTCAACGGCCTCCGAGGGCAACCGCAAGACCTCTTTGACCGCGTCCACGATCAGCCCAACCCTGCCCTGCTCGACCTCCGCCACCATAATGCGCGTGTCTTTCGTCATCGGCGATTGCGGAAGCCCAAAGCGCTTTCGCAGGTCCACCACCGGCAAGACTTCGCCGCGTAAGTTGATCACACCCTCGACAAACGCGGGACTATGAGGAACAGGTACGATGGCCTGCATCTGAATGATGCCTTCTACAACATGGATGTCCACCCCGTAGTGCTCACCGGCCAGTTCGAAGAGCACGATCTTGTCTTCCATCAGCGCACCTCGTCACGGCGATGAGCTCATTCAGGCCGCGGCGGCCTCTTGCATGGAATGGCCGTTCCCTGAAGCGACCGGCGCGGGCGTGCGCTCGGTCAGTCGCCAGGCCCCCGGTCGCAGCATTTCATCCAGCAGATCGACCAGGTCCGCAGTGAGTCGCTCGACATCTTCGACGGCTCGCTCGGCGCCCGCCCGGTCACCGCTCTCCCAGGCCGAAATCGCCTCGCGTGCCCGTTTGTGCAGTTGAGCGTGCGGATCCTCCAGCGCCCTGAACGCCGGATGATGGCCATACTCCTGCTGGCCCGTCCCGTAGTACCAGGCCCCCAGGTTGCAGTGTCGGTGATCGCCACCTTCACGCGATGAGAGTCGCACACGGCCCTCCAACATGGCGTTCAGCCTGCTGGCCCGGCGCAAATGATCCTCGCGGAAGATGGCTGCTTGACGGTGCAGCGTCGTTTCGCCTGGCAGCTTGAATTCACTCACCATGGCGATCAAAGCCCGGGCGATGGCCGTAAGAGACTCCGCGGCCGCACTGACCTCCTCCACCTGAGCGCTCACCTCCTCGGCGGCCGCACTGACCTCTTCCACCGAGGCGCTGTTCTCCTCGCTCACACTGGCGATACTCTCAATGGCCCTTGCGATCTCAGCGTAGCCGGCGCTCATCTGCTCGGTGGCGGCGGTGTTCTCCTCCACGATCGCCGAAACCGCATCCACGGCGCCCACCAATTCGCTGGATGATTGCTCCATCTGTCTGGCCGCCAAGGCAATGGCTTCCACCTGGTCACTGACGCGCTGAGAGGTCTCCAGGATGCTCTCCAGGGCCTGCCCGGCCTCCAGAGCCTGCGCCACGCGCGCCTCCACCTCGCGGGCGCTCTCATCCATCGCCGATACCGCCTCGGCGATGGCCTGCTCGACTTCTCCGATGAGGTCGGCGATTTCCTTGGTTGCGGCGCCCGTCCGTTCGGCCAGTTTACGTACCTCATCGGCGACCACGGCGAAACCCTTGCCATGCTCGCCGGCACGCGCCGCCTCGATCGCCGCGTTGAGCGCCAACAGATTGGTCTGAGCAGCGATGTCGTCAATGGTTTCCACAATGGCGCCGATCCGCTCTGAACGCTCACCCATGCGGCGAACTTTCCCGGCGGTGGCCCCTACCATGTCCTTGATGGCTTCCATCGCGCGCACGTTGGCCTCTACTTTGGACGAGCCCTCACGCGCCACGCTGGCGGCTTCGTGAGCTCCCTCGGCGCTGGCCTGGGCGTTTGCGGCCACTTTCTGGACAGCAGCGCTGATCCGCGATGTGGTCTCTGACAACCGGACAACCTCGTTGGCCTGTTCCTGCGCACCGCGTGCCACGCCCTCGATCGCACGCTGCATCTGCTCAGCCGAGATCGCCGTCTTGGTTATGCTTTCGGCTTGCTGTTGCGCCCCCCTGGCGATCTCCTGGATAGCCGCCGCTATCTGCCCCGTGGCCGCCCCGGCTTGATCCGCAGCGTTCGAAAGCTGTCCGGCGGCTGCGCCCAGGCTGCTCGCCTCCTCCGAGACCTGTCCGGCGAGGTTCTGAAGATCGGCGATCATGTGATGGAAAGCATGGCCGAGCATGTCGTGCTCTGACTTGGGGGCCACCTGGAAGGTGAGGTCCCCTTGCGCCACGCGTTTCGCCACGCGGGCCATCTCCTGCTGGTATTTGATCATGCGCCGGAATGAGTCCAGCATGTCTCCCAACTCGTCATCGCTGCTGCACTGCTCTATCTCCTGGTTCAGATCCCCCAGCGCAAGGCGCTCGGCGGCTTGAGACACCGCAGCAACCGATGATGCGATGCTCATCGAGAAATACAGCCCCAGCGACACTGCGATCAACACGGCTGCCGCGCCGATCCCCAGCGAGAGGCGTATGGCCGAGTCCTTGGCGCTATCGATGGCCTCCGCCGCCTTGTTCAGCGAGGCCTGCGTCGCGGCATCCACCCTTTTGAGCTGAGCGATGAAATCATCCACCGCGGCGTCGAAAGACACCATCTTGGCTTTGCCCGCAGCGAGTTCCCCTTCCCGGAAGGCATCCCCCATGCCAAGTCCGATGGTGATCATGCTTTCTTCGTAGTCGAGGAGCTCATCCAGGCGGACCAGATCCTTCCCGTCCAGGAAAGGTCGCAAGGCTTCGATATGTTCTTTGAAGGCCCTGCGCGCCGATTGCAGGGAGGTCATATCCGTCCCATCCCCTGTCAGGGCATAGTCGGTCAACAAATTCTGTTCATAGCGTGCCAGGGACCGCAACTCGGAGATGTGGTCTTTGATGGGGAGCTGTTCTTCCATGATGACGGCGGTGGCGCGTTCGATGGCCATCAGGTTGTAGAAGAACACCCCGATCACGACAAGGACGACGGCCGTGACCCCCACGAAGCCCGCCATCAGCTTGCTCCGGATTGTCATGCGCATGATCTCTGCTCCCAGATTTGGCGAGTGTGGCCCGCTTCGGGCGCCCGAGAGTTCCCCGTCAGCTCCTGCATGGCCCTAGCTGCGCGCGCGGACGTCGGCGCGGAGGCACCTGGCTTTCCCGCTCGCGAGGCTAGAACGAGGCTGTTGATCCGTCCATAAAGGGCGAATGAAGAGGGCGTAAATTGGGGCTAAAGCGGGACCGCGGACCGCGTCTCCGCAAAGCGTCCTTCCCACGGCTCATCCGTCCGCCCGCCGGACATCGACCAGGGCACGGGTGACCTCCACGCCCGCTTGCCTCCTGTCCCTCGCCCGCAGCGCGAGATGGACCTGGATCTCACCCAGCTCGAAGATGAGCGGCACGACCACACGCGGAAACTGCAGGGTGGAGATTTTCACCCCCTTGCCCTGGATCAGAGTCGGCGGAGAGATATTGGAGCGCAAGCCAGCTTCAGTCAGTTTGATGCTCGCCCGGCCGGTGATCACGTTTCCCAATTCGGCAACCCCACTCTGGGCAAGGTCGTCGAACTCAGGGAACTCTCGCTCCATCATGCGCGACACCAACGCCAGACCTGTAGCGACAGACATCCCATAAAGCGCCAGTCCCTCCACCTGACCGACCAGGCTTATCAGCACCGTGATCTCATCAGCGGTGAAGGCAGAATGTTGCACGGCCAGCTCACCGCGGCGTATATCCAGCTGGACCTCGGCCTGGATCACCTCGCCAGCAGCCTCCACAAAGGGGTTCAGATACTCAACCTTCATCGGCGAACGCTCCTTCGTCCAGCAGGGCAGCGAGGGGTCCAGCCGCCTCCGTGCGGGCCTCCACAATGCAGATCGCTCATACCTTCTCATAGAAAGAAACCCCCCGATCGCGGAAACCCTGCCGTTGCGATTGCGGCAACACCTCCGTGCTGCCGAGAAACAGCACACCCCCGGGCCGCAAAGCCGCATGGAACTTACGGTACAGCTCTTGCTTGGTCTCCTCAGTGAAATAGATCACCACATTGCGACACACGATCAGATCAAGACCGCTAGGGAAAGCATCCCGCACCAGGTCCTGCCGCCGGAAGACGACGCGCTTTCGCAAGGATTCGCGCACGAAGTATGGCGGACCACCAGGCTGCAGGTAGGTCACGCGCTGTCCTGGCGTAAGATTCTGGACCTCTTGCGGCCCATACGGCCCCCCGGCCTTAGCCACGTCCAACGCGCCTCGATCCAGGTCGGTAGCCAGGATAGAATGCTGGGATCTCGGCGCAAGCGCATCGAGCAATATCGCCAGGCTGTAGGTCTCCGGCCCCGTAGCACAGCCCGCACTCCACAATCGCAGACCACGGCGCCGCACGGCCGTACTCGGGGCCTCTCGCAGCAATCGTGGCAAAACATGCTGTGCGAGCGTATGCCAGCGCTCGGGGTCGCGGAAGAACCGTGTCACGTTGATCGTCAGGTAATCGCGAAAACGCGCCTGCTCTGCGGTGTCGGTGCGCACCCTGGCGAAATAGCTCTCCCAACTGATTTCCCCCGAGCGCGCCAGCCAGGAGGCCAGACGGCGCCTCATTTGCTGATCCTTGTAGCCATCCAGGTCCACGTTGAGCAGCGCTTTGACGGCGGTCTTCACATCAGCATATGTCGCCTGATCCATACGGCGCACTCACCTTCCCCGCCCATCAACGGCGCGGCTGATGGCAGCGGGGATCTCGGGCAGCGGCACCACATCATCGGCCACCCCCGCCTCCACCACACAGCGCGGCATGCCCCAGACCACGCAGGTTGCTTCATCTTCGACGATCACCCTGCCGCCCGCCTCACGCACCGCCTGGGCCCCTTCGGCCCCGTCTCTCCCCATCCCGGTGAGCACCACGGCCACCACGCGACGCCCGTAACGCACAGCGGCGGATTCCAGCGTGACATCCACCGCTGGCCGCACACCGTGTTTGGGCGGCGCCGTGCTCAGTGCCACACGATGGTCGTCCTCCAAGGTCAGGTGAGTGCCCGCCGGGGCGACCAGAGCCTGACCGGCCTGAAGCACCTCACCGCCGCGGGCCTCTGTCACGTGCCAAGCGGAAACACCATCTATCCGCTCGGCGAGCGGGCGGGTGAACCCCAACGGCATGTGCTGCACGACGATCAGGCTCGCAGGCAGGGTCGGTGGCAAAGAAACCATCAGGTGCGTCAGCGCGCGCGGCCCTCCCGTGGAGGCGCCCACCACCACGATCCTATCGTCCCGCCCGAAGGTGCGGAGGGCGAAAACCTTCTCAGAAGCGGCTCGGATTGCATGATGGTTCAGGTCCCTCCGAGCGATCGTTCGCTCCACCCGCGTCCTGGCAGCCCGGCGGACTTTCCTCACCAGGTCTTCCATCGCCGAGGACAGGTTGGCGCGCGAGGTGGGCTTGGGCAAGAAGTCCACCGCGCCTAGGGTTAGGGCCTGGACTGTCTCGCTCGCCCCTTCTACTGTGAGGCTGCTCAGCATCACTACGGGGCGGGGCCAGCGCGCCATGATCTCCCCCAACGCCGTCAGACCATCCATGTGCGGCATATGCACATCGAGAGTGACGACATCCGGGTCCAGCCGCTGGATCAGCTCGAGCGCCTCACGTCCATCGCGCGCCGAACCCACAACGATGATGTCTGCTTCCGCTGCCAGGTGTCTTTCCACCGTCAGGCGGACGAAAGCCGAATCATCCACAACCAGCACGCGCACAGGATCCTGTTGCATCGCGTTCCTTTACAGAGCGCTGGTTCAGGCGAGCACCCTGTCGATGGCCTCCAACACACGCTCGGCATCAAAGGGCTTCACCACGAAATCCTTGGCGCCGGCCTTGATGGCCTCCAGAATCACCGACTCCTGGCCCAGAGCCGTGAGCATGACAACCCGGGCGTCAGAGTCGAGAGCCTTGATCTCCTTCAGAGCAGCCAAGCCATCCATCTCAGGCATGGTGATGTCGATCAGCACGGCATCTGGCCGGCCATCCTGGTAGGCCTGTACTGCGTTGAAGCCGTTGTCGGCCTCCAGCACTTCGTGCCCGCCATCCGTCAGCAGTCTGGATATGCGCACTCTGAGAAACTGCGCATCATCGACGACGAGGATCTTGGCCATGACCTTTCTCCTATCTAGCAGCCCATGCGGCTGTCGCGCCCAGCCCGAGGCCATGGGCTCTGACGGTATGTCCCCCCACCTCATCTGACACAGGCATCGCGCGGCATGTCTCACCCACCACCGGGCTCGTGCTCGCCGACCGCAGTCGGCCGGCCACACCGCATCTCATCCTTGAGCAGGCTCTGGACATCCAGGATCAGGGCCACACTGCCATCACCAAGGATGGTGGTTCCCGAGACACCCGGGGTCCCCCGCATCAACGGGCCCAATGGCTTGACCATGATTTCCTCCTGACCAACAAGCGAATCCACGACCAGGGCGGCCTGCGTCGTACCGACCTGGATCGCCACAACGTACACATGCGCGTCGCCGTTGGTGCCGCCTGTCAGCCCCATCGCCTGCCATAAGTAAGCGAGAGGCAACAGTTGCCCACGCAAGCGAAGCACAGGACGCCCGCGGATGATTTCGATGCTGTCCCGGGGGACACGCAGAGTCTCCACAACCGTCGCCAGTGGAATGGCGACAGAAGCCCGCCCCACCCTGACGAGCAGGCTCGGGACGACGGCCAGAGTCAGCGGCAGGAGTATCTCGAAGCGTGTGCCCCGGCCCGGGCACGTCTGGACGCTGACCGATCCGTTCAATTCCTCTATATTGCGGCGAACAATATCCATCCCAACACCACGGCCCGAGACTTCGCTCACCTGCTCCGCCGTGGAGAGCCCGGAGGCAAAGATCAGTTCGATGGCCTGTGCGTCGCTGAGAGAAGCAGCCTCAGTCCGGCTGATGAAACCCTTTCGCACTGCCCTGTCACGCACGGCATCTATGTCGATACCTCTGCCATCGTCTTCAACCAGGAGCAGGATCTGGCCTTTCTCATGGCGCGCGCTGAGCCGGAGGCGACCCGCTTCCGGCTTCCCGGCGGCGCGGCGCGCCTCCGGATGCTCAATGCCATGATCCACCGCGTTGCGCAAGAGGTGAATCAGCGGATCGCTGATCTTCTCTATCACCGACCTGTCCAGCTCGGTATCCTCGCCCTCGATCACAAAGTCCACCAGTTTTCCGCTCTTGCGCGCCAGGTCACGCACCAGGCGCGGGAATTTCTGAAAGACTCGCGCCACAGGCTGCATGCGGATTTGCATCACCTCATCCTGAAGCTGATCCGTGATGCGGCCGATATGCCCGATCGTTTCGAGCAGCTTCTCAGCGCCTTCTCCCGAACCTTGCGTGCTCCCCGCCAGTTGCGTTCGCAGCTGGTTGAGTCGGTTGCGGCTGGTAATCAGCTCCCCCACCAGGTTCATCAGAGTATCCAGCCGTTCAATGCTGGTTCGCACCGTCTGATCGACCGTGCGAACGACCTGGCGCTCCCGCAAGGTGCGCTGGGCAGCCTGCAGGGCAGTGCGCAGCTCGCGCGACTGTTCAGCAAGAGCCTGATCGAGCACCTCCTGGCTGATGGTCCCCATCTCCACCAGAATACGGCCCAGCAGCTCCCCTGCCTCCCCGGTAGCCGCCTGTCGCTCCAGCGCAGTCCTCAACTGCGCCTGACTGATATAGCCTGCACTGACCAGGTATTCGCCCAGCCGGGGGGGTTGGGTCGCCTCAAGCTCCTCTGGCTCGGTGTCTCCGCCCGCCGTCCACTCCTGATCCCCTGCAACGATCCTCTCCAACTCCGCGACGCTCCTCAAACGCTCCAGCACCTCGGCCGCAGGCACATCGGTCCGCACCTCCACCGTCAGGTTACGCACGGGCTCGGCCTTTTCGATCTGTGCCTCATCCGGCTTCGAGCGCAGGACCTCACCCAGTTCGCGCAGCACGAGCAGCACTTGATAGGCACGTGCCGCTGAGCCCGCGCTTCCCGCTGCGATCTCCACGTCAACCTGAAGATGGTTTGAGCCTGCGTCGTCCTCGGAGCGCTTGCGAACCTCCCTGCCCCTTCGGCGACACTTCTCCCGCGGCGGACTGCCGTCTTTGGTAAGCGCCAGCAAGCATTCCATCAACAACTGTACGTCCAGCGCCGCCGGCTCGCCGCCGGTCAACTCTTCGTTCAGCAATCGCAGCCCGTCAACGGCCCTCAGACATAGATCCACAAGATCCGCGTTGACGGGGACCTCACCCTTGCGCACACCGTCGAAAAGCGTCTCCAACGCGTGGGTGAGATCAGCCATGCGCCGATGGCCGATCAGCCCCGATGATCCTTTCAACGTATGGGCGGCGCGAAACATGGCGCTCAGCAGATCGCCGTCTGCCTCGTCCTGCTCCAGCAACACTAGGCCCTCTTCCAGCGTCTGCAATTGTTCATCTGCCTCGTCGAGGAAGATCTGGAGTTCCTCTTGGCTGATGTCGAAGGGTAGGTTCACAATCCCACCTTTGCATGGAGGGAGGTGCGCGCGATCCGCGATCAGACCATACGCGTCGCGCCTTTCCAGGGCTCGTCGCCCCACGGTCCCATGCTAGCAAGAGCATGGGGGCGCGTCCGTAAAGGTCCGATTAAAGCGGCGTGAAGCCGGGGTGAAGATGATGAGAGCAGAGAGCCAGGAACTTGAAGGCAGACGAGCAATCCACCCCACAGGCACGAAGTGGAAGCCCCGCGCGCGCTTGACAGGTCCCATGATTCCTGTTAACGTAGGCCGCAACGGAGAGAACCTGATGCACACGATTTCCACCCGCTCCAAGTGCAAGCGCAGCCTACCGACGGAGATGTCTGGCTAGGGTGCTTGCACGCGCAGGCCGCAGGTTCAAGACCCACCAGACAACTGGCGGGTCTTTTTCGTTCCAGGAATGAGCATCATGCTGCGACGGACCACGGTCAACATCCTGAATGAGAAGGCGAGCAAGAAGCCGGACGCCATGTCTGGATAGTCGCGCTCGCCCTCAGGCAGGGCCCGCCGGCCGGCGATCCAGACTCACCAGGATCGCCGGCCTTTCGATTCCACAGAAAGGAGATCGGCCATGAGCAACCACGAATGTGTCGAATGCGGTGCAGTGCTATCCCTGCCCCAGGAGCTGCTGCCCAACGAGATCCTGCCGTGCCCGGAATGCGGCGCCGAGCTGGAGGTGGTCGCGCTGGAACCCATCCGCCTGGCGCTGGCCCCTGAGGTCGAAGAAGACTGGGGGGAGTGAGGCGATGCGCATCGCCATGATCCATTCCCGCGTGCGGATGGAGGAGAAGCTGCTCCTGGGCGCCTTCAAAGAGCGCGGCGTCCAGGTCGAACTGATCGACGATGGAACCCTGGTGCTGGATCCTCTGCAGCCGGACCCGGGCTGGCTGGACTACGATCTGGTCATGCAGCGCAGCCTGAGCACCTGGCGCGCGCTGCACACTCTGCGCCTGCTGCGGGCCTGGGGCGTTGCGACGCTGAACGCCTACCGGACGGTCAGCCTGTGCTCCAACAAGCTCTACACTACCCTGGCGCTGGCAGAGGCCGGGGTGCCGCAGCCCGCAGCGCGCCTGGCCTTCTCAGCCTCGGCCGGCCTGCGCGCCCTGCAGGAGCTGGGCTACCCGGCCGTTCTGAAACCGGTGGTCGGATCCTGGGGGCGGCTGCTGGCCAGGCTCAACGATCGGCATGCCGCCGAGGCTCTGCTGGAACACCGCCACACCCTGGGCGCCTATCCCCACCACATCCATTACCTGCAGGCCTACCACGAGAAACCCGCCGGCCGGGACATCCGCGCCTTCGTGGTGGGCGAGCGCACGCTGTGTGCCATCTATCGAACATCCACCCACTGGATCACCAACACCGCCTGCGGCGGGAGGGCCAGCAATTGTCCCGTGACACCCGAACTGGAAGCCCTCTGCCACCGGTCCGCCCTCGCCGTGGGCGGTGGCTTGCTGGCCATCGACCTGCTGGAGACGGAAGAGGGCCTGCTGGTGAATGAGATCAACCACAGCATGGAATTCCGCAACAGCATCGAACCCACCGGCGTGGACATCCCCGGCGCCGTGGCCGACTACGCCCTGGCGCTGGCCCACGGAGGTGCAGCGTGAGGCCGGCCGTTTCTATCGTCGGCGGCTCGGGCTACCTGGGCGGCGAACTGGCCCGGCTGCTGCTCTTTCATCCTGGTGTCGACCTCAAGCAGGTGGCCTCACGCAGGCTGACCGGCCGCCCCCTGCACAGCGCGCATCCCAACCTGCGCGGCCTCACCGATCTGCGCTTCTGTGAGCCAGATCAACTGGATCCCTGTGACCTGCTCTTCCTGGCGCTGCCCCACGGATTGGCCGCGGGGCGGATCGAAACCTACGCCGCCCTGGCGCAGCGTCTGGTCGATTGCTCGGCCGATTTCCGCCTGCGGGACCCGGAGAGCTACCGGCGCTGGTACGGGCAGGCGCACCCGGCCCCCGACTGGCTGCCGCGTTTCGTCTACGGCCTCCCGGAACGTCATCGCCAGGAACTGCGCGGGGCGCGTTTCGTCTCCGGCGTGGGCTGCAACGCCACGGCCGTCAACCTGGCGCTGGCTCCCCTGGCCGACGCCGGCTGGCTGGAGCGGGCCGTGGCGGACCTCAAGGCCGGCTCTTCGCAGGCCGGGGCCGTCGCCAGGCCCGGGTCCCACCACCCTGAGCGCAGCGGCGCGGTGCGCGTCTACAGCCCCACCACCCACCGCCATCTGGCCGAGGTCGAGGCTGAATTGGGGCTGCTGCCCGTGCACATGACGGTTACAGCCATCGAAATGGTGCGCGGCGTGCACCTGACGGCGCATTGCTTCCCCTCCCCGCAGGCCGCCGTCGAGGACCTGCGCCAGGTATGGGAGCTCTATCGTCAGCAATACGCCCGGGAGCCATTCATCCGCCTGCTGGGTGGGCGCGGGCTCTACCGCTATCCCGAACCCAAGATCCTGGCTGGCAGCAACTACTGCGACATCGCCTTCGCCCTGGATGCCGGCGGGCGCCGGGTGGTGGTCATGGCCGCCCTGGACAACCTGATGAAGGGCGGAGCGGGCAGCGCGGTGCAGGCCATGAACCTGATGCTCGGGTTGGAGGAAACCGCCGGCCTGCGCTTCCCTGGCCTGCATCCCCTCTAGGAACGGGGGGACGGCGGCAGTGTGGAGACTGCATCGGATAAGGAGAAGACCTGCATGAAAGAGAACCTCCTGGTTGTGAAGATCGGCGGGGGGCGCGGCCTGCAGCTCGAATGGATCTGCCAGGACGTGGCGACGCTGGTGTCCGCCGGGAGGCGGGTGGTGCTGGTGCACGGCGCCTCGGCGCGCGCCGACGAGCTGGGCCTGCGCCTCGGGCACCCACCGCGCACTCTGCGCTCGCCCTCCGGACACCTCAGCCGCTACACGGACGCGCGCACGCGCCAGATCTTCGTCCAGGCGGCGCGCGCCGTAAATGCTGAGCTGGCCGCCGAGTTGGGGGCGCGCGGTGTGGCCGCCGAGCCCCTCGCGGGGCGCGAGCATTTGCTGCTTCACGCGCGGCGCAAGGCAGCCCTGCGCGCCGTGATCGACGGCCGGGTCTGCATCATCCGCGACGACTATTCGGGGCGTCTGCAGACCGTCGAGCGCTCCCTCCTGCTGGAGATGCTCGACCGCGGACGAACCCCCGTGGTCCCCCCACTGGCCTGGAGTCCGCAAGACGGCCTGCTCAACGTGGACGGCGACCGGGTCGCGGCGGCCATCGCCGCCGCACTTGGGGCGGAGCGGCTGCTTCTGCTCTCCAACGTCCCCGGCCTGCTGCGATGCTACCCCGATCCGACCAGCCTGGTGCGCGCCCTGCCGGCGGGCGACATCGGCCGGGCGCTGGATTGGGCTCAAGGGCGCATGAAACGCAAGGTCCTGAGCGCGCGCGAGGCCCTGGAGGGCGGCGTGCCGCGCGTCGGCCTGGCTGATGGACGCGTCCCCAGGCCACTGCTACGCGCCCTGGCCGGAGGAGGAACCTGGTTTGGATGAGCAACATGCAGCCCTTGAGACCGTCGAACTGGAGCAGCAGCACACCTCCGGCGCTTACCCCAAGCGCCCCCTGACCATCCTGCGCGGCCGCGGGAGCACGCTCTGGGACAGCAGCGGCCGCCCCTACCTGGATATGACCAGCGGCCAGGGCGTGGCCCTGCTCGGCCACAGCCATCCCACAATAGTGCAGGCCGTGACGGACCAGGCGCAGCGTCTGATTACCTGTCCCGAGATCTTCTACAACGACCAGCGATCCGCCCTTTACCAGGCGCTGGCGCGCCATACCCCCCAGGGGATGACGCGCTTCTTCCTGTGCAACTCCGGCGCCGAGGCCGTGGAGGGCGCGCTCAAGCTGGCGCGGCTGCTGACGGGGCGGACCGAAATCGTGGCCGCTCAGGGCGGATTCCACGGCCGGACGCTAGGGGCGCTCTCGGTCACCTGGAAGGCAGAGTATCGCCAGCCCTTCCAGCCGCTGCTGCCCGGCGTCACCCACGTGCCCTTCAACGACCTGGCGGCTGCCGCGCATGCCGTCCGCGCGAGCACGGCGGCGGTCATCGTGGAGGTGGTCCAGGGCGAAGGCGGCGTGCGCCCCGCCCGGCCGGAATACCTGCACGGCCTGCAGCGCCTGTGCGATGAGCACGGAGCGCTGCTGATCTTCGATGAGATCCAGACCGGCCTCGGCCGCACCGGACGCTGGTTCGCCTGCCAGCATCACTCGGTGACGCCGGATGTGCTCTGCCTGGGCAAGGGCATCGCCGGCGGCCTGCCCATGGGCGTGGTGGCCTGGCAGGCGGCCCTGGGGGGCTTCCGGCGGGGCAGTCACGGCAGCACCTTCGGCGGCAACCCGTTGGCCTGCGCCGCGGCCCTCGCCACGCTGCGGGTGCTGGAGCAGGAAGACCTGCCCGGACAGGCCGCGCGGCTGGGGCATTGGCTGCTGGATCGGCTGCTCCGGCTGCGCAGCCCGCTGCTGCGGCAGGTGCGCGGCCAGGGTCTGATGGTGGGCATTGAGCTGCGCTGCCGGGTGACGCCGCTGCTGAAGGCCCTGATGGCGCGCGGCGTACTGGCGCTTCCCGCCGGCTCCACCGTGCTGCGTCTGCTGCCGTCGCTGGTGGTGGAACAGGCCGAGCTCGAGCGGGTCTGCCAGGCCATCGACGAATCGCTGGAGGAACTCTATGGCGATTGAAACTCTGGATACGGGACTGACGATCGCACAGCGCCTGGAAGCCGATAGGCTGGTCCACGACTTGGTCTCCATCCCCAGCCCCTCGGGGCAGGAAGACCGGGCGGCTGCCTTCCTGGCGGACTGGATGGCCAACCACGGCTTCCAGGCTCACGTGGACGCCTCCGGCAGCGCGATGGGGATCCGCGGCGAGGGGGAGCATCAAGTGGTGCTCCTGGGCCACATCGACACCTTCCCGGGGGAGCCGCCCGTGCGCGTCGAAGGGCGCCGCCTCTTCGGGCGGGGCAGCGTCGACGCCAAGGGCCCGCTGGCGGCCTTCGCCATCGCCGCCGCGCTGAGCGAGGTGCCAGCCGGGGCGCAGTTGGTGGTGATCGGCGCCAGCGAGGAGGAGAGTGCCACCAGTCGCGGCGCCCGCCACGCGCTGACCCGCTTCAACCCCGCGGCCTGTCTGGTGGGTGAACCCGGCGGCTGGGACCGCATCACGCTCGGCTATAAGGGGCGCCTGCTGGTGGACTGGCGCTGGCAGGGCCCGCTGGCGCATTCGGCGGGCCCCATCCCCAGCCCTGCCGAGCGCGCCGTGGCCTTCTGGCAGGCGGTGCAGGGCTACGCACGCCGTCTCAACCAGGGGCGGAAGAGCTCCTTTCAACGGCTGGAACCCTCGCTGCGCTCGCTGAACACCCGTCGTGAAGGGGCCTACGGCGTGGCGGAAATGCAGCTGGGACTGCGGCTGCCGCCGGACCTCAGCCCGGGGCAGGTGGAGCGTGATCTGCGCTCCCTGGCCGAGAGGGGCAGCCTGGCATTCACGGGGCACGAATGCGCCGTCCTGGCTTCGCGCACTTCGCCCGTCGCGCGCGCCCTGCTGGGCGCTGTGCGCGCCGAAGGGGGCAGGCCGCGCTTCGTCCACAAGACGGGCACCAGCGACATGAACGTGGTCAGTCCGGTCTGGCGCTGCCCCATCGCCGCTTATGGGCCCGGCGATTCGCGCCTGGACCACACCCCCCGGGAGTACCTGGACCTGGATGAGTTCCTGCTGGCCATCGCCGTGCTGCGTCGCGCGCTGGCCATGCTGCTGCGGCCCACGGTGCCTGGCCCCGATGACAGGTGGGACGCCGCCAAGGCAGGAGGCACCCAGTGACCTCCCTCATGACCCGCGCATCGCAATGCCGCAAGTCATGCTGGCCAGGTGATCTGCAGGTTTGAGGGTGATCGGTTCTCCGCCAGGGGGATGCCCCAGCATGGGCTCTTGAGACGCAGCTCGCGATGGATATGTCGGGGTTGTCGGGCGAAGCGCCCCCACAGGGCGTGAGGCTGGCGGAATGGCGGTGATGGATCCTCGTCTGTCCGCCCTGTAGAGGCCTTTCCGGGAAGCGCTCAGTCCACCCCTTCCACCCGGGTGCCTTCGACATCTACTGGCAGCACGAATTGCCGCGCCTCGACGCCGGCGGCGCGGAAAGCCTCGGCCATGGCCCGCGCGATGGCCTCATGCCCGACCGGGGCGAAGGCGACCACAGCCGGGCCGGCGCCGGACAGGGCGACGGCCGCCGCGCCGGCGCGCCGCGCGGCAGCCTCCACCTCGCCATACCCCGGCAGGAATGGCACACGGTAGGGCTGATGCAGCCGATCCTCCATGGCCCGGGCCAGCAGCTCATAATCGCCGGTGCGCAGCGCCTCCACCACCAGCGCCGCCCGCCCCACGTTGAAGGCCGCGTCAGCCAGCGGGACCAGCTCGGGCAGAGCCCGGCGCATGGCGTGCGTCGCGAGTTCCATTTCGGGCAGGGTGACGGCCACCTGCATGGGCGGAATGGCGACCGTGCGTGCCAACGGGCCTTGCGATCCTGGTGCGACAATCACCAGTCCCCCATACAGGGCCGCGGCGGCATTGTCGGCGTGCCCCTCGATTTCCTCAGCCAGCCGCAGCAGGTCTCCCCGCTCCAGCCTGCCGCCGGACAGCACATTGGCCGCCACCAGCCCACTCACTACCGCCGCCGCCGAGGAACCCAGGCCGGAGCCCAGAGGGACGGCATTCTCGGCGCGCAGGCTGAGAGGGGGCGGCTTTTCGCCCAGGGCCTGGTACAGCATGTTGGCAGCGCGTAGCACGAGGTTACCGCCGCCGCGCGGCAGACGATCGGCGCCCTCTCCCTGGACCTCGACGGCCACCCTATCGGCCGGTGAAAGCTCAATTCGATTCCGAAGCCCCAGCGCCAGACCCAGGCTGTCGAAACCCGGCCCCAGATTGGCGGTCGAAGCGGCTGCGGTCACTCGGACGGTGGTCGGCTGGTCGCTCATAGGCCAAGCAGATCGCGCAACGCGGCCATAGTGGGCGGGATCAGCCGCGGCGCGGGGAAGCTGCTGGTGATGATGTCGGGGTCCTTCAGCCCATGGCCGGTGCATACGCAGACCACGCTCTTGCCCCTCAGGCTCAGGCGCCCGGCCTGCACCTGCGCCCGCATCCCGGCCAGCCCGGCGGCGGAGGCGGGCTCCACCCAGAGACCTTCGCCGGCCAGGTCGCGCTGGGCGGCCAGGATGGCCTCGTCGGGCACGGAGATGATGCATCCGTCGGATTCCTCGGCCGCCTCCAGCGCCTGCTCGCCGCGCGCCGGGCGACCGATGCGGATGGCCGTGGCCACCGTTTCGGGATGATCCACGGCGTGGCCCAGCACCAGGGGCGCCGCGCCGGCCGCCTGCACGCCCAGCAATCGCGGCAGCCCCGTTCGACGCTGATCATGATAAAGACGGAAGCCCATCCAGTAGGCGGTGATGTTGCCGGCGTTGCCCACGGGCAGCGCCAGCCAATCGGGGGCGCGTCCCAGGGCGTCGCAAATTTCGAAGGCGGCGGTCTTCTGGCCCTCCAGTCGGTAGGGATTGATGGAGTTGACCAGCGCCAGGGGGGCCCGCTGCGAGACCTCACGCACCAGACGCAAGGCGTCGTCGAAGGAGCCTTCGACCTGCACCACCTGGGCGCCGTAGGCAATGGCCCCCGCCAGTTTGCCGGCGGCCACCTTGCCCTGGGGCACCAGCACTAGGCAGCTCACGCCGGCGCGCGCCGCGTAAGCCGCCGCGCTGGCAGCGGTGTTGCCCGTGCTGGCACAGACGATGGCCCGAGCGCCGCGGTGCAGCGCCTCGCTCACGGCTACGGTCATACCCCGGTCCTTGAAGGAGCCGCTGGGGTTGAGCCCTTCGAATTTGACGTACAGCGCGTCCGCTCCCAGCTCAGCCGCGAGACGCGGCGCGGGGACCAGCGGCGTGCCACCTTCCAGCAGGGTGATGGGCGGGGCTTCCGGGGGTAAATCGATGAGCGCGCCGTAGCGCTCGATGACGCCGGGCCAGCTTTCCATGCCGCCGATTGTAGCACGCGACTCGTCCTGCGGCGGGGGAGCCAGCCGACAGGTGACGGATGCGGGGCAAGCCGCAGCAGGCTGCGGCTTGCCCCGCATCCTGCTGGTGCTACACTTGTGCGCGTCCTGCAGGGAGCCTCATGACGCGCACATTTCAGACCGCACACCACGCGGGAAAACTGACCACCCTGGCCCAGGCCGTCCGCCGGTTGGTGCACGACGGCGACACGCTCTACGCCGCCGGCTTCACTCACCTGATCCCCTTCGCCGCCGGCCACGAGATCATCCGCCAGGGCAGGCGCGACCTGACCCTGGCGCGCGCCACGCCCGACCTGATCTACGATCAGCTGATCGCCGCCGGCTGCGCGCGCAAGGTGATCTTCTCCTACGCCGGCAACCCCGGCGTGGGCTCGCTGCACGCCCTGCGGCGGGCCATCGAGGCCGGGCA
Source organism: Chloroflexota bacterium (assembly GCA_024277995.1). Taxonomy (GTDB): domain Bacteria; phylum Chloroflexota; class Anaerolineae; order Anaerolineales; family E44-bin32; genus JAJRUD01. The sequence goes on from JAJRUD010000022.1 coordinate 24,598, forward strand.
CATCGAGTGGGAGGAGTACTCCCACTTCGGCCTGATCACCCGCCTGGCAGCCGGCGCGGCGGGGTTGCCCTTCCTGCCCATGAACCCCACCGGTGCCGACGACCTGCCGCGCGCCAACCCTCATTACCGCTCCGTGACCGACCCCTACAGCGGACGCCAGGTGACTGTCCTGCCGGCGCTGAAGCCCGACGTGGCCATCCTGCACGTGCAGCGCGCCGACCCCCAGGGAAACGCCCACCTGTGGGGGATCGTCGGCGAACAGAAGGAGGCGGCCTTCGCCGCCGAGCGCGTCATCCTCACGGCCGAGGAGATCGTGCCCCCCGAGGTCATCCGCTCTGATCCCAACCGCACCCTGATTCCGGGCCTGGTGGTGGACGCCGTGTGCCACGTCCCCCACTGTGCCCACCCCTCCTACGCCCAGGGCTACTACGATCGCGACAACGACTTCTACCTGGGATGGGACGCCATCAGCCGCGACCCCAAAGGCCTGGCCGCCTGGCTGGAAGAGTGGGTCTTTGACGTATGTGACAGGCAGGCCTACTGGGAGAAGCTCGGCCCGCAGGTCCATGCCCGCCTGGCGCTGGCGCCCGCCTGGAGTGAGCCGGTGAACTACGGTCGCTGCAGTGCCGCGGCGGAAGACCGTGAGGCGCGCTCATGAGCGCGCCCGCCTGCACACCCGCCGAGTTGATGGTGGTCAACGCGGCGCGCCTGCTGCGGGAGGGGGACGTGGTGCTGGTGGGGGTCGGCCTGCCCAACCTGGCCTGCAACCTGGCGCGGCGCCTGCACGCCCCGGGGCTGGTGATGGTCTACGAGGCGGGCGTGATCGGCGCCCAACCCGAGCGCCTGCCGCTCTCCATCGGCGACCCGTGCCTGGCGGTCGGCGCGCTCTCTATCTGCTCCATGTACGAACTCTTCGCCCATTATCTGCAGCGCGGCCTGATCAGCGTGGGCTTCGTGGGCGGGGCACAGATCGACCGCTACGGCAACCTGAACGCCACCGTCATCGGCGACTACCGCCGGCCCAAGGTGCGCCTGCCCGGATCAGGCGGCAGCATGGAGATCGCCGCCTGGGCCGACCGGGTGTACATGATGGCTCCTCACCGGCGACGGCGCTTCCCTGCGCGCTGCGACTTCATCACCTCAGCCGGGTTCCTGGATGGTCGCTCCAGCCGCCGGGCGCGCCGGCTGCGCGGCGGCGGCCCGGCCGCGGTGGTCACCGATTTGGCCCTGCTGGAGCCCGACGCACAGGGCGAACTGACCCTGGTCGCCCTGCACCCCGGGGTGACTATCGAACAGGTGCAGGCTCAGACGGGCTGGCCCCTGCAGGTGGCCGAAGACCTGCGCACAACACAGCCGCCCACGCGGGAGGAACTGGAAACCCTGCGCGCCCTGGACCCTCAGGGGGTATACCTGGGTTGAAGCCGCTCACGCCGCGCCGCGGACTCGCCCGCAGGCCGGAGATTGCGCCGTCGCGCTATCATCAGCCCTGAGTGCGGCCGGGCGACCGCTCACCGAATCGCCCAATCCCGCCTCCCGTCCCTTCCAGGCCACGCACCGCCACAGATGGCAGCAGTGGTAAACTGGGCACCACCGCGCCGCTTCCTGCAGAGGCACCGTCCATGATCGACGTCATGCTCGTGACCGCGGCTTACATCGCGGCCCAGATGCTCTCGGACATCACCAGCCTCAAGATCGTCAGCTTCCTGGGATTCTCCATGGACGCCGGCACGCTCATCTACCCCATCACCTTCACCCTGCGCGATCTGGTGCACAAGGTCGTGGGGCGCCGCGGGGCGCGCGTGGTCATCCTGGCCGCGGCGGTCATCAACCTCTTCATGGCCGGCCTCTTCTGGATCGTCAGCCGCCTGCCCTACGACCCGGCCGCCGGTCCCCAGCCTGACTGGGACGCCGTGCTCTCGCCAGTGTGGCGCATCGTCATCGCCTCCATCGTGGCCGAAGTGGCCTCCGAACTCACCGACACCGAGGTCTATCACCTGTGGGTCACACGCATCACGCGCCGCTTCCAATGGCTGCGGGTGCTGGTGAGCAATGCAGTCAGCGTCCCGCTGGACAGCATCATCTTCGTCTGGGCTGCCTTCGGCGGCGTCTTCCCCACCGCCGTGGTCTGGTCGATCTTCTGGGCCAACGTGCTGCTCAAGGGCGCGGTCACCGTGGTCAGCCTGCCTTCCATCTATCTTGTCAAGCGTGACAGGGACGGGGCTGCATAGCGCGATCGCCCGGGGGCTGAGGCAGCGACCCTGGAGGCGGGCCCCGGCCGAACCCAGGCCTGCCATCGCCGAAGCGTGACTTCCAGGCCGGGGCGCAAGCCGCGGTTTCCCACAAGGCAGCGATGGCGGTACAATCTCTCGCCATAGCCCCCATCCTCGACCAGGAGGGCGTGATGACTATGGCCCACCAAGCGGAACGGCCGCGCATTCTCATCCTGACAGACCTGCATCCATCAGCCGTGGATCGCCTGCGCCACGTGGCGGCGGTGGACATGCGAAGGGGGCTTGGCGAGCAGGAATTGGAAGCGATCATCGGCGGCTACGAGGCGCTGATCGTCGACAGCGAGACGCTCGTTCCTGACCGCACCATCGAGTACGGCTACCGCCTGCAGGTCATCGGCGTAGCCGGCGGCTCCCTGGACCTGGTCAACGTGAGCGCGGCGCGCTCGTTAGGGGTGCAGGTCGTCAACGTCCCGGACCCGCTCACCCTGGCCCTGGCCGAACAGACCATGGGACTGATGCTCGCCCTGGCCCATCGCAAGCGCGCCGTGGGGCTGGCGGGGAAGACGCTCGGCGTGGTGGGATTCGGCAGTGTGGGCCACGAGGTGGCCCACCGGGCGCGCGCCTTCGACATGCGCGTGCTCGTCCATCAGCCGCGCCTCACCCCGGAATTGGCCCTGGAAGCTGGCGTCACCCTGCGTGAATTGCACCGGCTGCTGGAGGAGTCCGATTACGTCAGCCTGCACCTGCCCACCTCTCCCGAGACAAAGGGCCTCATCGGCCGCGAGGAGCTGGGCCACATGCGCCCGGGAGCCTTCCTCATCAACACCGGCAGCGTGCAATCACTGGATGTGCAGGCCGCGCTGCAGGCGCTGGATGAGGGTCGATTGGCCGGCGCGGCTCTGATCGTGCCCGAGGCCGAACGCCGCGCGCTGTCGGTGAGCCATCCCAATCTGCTGCTGTCACCGCGCATGGAGCCGCAACACACCGGGATCGATCGCAGCCAGGCGCTCAACCTGGCCGAACACGTCCTCGAATGCCTGAAAAGACACCTGGCCGGAAACCCGCTCTCACTGCGGGTCGCGCCCCTGGAGCACGTGCTGCCCCACGAGCACTTCGACGCGCAGCGCGTCGCCGACCTGGCGGCGCGTCTGGAGAAAGAAACCACGCTCGTCAACCCACCCGTTGTCGTGCAGCACAAAGACGCCTATGTGGTGCTCGACGGCGCGACGCGCGTTACCGCCTTCAAACAATTGGGGTATCCGCACATTGTGGTGCAGCTCATCGACCCACGCGCCGGGACGCTGGAGCTCCACACCTGGTACCACGCCGTGCACGGCGTTTCCACCGATGATCTGCTCGACCACCTGAATCGGCTGGCACAGTGCCGCATCATGCCGGCGCCGCGCGATTCCCTGCAGCCAGCGCTCGACGCCGGCGAAGCCATCGCCTCCTTGCTCACGCCGGAGGGTGAGAGCTACCTGGTGCGCCATCAGGACGCGGAGCCCCTGGATGCGCTCAACGCACTGGTGAAATCCTATGCGGCTATGGGCCAGATCACCCGCACCCTGAACACCGACCCGGCCCTGTTGCGAACCGAAGTGCCCGGCATGGCGGCCCTGGTGATCTTCCCGCAGTTCACGCTGGAAGAGGTCCTGGAGGCCGCCGTGGCGGGCAGGCTGCTGCCAGCAGGCATCACGCGCTTCGTCATCCCCGGCAGGGTACTGCGCCTGCACGCAGATCTCGACCGCCTGCGGTCCCAGGAGCCGCTCGAGAGCAAGAACGCCTGGCTCAACGAGCTGATTGCCGAGAAGCTGGCCCGGCGCGGCGTTCGCTACTATCAGGAACCGGTGGTCCTGCTGGATGAATGACGGGGTTTCGCCTTCGCCTCCTGGCAGAAGTGCCCTCCACCACGTCTTTCGGCGGTCGGCGGCTGGGCTGACAAAGGCATACTGCGGCGACGTTCCGGTGGAGCAGCCAACCGGCCGAGAATCGCGCCGGGCTCAGGATAGGCATTCAGAGGTAGACCACCGGAAAAGAAACTCGCCAGACCCGGGGCCGCTCCGGGCGGCGCGATCCAACGCCCGCCGCCGGTGGTGGGCCACCCCCGGCGGCACTCTCTCCGGGCGCGAGCACACGCTCGCGCATGTTTCATAGACAGAGGTTCCCAACCAACCCGTTCGCGCTACTGCAGCAGCCCGGCGCCGGGGTCCTCAAGCAGCACCTGCAGGCGCAGAGTCAGACGCCTGGCTTCCTCGCTGGCCCGGTTCAAGGTCTCGAAATAGGGTTGGGTGCCGGACTCCAGGGCGTCGACGATGCCGCTCAATTGAGGCAGGAGCACCTGATCCATGTAGGCCAGCACGTCGTCCACATCGCGGAATTCGCGCTCATGGGCGTAGTCCACCATGGCGCGGAAATCGTTCAGGTTGCGGACGGCGTGCTGGACGGCAGCCTCAGCCTCGGCTACGGCCTTGAGGAAATCGGCTAGGCGCTCCACGACGGTCACGGTCTCACGCAAGGTGATCATTCAGTCACTCCCCTCGAGATCACCGTCTAGGGACTCCTTTCAAGTATACGGTAGGTTTCGGGCTTTGGAGAACCTAGAGCGTGGGCGACAGGGTACCGCCCCGCTCACCCGAGATGGTGCCATTATAGACTATAATACCGACCGGTCGGTATTATTCCAAGGAGACCCCATGAGCCCTCAAGCGCGCGCCGTCGAGACCCGTGCCCGCCTGCTCCAGGCGGCGGCAAGCTGTTTCGCCCGCGATGGCTACCAGGCGGCCAGCGTGGCCCAGATCTGCTCCGCCGCCGACGTCAGCAAGGGCGCCTTCTACCACCACTTCCCCAGCAAGCAGGCGCTCTTCCTGGCCCTGCTGCATGGCTGGCTCCAGGGTCTCGATCAGCAACTGACCGCCTCCCGCCTCCCCGGGCAGACGGTCCCGACGGCGTTGCGCGCCATGGCCCGCTCCGCCCGCAGC
>JAJRUD010000023.1 GCA_024277995.1 Chloroflexota bacterium
CCACGCCCGCTGTGGTATAATCCCGGGCTGGTCATTCGTCTTTAATTCCCCGCAGCTAGAGGACACCGACATTGGCCTTCAACCCCATCAACGCGCTACTGGGGCTCTTTTCCCTGGACATCGGCATCGACCTGGGTACTGCCAACACGCTGGTGCACGTACGCGGCAAGGGAATCGTGCTCAATGAGCCCTCCTGGGTAGCCATCGAGAAGAAGAGCAAGCGCCCCCTGGCCATCGGGGCCGAGGCGAAGGAAATGGTCGGCCGCACGCCGGCCAACGTCGTCGCCATCCGGCCCCTGCGCAACGGCGTGATCTCCGAGTTCGACATCACCGAGGCCATGCTGGAATACTTCATCGGCAAGGTGCACGAGCAGAGCATCGTCCCCGTGCCGCGCCCGCGCGTGGTGGTGGGCATCCCCAGCGGCGCCACGGAAGTCGAGAAGCGCGCCGTCTACGACGCCACCATGGCCGCCGGCGCGCGCGAGGCCTTCCTGGTCGAAGAACCCACCGCCGCCGCACTGGGGGCCATGTTGCCCATCGGCGAGGTGCGCGGCTCGATGATCATCGACATCGGCGGCGGCACGACGGAGATGGCCGTCTTCTCCATGGGAGGCATCGTCGTCTCCCGCTCGCTGCGTGTGGCCGGCGACGAAATGGACCAGGACATCATCGAGTACATTCGCAACAAGTACAACCTGCTCATCGGCGAGCGCATGGCCGAGCGGGTCAAGATGACCTTGGGCTCGGCGTACCCCCTCAAGGCCGAAAAGACCACGACGGTGCGGGGCCGCAACCTGGTCAGCGGGCTGCCCGAGGCGGTCGAGATCTCTTCGGTCGAGATTCGCGAAGCCCTCAACGGCTCGGTGCGCATCATCGTCGAGACGGCCAAGGACGCCATCGACGAGACGCCGCCCGAGATCATCGCTGACCTCATGGAGGTGGGCGTGTGCCTGGCGGGTGGCGGCTCGCTCCTGCTCGGGCTGGCCGACAGGCTGTCGGACGAACTGCGCATGCGCGTCTGGGTGGCCGAAGACCCGATGACCTGCGTGGCGCGGGGCGCAGGCATGATCCTCGAGGATCTGGAAGTCAATCGCCTCTTCCTGGCTGGCCTGGAGCGAACGCCCCGCTGACCCCTGGGGTTCTCCATGAGCCGTTCACAGTCCAGGGCGCTACTCGCCCTCACCCTCATCCTTCTCAGCACCGGATTGCTCGTCCTCAACCTGGCCGGCTTCCTCCAGCCGGCGGAGGGGCTGTTGCTGCGGCCCATCGCCGGCGTGCAGGGCTGGCTGGCGCTGCGCTACAACGCCATCCGCGACTTCGTGACCTCGCCGCGCGACGTGATCTCCCTGCGCACCAGGGTCGCTGAGCTGGAGGCGGAGAACGCGCGCCTGCAGCAGGAGCTCGTCTCACTGCGCGAGCAGGCGGCCGAGGCCGAGATCCTGAGCGCGCTGCTCGATTACGCCCGCAGCCAGCCCGAGAACCGCAGCGTGGCCGCCTCCGTCATCGGCCGCGACGTCAACCCCTATTTGCGCTCCATCTGGATCGACCTGGGCTCCGACCAGGGCATCGCCAAGGGCATGCCGGTCGTCACCGAACGCGGCCTGGTGGGACGCGTGGCGGAGGTCTTTGCCACCGCGGCGCGCGTGCAGTTGATCACCGACCCTCAGGTGGCTGTGAACGTGCGCCTGCAGGATTCGCGCGCCGATGGCGTGCTGGCTGCGCAGCTCAACGGCGAGCTGCGCGTCGACCTGATCGACCAGGGGGCGGAAGTGAAAGTGGGCGAACTGGTGCTCACCTCCGGCCTGGGAGGTTCCTATCCTCCCGACATCCCCGTCGGCCAGGTCCTTTCCGTCCGCAAGCGCGATTTCGAGCTCTTCCAGCAGGCCGTCATCCAGCCCACTGTCGACTTCGAAGCGCTCGAGATCGTGCTCGTCGTCACCAACTACCGCCCGCTGCCGCTCGGCGTCGGCTCTCCCTGATCATGGGCTACCTGCTCGGCATCCCGCTCATGGCGCTGCTCGCCGCCCTGCAATCCTCCGTCTTTGCCGGCCTGCGCCTGCTCGACGGCGGCGTGGACCTGGTGTTGCTGGCCGTGGTGGCATGGGCCCTGGCGGGCCGCGCCGAGGAAGCCATGGTCTGGGGCCTGGTGGGCGGCTTCCTGCTTGACCTCCTCTCCGCCGCGCCGCTCGGCGTCACCGCCGTCGCGCTGGTAGCCATTGCCTTTCTGGTATCCTTGATGGAAGGCAAGTTCTGGGAAGCGCACCTCTTGATGCCGGCGGCCGCCGTGCTGGTCGCCTCGCTCATCTACGGCCTCATCACGCTGGGCGCGGCCGTCGTGGCGGGAGCCGCGCCCGACCTGGCCACGTCCGTCAGCCGCGTGCTGCTCCCAAGCGCCTTCCTGGACGTGCTCCTGGCGCTGCCGGCGACGCATTTGGCCGGGTCCATCGCCCAGAGTCTATTCCCACCCGAGGTGGCAATCTAGTCATGATGAACGGTGTGAAGGGAAAGGGCATCGCCCCCTGGCGCGTTTACCTCGCCTACGCCGTCATGGCCATGTTGGCCTTGGTGTACATCGGCCGTCTGTTTCAATTGCAGATCCTGCAGGGCGAGGTCTACCGCCAGGCGGCCTACAACAACCGCATCGAAATCGCCAACGTGCCGGCGCCGCGCGGCATCATCTACGACCGCAACGGTTTTCAGCTGGTACGCAACATCCCGGCCTTCAACGTCTACGTCACCGCCGCCGAGCTGCCCGACAGCGAGGCTGAGGTGGAAGCCATCTTGCAGCGCCTGGCCGAGCTCACCGGGGTTCCGCTCGACAAGGAGGGCCCGCCGGCGGCCAAATGCGTGCCCGGCAGGGGCATCCGCCAGCTCGTGGCGGAGGGCTCCAGCCTGGCCCCCTACGAGCCCTGGCCGGTGGCCTGCGACGTCGACGAGACCACAGCCCGCATCCTGCGCGAATGGCAGACCGACATGCCCGGGGTGAGCGTTGAGCCGGTCCCGGTGCGCGACTACACCACCGGCGCTCTGACGGCCGCCGTCATCGGCTACATGGGCCCTATCCCGGCCGCGCTGGAGGATGAATATCGCGAACTGGGCTTCGATCCCAGCCGCGATAAGATCGGCTACTCCGGTATCGAGTTTTCCTATCAACAGGTCTTGGCCGGGCAGAACGGCCGCAAGCGCGTCGAGGTCGACGTGGCCGGCAAACGCGTGCGCGAGGTCGGCGATGTCGTCCAGCCCACCCCCGGGCAGAGCGTGCGCCTGACCATCGACAGCCGCCTGCAGGCGGCGGCCGAGACCGCGCTGCGCAACCGCATGGAGTTCATCAACCGCTACGCCGGCGAGGAACGCACCCCCATCGGCGTGGTCATCGCCATCAACCCGCAGACGGGCGAGATCCTGGCCATGGTCTCGCTGCCCACCTACGAGAACAACCGCTTCGCACGCTTCATCCCCGCCGACTATTACCGCCAGTTGGAGCGCAACCGGCGCGGGCGCCCGCTCATCAACCACGCCATCTCCGGCGAGTTCCCGCCCGGATCCACCTTCAAGCTCGTCACCGCCATCGGCATCCTCAACGAAGGCGTGGTCACGCCGCAACAGACGATCTTCGACCCCGGGAAGATCACCATCACCAACAAATACTTCCCCAACGACCCCGGCAAGGCGAAGGATTTCGTCTGTTGGAAGAAGGACGGCCACGGCAACGTGAATTTCGTCCAGGCCATCGCCTTCTCCTGCAACGTGTACTTCTACAAGGTCGGCGGCGGCTACCCGGGCGACATCCCCGGCGACGGGCTGGGCATCCAGCGCATCGGCATGTACGCCCGCGCCCTGGGCTACGGCGCCCCCCTTGGGATCGACCTGCCGGGCGAGGAAGACGGCCTGATCCCGGACCCCGACTGGAAGCGCATCAACCTGGGCGAGAGCTGGTCCACCGGCGACACCTACAACGCCACCACCGGCCAGGGCTTCGTGCTGGCGACGCCGCTCCAGGTGCTGAACTCCGTGGCCACCATCGGCAACGGCGGGCGCGTCATGTGGCCGCACCTGGTCTCGGAGATCCTGGACGGCGAGGGCAACGTCGTCGAGCGCATCCAGCCGCGCGTCCAGTGGGACCTGACCGACGGCGTGCTGACCCCCGGCACGCCGGACCTGATCGTCGATCCGCAGGCGATTGCCCTCACCCGCCAGGGCATGCTGATGGTGACCTCCGATCCCGAAGGCACGGCCTACAAATACGCCCGCCTGGAGACCATCTCCTCCGCCGGCAAGACGGGCACGGGAGAGTTCTGCGACGACGTGGCCCAGGAACAGAACCTGTGCCAGCCCGGCAACTGGCCGACCCATGCCTGGTACGCGGCCTTCGCGCCCTTCGAGAACCCGGAGATCGCCGTGGTGGCTTTCATCTACAACGGCGGTGAGGGCGCGGTGACCTCAGGCCCGGTGGTCAAGCAGGTCCTGGAAGCGTACTTCACCCTCAAAGCCATCGACGCCGCCAACCAGGGGTAGGCCGGCGCCGCTCGTCCGCGATCCACCCGCGTGCTATAATCGGCGAACTGAGATGGCAACCACGCTCAACATCAAGGGCATACGCCAGGGATTGCTCATAACCGTGCCCCCCGGAAGGTGGGCTGAGGTGCGCCCTTCGCTCCTGAAGAGCATCGACGACCAGCCCGATTTCTTCCGCGGCGCGCAAATAGCCCTGCAGGTGGGCGACCGCGTCCTGGGCGCCGCCGAGCTGGGCGAACTGCGCGATGACCTGGCCCAGCGGGAAATCACGCTCTGGGCCGTGCTCTCCTCCGCCCCCGGCACCCAGCGCGCCTCGGCCGACCTGGGTCTGGCGACGCAGTTGGAGCGCCAGGCGCCGCGCCGCGAAGAAGAGGAGCTGCCCTTCGACAGCGAGGTGCACGGCGAGGAGGCCGTGCTCGTCCGGCGCACGCTGCGCTCGGGGCACCGGGTCCGCCACCCTGGCCACGTGGTCGTTTTGGGGGACGTCAACCCGGGGGCCGAGATCATCGCCGGCGGGAACGTGATCGTCTGGGGGCGGTTGCGGGGCGTCGTGCACGCCGGCGCGACCGGCGACGAGGCGGCCGTCGTATGCGCCCTGAACATGGCCCCCACCCAACTGCGCATCGCCGGCCACATCGCCGTCTCCCCCGAGCGCAAGGGGCGCGCCGCGCCGGAGATGGTGCACCTGATGGAAGGGCAGTTGGTTGCCGAGACCTGGCAGGACGGAAAGCGACGCAGAGGCTAGAGAGGACAGTGCGGCCATGACGGCAAAGGTTGTGACCATCACATCAGGCAAGGGCGGCGTGGGCAAGAC
>JAJRUD010000024.1 GCA_024277995.1 Chloroflexota bacterium
CGGCAGAATGTGGCCTTCTATTTCGTGGTGGACGACAGCGGGCCCAACGTGTGGGCCTACTGGGACAGCGTCAATGACGAGGGCGCCATCATGGCGGCATGGACGAACGTGATGATGGAGGTCGAGTGTTTCTCGCCCGAGACGGACCTGTACTGGGTGGCCGTCGATGAGCGGGGCCGGGCTTTGCTCGCGGGGGTGGTGCCCGACCTGGACCGGCAGCGGGCGCGCGTCCTGTACGCGCGTTGATTGGTGCCCTTTCCGGGCGGCTTTCGCGTGCCCCCGGCAACCTCTGCGCCACGATGCCCTGGAGAGGTGGCCGGGATATGCGAGTCCTGCCGGCTCCCCGTGCTTTGGCGGGAAACCCCATCGGAGAGCGGCACGGCCATGGGCCCGCCGTCCCGCGAAATACGCGCGGCCGAGCCTGAGCCGCAGCCCGCGAGGGGGCGGGCCGGTGGGAGCATGCTCGCCCGCCGGGGCCCGGCGAGACGAAAGGCAAGGCACATGGCAGCCGGAGACAGGGCGCAAGACGCAGTGCGCTCAATCGGGGCGGATGCCTGGGCGCGGTCGGGCCTGGGCCCACGGCGCCTGAGTGGGTCAAAACGCAAGTGAGACAGTTGCATCCCGAGTTGCAATGAGGCCATAATATCGCCAGAGCCTCGTTTCAATTAGTCGCCGATGGCCGGAGGTGATCGCCATGAAGCGGGCTTTGCGCATTCTTGCCCTATTGCTTCTCCTGTCTCTCGCTTGCAACCTCACGCGTGTGCTCCAAAATGAGCGTGGTGCCGCGCCGACCACTGTACCCCAGGTGCAACCGCCCTGTGAGGGCGGGGGCTGCGAAGAGGGAGAACCGACCCCGGGAGGTGGGCAGGGCGTCGCCGGAACTGGGAGCGAGGGGCTGCCCGGCGCCGGCAAGGCAGGCGGATTGCTCTACCACCTCGCGGAGTGGGCGGCCATGGATATGGCCCTCCCCGGCATGGAATGCTCGACGCTCAACTTCATGCGCCTCGACGACGCAGGCCTCGCCTGGCCGGAGGGCGGGGACGATCTGCGCCTCGAGCTCATGGATCACCCGCTGACCCCGGTGGCGGCGTCGACGCTCGCGGCCTACTATTACATCAGTGCGCCAGAGGATCCCACGCGAGAGTTCATGGGCGCCCGGGCGCCCGACTGGGACGTTCCCGGTCAGACGTTGTGGAGAGCGAGTTTCACCGGGGATGGTGCCCAGGCTCTGGTTTCCCCTGGCGAGCAGGGTTTCCCCGGCGATGTACTCGTCTCCCCCGGAAACCGATACCTCGTGTTTCCCCTCACCGACCCATCACAGCGCAGCGCGGATCCCACCGGTGGCATGGTGGCGCCCAAGCAGAACCCATTCCTGACGGATTCAAGCCTGGGTGTCCTCGATCTCGCCAGCGGCGCGTCGATCACGGTGCTCGACGCCAGGTACAACCGTCAGCTTTTCCGCAGCTTCGGCGAATTCTCCTCAGACGGGAAGGCCTTCTACACGCTCATGCGCGAAGGCGATGAGTTCCGGTTCGTCCGGGTCGAGCTGTCCACCGGGGAGATGACGGACTTCGCCAAGCTGTTTCCGGAGTTCCCGTGGGGTGCCCTCGACTGGGGCGCCTTCTTCCCGACAGGCATGGACGCCAACTACGCTGACTTCTCGCTTGCCCCTAACGAGGAGCGCATGGTGGCCTTCAAGAACTTCGTCTCCCCGGATATGAGCAACGTGTGCGCCGCGCAGGTTCGACATACCATCTGGGTGCTGGACCTGGAGGGAAACACGCTCGAGTCCTATCCCGATCAGCCATGGGAGGTGAACGCCCTGGCATGGTCGCCGGATGCAATGGGGTTCGCCATCTCGCTTCAGGACCGGGGTGGGTGCTATCCGGAGTACCTGCAGGCGCGCATCGACAGGTTCGACAGGGACGGCACCTTGCTGGAGACGCTGGTCAGCGAACCCGAGAGCAAGATCATTCGGGTCGCCTGGTCTGAGGATGGGCAGAAGCTTGCCTACGACGTCTACGGGATGGATTACGTGGGACGGCTCAAGCTGGTGGAGGCTTCCAGCCGGCGGGTCCAAGAAGTGATCAACACGCAGGACCTGGGGATTCTGGTCTCCGCGCAGAACCCGATCACGATCCTCCTGGTCGGCTGGGTGCAGCAGGCGGACTAGCCTGCTTCATCCAGCCGTCTCGACCTTCGCCTGGTGTGGGGCGAGGCTGGAGCGCCGCGGGATCCCGTGGAGGGCGAGCTGGGAGCGGGGCACAGGAGCCGGCTGCGCCGGCCGCGGCGGCAGGCCGCGGGACTCCGCGCGAGGCCTGGTGTGGAGGGAGGCTGCAGCGAAGGTGCGGGGTGGGAGGCGGGACGGGGAGAGAAAGAGATGGAGGGGGGATGACCGGGGGAAGGTCCGCTCGCGGGCGAGGGCGCTGACCTTTCTGGACACCATCGAGTGAGCGGCGGCTCGAAGCGGGCGGCGGGCGCCCTCCTGGGTGCGATGGATGTTGGGCAACATGGGAGGCGGCCGGGCGGCTGGCGGGGCGAGAGGCAGGCTTGCGGCCGCGGCTGCGGGACGGCCGGGGTGCAGGGAAGGATGGCGTGCGCCGGGTCGGGCGCGGCGAAAGCGTGAAGGAGGGAAGCGGTATGCAAGGCAAGGGAGGCTGGGTTCGCAGCGGGTTATCGTTGCTGGTGGGTGCCATCACGACGATGGTGGTCTTCGGGCTGTTGCTGGCGCTCGCCTGGGCGTTGGTGATCCAGCCGGCGCCGGCGCGCCGGATGGCGGCCGCCGTGGCGACGGGGTCGGTGGCGGTGTTCGCCGGGGGCGTGGCGGCCGGGCTGCTGGGGCGTTGGTCGCCGGTGCGCCACGCGGTGGTTTTCACGACCCTGTTTTCGTTGGTGAGCGCCACCTATCTCTTCGCCTTCAGCCTGCGGACGCTGTTCTTCATCGTGCTGGGGGCGATCTTGGGCTGGCTGGCGGGGCTGGCGGCGCAGCGCATATTGGCCGGATGGGGGTCCGGCGCTGTCGGCGAGGCTGCGCGCGAGGAGTGACGGGCGTGGCCGCGGCGGGCCTGGGTGACCGCGGGGGGGACATTGTGAACGGGAGCCGACCTGGGGCCCGGGAGGAGGGCTGGCAGGAGGCGGAGCATGAGACCGCCGCCGGGATCTCCGGCGGCGGTCTGGATTCAGCGGGCTGGGCGGGGAGTGGGGCCCTGGGGGGAGTGGGAGAGGCGATCGAGCGGGCTGCGCACGCCGCGGCCGCCGCGCTGGAGCACGTGGGTGTAGATCATGGTGGTCTTGACGTCTTTGTGGCCGAGCAGGTCCTGCACGGTGCGGATGTCGTAGCCGTCTTCGAGCAGGTGGGTGGCGAAGGAATGGCGCAGGGTGTGGCAGGTGACGCGCTTGTCGATGCCGGCGAGCTGGGCGGCCCGGCGGACGGCTTTCTGCAGGCTGCTGGGGCTGAGGTGGTGGCGGCGGGTGACGCCGGTGCGCGGGTCGCGTGAGCGGCGGGGGGAGGGGAAGACGAACTGCCAGACCCATTCGCGCGCTGCGAGGGGGAATTTGCGTTCCAGGGCGGTGGGCAGGTGGACGGCGCCGAAGCCTTCGGAGAGGTCGCGTTCGTGGAGGCGCTTGACGCGGTGCAAGTGATCGCGCAGGGGAGGGATGAGGGCGTCGGGGAG
>JAJRUD010000025.1 GCA_024277995.1 Chloroflexota bacterium
ATCTTCTGCATGGTGAGCGGCACCCTTTCCGAGGGCTTGACGATGTAGGTGTTGCCGCAGGCCAGGGCATAGGGCATGAACCAGAAGGCGATCATGCCCGGGAAGTTGAAGGGGCAGATGGCCGCCGCCACGCCTACCGGTTGACGAATCATGATCTCGTCTATGCCGCGAGCGATGTCCTCGCTGTTGTAGCCCTGCATCATCATCGGGATGCCGCAGGCCACTTCCACGTTCTCGATGGCGCGCCGCATCTCGCCGCGCGACTCGCTCAGCGTCTTGCCGCACTCCATGGTGATGGTGCGCGCCAGCTCTTCAAAATGGTCTTCCATCAATTCCTTGAGCTTGAACAGGTACTGCACGCGCTCCACCGGGGGGACGCGGCGCCACTCGCGGTAAGCCTCGGCCGCCGCGCGCGCCGCCTGGTCCACTTCCTCCGCGGGCGAGAGCGGCACGCGCCCCAGCACCTCTGTTGTCGCCGGATTCACCACCTGCAGAGACTCCCCGGCCGAGGAATCCCGCCACCCCCCATTGATGTAGTTGCGCATCATCTCGACCGCCATGGTTCGCCTTCCTCCAGTATCCACTCAGGATTCTACGTACGCGTCAGCCGCCGCCAGTGCCTGATCCAGCATCCGTAAGCCCTCTTGGATCTGGGACTCATCCACGACCAGGGGTGGCGCGCAGAAGACCCAATTCCAGCGCACGAACGTGCTCAGGCCCTGCTCGCGCAAGGTGCGCGCTACTGCCTGCATAGGCTCGCTGAGCGGCTGGTTGAAGCCGCTCATGGGCTCGCGGCTCGCGCGGTCTTTCACCAGTTCTATCACCTGGTGCAGGCCAGTCCCGCGCACTTCGCCCACGCAGGGATGCCGTTCAGCCAGGTCCATCAGCCCCTTGCGCAGCACCTTCCCCATGTCTCGGGCGTTGTCGATCAGGCCCTCATCACGATAGGCCTCGATACAGGCGATGGCCGTCGCGCAGGCCAGGGGATGTGAGCTGTAGGTCAGCCCGGCCCACAAGGTATGATCCTGGAAGTGATCGGCGATCTGCTGTGTGACCATCACCGCTCCCATGGGAACGTAGCCGCTGGTCAGTCCCTTGGCCATGGCCATCAGGTCCGGCTTCACGAAGGGATAGTGGTCGATCCCGAACCACTCACCCGTCCGGCCGAATCCGCTCATCACCTCGTCCACGATGAGCAGGATGTCGTAGCGGTCGCAGATCTCCTGTACCCGCCGCCAGAAGGTCTCGCCGCCCTGCAGGATGCCGCTCGACCCGCTGTAGCCTTCGAGCAGGATGGCCGCAATGTTCTCCGGACCCTCATAGAGCACAGTCTGCTCCAGCAGATCGGCCACCACCTGATCCCCCTCCTCCGGCGAGCGATCCCGATAGAGCGGGCTGCGGTAGCTGTAGGGCCCGTGGAAGCGCACGATCCAGGGCACGCCGGGCTCGTTGGCCAGGCGGCGCGGGTCGCCGCCGGCGGTCATGGCGCCGAAGGTGGCGCCATGGTAGGAGCGATAGCGCGTGATCACCTTCTGCCGCCCCGAATACAGACGCGCCATCTTCATGGCGTTTTCCACCGCGTCTGCGCCGCCCGTCGTGAAGAAGCTCACCGCCAGATCGCCGGATGCGATCTCGCGCAGCAGCTCACCCAGCCGGGCGCGCGGCTCAGTGGCGATCTTGGGATAGGCATAGCAGAAGCGCGCCGCCTGTTCCTGGATAGCTTTCACCACCCGCGGGTGGCCGTGACCCAGGTTGAGGTTGATGAGCTGCGACGACCAGTCCAGCCAGCGCTTGCCGTTGGCGTCCCAGAAATAGACCCCCTCGGCGCGCACCATGGTCAGGGGGTCCCAGGCCTTCTGGGAGGTCCAGCTTGTGAGTGTGGTGGCTCGACTGCGCTCGATGAGTTCTTGTTGGGGATCGCTCATGGTTGGCACTCCTCGATACGCCGCACCTGGATGTCTCATGGCGCAGCTATTTGGGCCGCTATTATAGTGCCGTCTGGGACAACTCCCAAGCCCCGCGCGCATTTTGCGACCAGGCGCCTCCGAGGAAAGCCTGCAACAGCATCTCTTCGCCGCCCAAAGGGTTGGCCGGGCACCGTCAGCACTCATCGCAATCCGGTGAGAGGGGAAACATCACGGCAGCGTCGCCAGGGATGCAAGCCAGGAGATGGCAAGGGAAGAATCCCCAGGACCTTTGTACTCCCCTTTCAGCGTAACAGTCGAAAGCCTTTTGCGTATGTGTATATTGCCTGGCGCAATCGCGCCGCGAGCCTACGCGTCCATGGAGGAGGTGATTTCATGCGACTGCGAATGCCGATAACCCTGCTGATACTCATGGGGCTCCTTTCCGCCCCATTGGGGGCTCTGGCCCAGGAGGATGGGCCCGTGAGCGTCGCCGTCTCCATCAACTGCGCCGAAGTGCGGTTCGCCGTGGACCTGGAGGGACAGGGCACGGGCTACGACCTGGCATGGGACTTCGGCGACGGCGAGTCTCTGGGCGAGCCGGCCATAGCCAACTTCCCGTACACCACGACCCACATCTACCCCGGCCAGGGAGAATATGTGTGGACCCTGACGCTCATCCCCGAAGGGGACCCGGATGGCGCCATCGTCACCTCGGGCGTGATATCACTCGGCCCCTCGACCAGCCTGACCTCCGACCCCTTCCCGCCCCTGGTCACGCTGACTGATGGCAAAGCGGAGATCGCCTTCAGCGCACAGGTGGAGGGCGGCGAGCTTCCCTACAGCTTCGCCTGGGACTTGGACGGGGACGGCACGGCAGATGAGGGCGCCGACCCCTCCTCGCCGGAAGCCAGCTTTGCTTTCACCGAGGGCGGCAAGTTCACAGCTGCCGTCACCGTGACCGACGCCTGCGGCCTGCGCGCCAGCGACACCCTACCCGTTGTGGTGGTCGATCCCGAATCCGAGGCAGCCTGCCATCCCACGGCCCAGAAGATCGCAGACGCCGTGAACACGCTCTTCCCTGACCAGGCCGGCGATCTTTACACCTGCGCAGACATCTTCGGCTTCTTCACCGGCGATCTGACGGGCGAGCAACTGGGGTTCGGCCGCATGTGGCACGCCTACCAGCTGGCGCTCACCATCCCCGGCCTCAGTTGGGAAGAGATTCTCGACTGGCACCTGCAGAGCAATGGCTGGGGCCTTCTTGCCCAGCTTGATAAATTCGCTGCATCGCTGGAGGGGGTCAGCGTGAGCGACCTCGTCGCCCGCGTGCTCGGCGGCGAGACCAGCGTGGAGGACATTCGGACGGCGGTGCGCATGGCGACGCGCTACGAAGCCGACTTCGAGGACGCTCTGAACCGCCTAGCGCTGGGGGCTTCCAGCGGAGAACTGAGCCAGTTCTATCGAGTGGTGCAAGAACTGGGTGTCGAGCCCAGCGTGCTTGACGAACACCTCGAGATGGGGATCGGCATCTCCGACCTGCGCCATGCTGCCCGGATGGCTGAGAGCGGCGATGGTGACTGGGCTGCCCTGGCCGCCGCGCACGCCGCCGGCCATAGCTGGGGCGAGATCAGGCAGGCTCTCAAACTATCCGAAGAAAGCGGCGAACTGGGCGCCATCCTGGAGGAAGGCGTCAGGGAGGTCCGCCAGGCACAGCGCGAGGAAGAGCGCCGGGACCAACAGGAGGAGCGCACTGCCGCCCGGTTGGCCGCGCAGTTCGGCGTCGTCGAAGAGCAGGTCACCGACCTCTATCAGGGCGAATGCGCCCAGGATTGGAAGTGCGTTCGCGCGATCCTGCGCGAGCGCGAGGACGGAACCGCAACTCGCCTGGCCGCACAATTCGGCGTGGGCGTCGACCAGATCTGGGGGCTTTTCAACGGTTCCTGCGATGGCGATTGGAAGTGCGTGAGGGCGGAGCTGAGGGAGGCGACCCGTGGCGAGCGAGGCCGTCCGAATGGCGCCAAAGGCCCCATGAAGTAACAGTGCCATAGGGTGAACCTCCCGCGGGTTTAAACCCGCGGGAGGTTCACCCCATCTATCACGGCCAGAAGTACTGCACCGTGTAGCGCACCGTCTTCTCGCCGTCCGCCGGCACCCGCACGCGGAACTCGATGGTGGAGGAATCCATCTTTGTGTAATCAGCGTTGGCCTCGAGGATGCGCCAATCGCTCCAACGGAAGAGGTGCTCCACAATGCGCACTTCCACCGCCTCGTCCTTGTGATTGCGCAGGGTGATCTCGAAGCTCTCCTCCAGTCGCTTGTCGTTGGGTCGGCGGAAGTCCGTCTGCACGCGTTCGCCCACGATGTCGAAAGCGTCACCCACGTACAGGCGGACCCGCTCGCCCTGCGGCGTATGGTCGATGGTGTCCTCGCCGATGAGCAGCGCCGCCCCGTCTACATCCTCCTGATAGACGCGCACCCGACCACGCGGCAGGTCGGCATCCACCTCCTCCGTGTCGAACTCCAGCATCACCATCACTTTCGGGTTGGAGGCGACGCCGTAGGAGGGGTCCGTCCGGGCATAGCCATAGAAGCCGCACCAATAGGCGCCCCCGCGACATCCCAGGCCGTCGTAGACGAAGAACTTGGCCGCTGCAACGTCGTGCGCGCTGACGAATTCGATTTGCTTGGTCTCGTTGTCCTTCACCGTGACCGGGCGCGGGATCTCATACAGGTTGTACTCAAAGAACTCGCGCTGCTCGACGGGCGTGGCCGTGGCCATGGCCTAGGCCTCCATGATGATGTCGCGCGCCGCGTAGCCTGGCTCCGGCAGGCGCTGCAAGTCGCCGGCGATGAGCTTGAGCAGCGCATCGCGATAGGTGGTGCCGCTGGTGTTATTGAGCGTCACCCAGCCGTCCAGATCGATGGCGTCATCCTGCGCTGAGAGCAGCAGCACGTAGTCGGCCTGCCAGGAGATGCCGCCGGTCAGATAGGTGACCTCCATCTCCTGATCCCCGGCCTGCTCGGCCAGCAGACGCCAGACCAGCGTCGGGCGGGTGATCAGCCCATCCGGCAGATCGGGGAATGAGACCCGCTGCACGTTCCCGCTGATCATGTTCACCTGACCGTCGTCGTCCTGCAGGATGATCCCGCCCTTGGTGCTCAGCAATCGCCCACTGTACTCGCTGCCGTCCTCGGTCACCACGACGACCGTCTGGTCCAGGTATTTCTCGAAGAGTGCTGAGCTGTTTACCAGGTCGTACTCGTAGTTCTGCTCGAGGATCCTCACCCCACCAGGGTCGGTAAGCGACTGAAAAAGGACGCTGGTGGGGTCGATGGAGGCGGCCACGTCCGAGAACTCGATCTCGTTGAACCCTTCTTGCAGATTGAAGCTGCGCCTGTCGCGCACCAGGGCCATTCCCTGGTTGTATACCGTCAGCGCCAGCCGTGTCTCGGCAGCCTCTACCGTAGAGGTAGGGTCGCCGGCGGTGGGCGTCTTGCCTCCCTTCAGGCCGGTGCAGGCCAGTGCCAGGCCAATCAAGGCCACGGCCGCGGCCAGCGGTCTGGGAAAAGTTCTCTTCTGCATGGCAGTACCTCCTTGTCGGGCTGCACGTACACGGGCTACTCGTTCGGCTATCTTCAAGACGCCGCCGCGCCTGCAGAGGTTCCCGACCCCTTTGATATAATCCCTCTGGATTCGGAGGTGCCCCATGCCAGACCGCGTGATTGGCCGCCGCGAGCGAGAGCAGTTGCTGCGCCGCGAAGGCCGCCTGCCCCCCGGACAGAGCCTGACCGAGAAGTTCCCCGTTCTCCACTACGGCCCCGTACCGCCCTTCGACCCTGAGACCTGGGACTTTGGCGTCTGGGGCGAAATCGAGCAGGAGCAGCGCTGGACCTGGGAGGAATTCCTCAAGCTACCGCGCACCAGGGTAACGATGGACATCCACTGTGTCACACGATGGAGCAAGGCAGACACCACGTGGGAAGGCGTCTCGGTGCGCCGACTGATCGAAGAGGGTCTCATCAAGCTCAAACCCAGCGCCCGTTTCGTGATGCAACACTGCGAATACGGCTTCACCGCCAACCTGCCGCTGGAGGTGGTGCTGCAGGACAGCTTCCTGCTTGCCACGCATTTCAACGGACAGCCGCTTACCCCGGAACACGGCTACCCGCTGCGGGCGGTGGTGGGCTATATCCCCGGTCGCGAGGATCTGAAAACTCCCTATTTCTGGAAGGGCGGTAAATGGCTGCGCGGGCTGGAATTCATGGCGCAGGACCGCCCGGGATTCTGGGAGCAGGCCGGCTACCACAACGAAGGCGATGTCTGGAAGGAGCAACGCCTGGCCCGATAGAAGTCGGGCAATGAAACGCGGCTCCGCCGAGGCATGGGGATTCTCCGAACGTAAAAAGGCTAGAGGCAACTGGACGAGGGAGGAACACATGGACGCCGAAGCCAGGAAGACCGTGCTGCGCATGATCCCGTACGGCCTGTACATCCTCACAGCCAAGAGCGAGGGTGGCGAGATCGGCGCAGGGGCAGTCAACTGGGTGACACAGGCCTCCTTCAAGCCACCTCTGCTGGCGGTCTGCGTCAGGGACGATTCACGCCTGCACCACGCGGTGCAGGAGGCCGGCGCCTTCGCCCTCAACGTGCTGGACAAGGGGCAGAGGGATTTGGCCTTCACCTTCTTCAAGCACGTGGAAGCCGATGAAAGCACCATCGGCGGGCAGCCCTATCACACGGGCGAGACAGGCGCACCCATCCTGACCAACCTGCCCGGCTACCTGGAATGCCGCGTGGTGGCCAGCGTCCACGAGGGGGACCACACGGTCTTCGTGGGGGAGGTGGTCGGCGCAGGGCTCACCCGCCCCATCGAGGGGCGACCGGATGAGCAGACGCTCTGGTTGCGCGACCTCGGCCCGGACATCTTCTACGGCGGATGATGAGACTCCTCGTCCTGGGCGGTACACGCTTCGTAGGAAGGCACCTGGTTGAGGCGGCGCTCGCCGCCGGCCACCAGGTCACCATCTTCAATCGCGGCCGGAGCAACCCCACCCTGTTCCCCCAGGCGGAAAGGCTCATCGGAGATCGCCACGGCGGCCTCGACCCCCTCGAGGGCCGCAGATGGGATGTGGTGCTGGACGTGAACGGCTACCTGCCGCGCCTGGTGCGCGCCTCGGCCGAACTGCTGGCCAGGGCAGCTGAACGCTGCGTCTTCGTCTCCACCCTGGCGGTCTACGCCGACGCCAGCCCCGGCCGACATGAGGGCTCTCCCCTGGCCACCTTGCAAGACCCGGCCATCGAGGAAGTCACATCGCAAACCTACGGCGCCCTCAAGGTTCTCTGCGAGCAGGCTGTGGAGGCAAGCTTCCCCGGCCGCACGCTGATCCTCCGGCCAGGCTACATCGTCGGCCCCTTTGACTACACGGACCGCTTCACCTATTGGGTGCGGCGCGTCGGGCAAGGGGGCGAGATGCTCGCTCCAGGCGAGCCGGACACCCCTTTGCAGTTCATCGATGCACGCGACCTGGCCTCCTTTGCACTGCGCATGATCGAGTCTATGGCGGTGGGCGCATACAATATCACCGGGCCTCAGCAGCCGCTCACCTGGGGCCGCTTCCTGCAGGCCTGCAAAGAAGTCCTGCAGGCCGACACGACCTTCACCTGGGTCGATGAGGCATTCCTCGAAAGCCATGGTGTCACGGAAGAGGAACTGCCCATGTGGCCGCGGGCCCAGTATCGAGGCGTCATGCAGACGGATATCCGCAAGGCCCTGGCCGCCGGTCTGAGCTATCGCCCCCTCCAGGACACGATACGGGATATATGGGATTGGGACCGGTGCCAGGGGGTGCCGAAGGCCGGGCTCAGCCGGGAAGGTGAGGTGGAACTCCTGCAAGCCTGGCACGGGCGGGGATAGACACCTCTTCATTGGCGCCTGTGGGATGCATGCGCTGTGCGGGTGGATCATCGTGGGGGTTCAAGAGGCGGGACACCAGTGCCATGTGCATGCCCCCGCACGGATCAGGGCACCTACACACCCCTCTGGATGCCCTTCGAGCGGCTGGTGGATGTGGACGGTTGGTCGCGGCTGCTCTTCGAGCGGGTGGCCCAGACACATGAGGCCGGCTGGCCCTCCCCCGTCCTGATCTTCGAAGATAGCGAGCAAGGCCTGGAGGCGCTCTGACCCGCCAGGCCCGTTCCCCGGCGAGGGCGACGTCTCCCGGCAACCCAAGTAGCCATCTGATAAACTTCGATATCACGCCCGCACACTGGCCTGAAGGTGCCACATTGCGCGAGAATAGAGCCGGGAAGGGCTTCCCCCGGAGCGCCTTATATGGGCAGCGGGCGGTCAAGCGCCGCGAGGCGCCGTCATTTGAGGGTCTGATGAAAGAGGACGAGGTCGCGCGCCAGCAGCGCGAACGCATGGTGAAGGAGCAGCTCTCAGCGCGCGACGTCACCGACGAGCGCGTCCTGCAGGCCATGCTCGCCGTCCCCCGCCATCTCTTCGTCCCGCGCGACGTGCAGCACCTGGCCTACGCCGACGCCCCCCTGCCCATCGGCGAGAAACAGACCATCTCGCAGCCCTACATCGTCGCCCTCATGACCCAATTGCTGGAATTGAAGGGCGACGAGAAAGTGCTGGAAGTGGGGACCGGCTCTGGATATCAGGCCGCCATTCTGGCCCACCTGGCGCGCCAGGTCTACACGCTCGAGCGCATCCCCAAGCTGGCGCAGCAGGCGCGCAAAGTGCTGCGGAAGTTGGCGCTGCAAAATGTGGAAGTGATCGAGGGAGACGGTTCCCAGGGGCTGCCGGAGCATGCGCCCTTCGACGCCATCGTGGTCACCGCCGCCGCCCCGCGCGTCCCCGAGCCGCTCAAGCAGCAACTGGCCGAGGGCGGGCGCCTGGTATTGCCGGTGGGCAGTCGCGTGGGGCAGATACTGGAGCGCTGGGTACGGAAGGGGGAGGATTACGAGGTGGAGCGCATCGCACCAGTGGCCTTCGTGCCCCTGGTGGGTACGCACGGCTGGAAACCCGATGACGCGCCGGCGTCCTGGTGGATGTAGGATACATCGGCCACATAGCGGCGGTAGGCCTGCATGTCATCCACGTCGTACAGGCGAGGCAGGGTCCCCACCGACAGACCCTGGTCGCGGGCCCGCGCCAGCGTCTGCCCGTATACAAGCTCCGTGCTCCACGTGATGTCGCTGAACAGATCCCATCCCGGCCTGCGCTGGCCAATCAGATAGTAGCCGCCGTCCTCACAGGGCCCGAGAACGGCTGGGTTCCGCTCAAGCAGCGCGCCCGCCTGGCGCACGATCCTCGCCACCAGGTCGGGCACGTCGCTGGCCACCACGACAACGCGCTCGTGCCCCTGCTGAAAGAGATCGTCGAAGGCGGCCTGCAGGCGTTCCCCCAGCCTCCCCTCGCGCTGGAGGCACACTTCCCCGTGCGCCCAGTTCCGGCGGAACCAGGCCAGATCCTCCCGGCCGGCAGCGTACACCATGGCCCGCCATCTCCCCTGCAGACCATCGGCCACCCGCAGGGCGGTTCGCAGCAGGTCCGCGTACGCCAGCGCGGCTCCCCAGGGACCCAGCACGCTCGCAAGGCGCGTCTTGGCGCGCCCCGCATCAGGCGCCCGGGCGAAGATCGCCAGGGCCGGCCTCACGCCCTCCCTCCACCCGCGCTGCGATCGCGCTCCGTTGCAGCGTAGCGCGGTGCCAGGCGGCGCGGGTCCGTCCCCCTATAGAAGGCGAGCAGCAGCCTCAGATCCAGCCACAGCTGGCGCACCACGCCGCACTCGCGAAAGCGGCGGCCGGAGGTGCGCACGACCTGGGGCAAACGCACCAGGCGACCGTGCCCCTTGAGCGCCCGCACCAACATGACGTCTTCCATCAAAGGGACCTCCGGGAAGAGGCCCACCGCATCCAGCGCCTCCCGACGCACGAAGAGAGCTGCATCGCCGAACATGAAATATCGGGTGGACAACGAGACTAGCCCTTCGGCCAGTCGCATGGCAGGGTGCCGCAGGCCATAGCGCGGAGTGAAGGCACCGCCCACCACCCCCGGGTCTCGCAAGGTCTCCCTGATAGCCAATCCGTAGCCCTCGGGGAGCAGGGTGTCGCCATGGCAGAAGAGCAGCGCCCGGCCGTGGGCTGCCTGCACGCCAGCGTTCATCTGGCTCGCCCGGCCGCGCGGCGCCCGTAGCACCCGCGCCCAGCGCGATGCGACGGCAGCCGTCCCATCATCGGATCCCCCATCCACCACCAGGACTTCAACCGTCTCCAATCCTGAATACCCCAGCGCCCGCGCCAGCACCGGCTCAATGCCGGCACGCTCGTTGAGAACAGGGATCACAACGCTCAGCCAGGGGACGCTCACCTCAATCCGCCTGCTTGCCAAAGCGTTCGATGCCCTCAGCCAGATCGCGCAGCCGCGTCCGAACGGATGCGTGCACCTCCTCGGCCGGTCGGCCGGTAAGGATCTCCAGGCCCTGATCGACGGTGGAAACGGCCCACAGCCTGAAGGTCCCCTCCGCCACCGCTCGCCGCACCTCATCGCTCAACATCAGGTCCTGCACGTTGGCGGCGGGCACCATGACCCCGTGTTCACCCTTCGAACGACGCTCCTTCACCAGGGCGAACCAGCCCTCGACCTTTTCGGTCACGCCGCCGACGGCTTGCACATCACCTCGCTGGTCCACAGAACCGGTGACTGCGATGGCCTGTCGCACGGGGATCCCCGACAGACAGGAGAGCAGCGCGTAGAGCTCAGTCGAAGCGGCGCTATCGCCCTCCACGCCGCCGTAATTCTGCTCGAAGGTGATCTGCGCCGAGAGGGAGAGCGGCTGTTGCTGCGCATAGCGTCCGCCCAGGTAGCCGATGAGGGTCATCACCCCCTTGTTGTGAATGGGCCCCGCCAACTCCACCTCGCGGTCGATCTGCATCACCCCCTCCTTGCCCATGTAAACGCGAGCCGTCACCCGCGAAGGATATCCGAAGCGGTGGTCGGCGCTGGAGATCACCGTCAGGCCGTTCACCTGGCCCACCACCTCCCCTTCGCTCAGGATGAGCAGCGTGCCCTTCAGGATCTGTTCCCTCAGCCGGGATTCGATCAGGCCCAGGCGGGCGCGGCGCTCCTCCAACGCATGGGCGACGTCTTCGGCGGTGACGACCTCGTGCCCGGCCTTGGCCGCCCAGTAGCCGGCCTCGCGCACCAAGTTGGCCAAATCTCCGAAGCGCGTGCTCAGCTTGCTTTGCGAACCCGCCAGCCTCGATCCGTATTCGACGAGCCGTGCCACTGCACCACGATCGAGATGGCGCAGTTTTTCTTCGTGGCAGCGCGTGGCGACGAAGACGGCGTATTCCTGTTCGTTTTCGGGGCTGCGCTCCATACGATCGTCGAAATCCGCCAGCACTTTGAACAGCGTGCGGAAATCCTCGTCGCTCTCGTGCAGCGCATAATAAACCCCCGGCGGTCCCACCAGCACCACCTTCAAGTCCAGCGGGATGGGCTCTGGGTCCAGCGAGCGCGTGGGCGCTCCGCCGCGCGTCGCCGGGTCATCGGGACGCACACACCCGCCCACCAGCGCCCGCTTGAGGGCCTCCCACGAACCGGGCTCGAGGAAGAGGTCACGGGCGCGCAGGACGAGGTAGCCGCCATTGGCCGCGTGCAGCGCACCGCCTCGGATGAGTGTGAAATCGGTGACCATCCCCCCGCCGGGCCATGGCTCATGTTCCACCCGCCCCAGCAGGCGCGGCAAGGTCGGGTTGTATTCCACCACTACCGGCGCGCCTCTCCGCCCCCCGTGATCCACCAACAGGTTCACCTGATAGCGCCGGAAGCGGAGTTCCTTCCATCCGGAGGGCGCCTCGTCCTCCTCCCCCGGACGGAAAAGGTCCACGTTCTCGACGATGTCCTGTCGGACATCCTGGAGATAGCCCAGCGTATCCTCGTCTCCCTGATAGCGCTCCAGCATTTCCTCCAGAGCACGATCGACCACTCTGCCCGCGGCCTGGCGGATCAAAGCCTGCATGGCCTCTTTGGCTTCGCGCTCGGCGGCTTTGACCTGCCGCAGCATCTTGTCAAGCTCATGCTCCAACTGGTGGGCCTGTTCACGCCAGGACTTCTGGACCTCTTCGGGCAGTGCGGCCACAGCCTCAGGCGGGAGCGCCTGGCCGTCCTTGGCCGGGACGATCCGCAACCCGCCTGGCGTAGGGACAACGGCCGCCCCGGCCTGGCTGGCCTTCGCCTGCATCTCTTCGAAGAGCTCGTCGCGAGCCGTCTCGAAGTTATGCTGCACCTGGTGGGCGGCCTCGCGGAAGGCTTCGCTTTCCAGGGCGCGCGGCAGGTTGATCCGCAGATCATCCAGCAACCGTGCCATATCGCCGCGCAACAGTGCGCCCTCTCCGGGCGGCAGGCGCAGGGCGTGCGGCTTATGGGGCTCCTGGAAATTGTGTACATACACCCAGTCGGAGGGAACATCAGCCTGAGCGGCGCGCTCGTCCAGGAATCGCTCGATGGCTGTGGTGCGCCCCGTACCGGCTTCCCCCTGGGCGTAGATGTTGTAGCCCGGGCTGGCCATTTCGACCCCGAAGAGGATGGCCTGTGTGCCGCGCGGCTGGCCTATGATGCGGATGTTGGGTTCCAGCTCAGCCGTGGTCTCGAAATCGAAGACCGCCGGATCGCAGGAACGGAACAGATCCTCCAATGCAAGGGGGTCGATCATGTCCGCCCTCCCTGGCGCCCTTTGAGCTTTCTCCGAGCGGAAGGTGATTTGAGATAGGCCATGGCCTTACCCGCGTCACCGTCCATCACCAGTTCCAAACGCGCGCCACGCGTTTCGGCCGGGACATCGATCACCCACACGGCGTGGGCCCATTCGGCGGCTTCCGGTAGCAATTCGGGCAGCACATTCCTCGCGGCTTCGAAGAAAGCATGGTTGAACTCGTCCTCGGTGTCATCAAGCTTCAAGGCCAGTGGGAATATCTGCGCCTCTACCAGGTCCTGGAAGAAATGCGTTCCGTAGGAGGGCTCGGGGGCGATGTCCTCACTGGCCAATTCCACCAGCGCGCGCGCGTTGTAGAGATCAGCATACGTCACTGGCACTCCGATGTCTGGATTGGCGCTTCCCCAACGGCCCGGCCCAATGAGCACGAAGGTCTCGCCCTCCAGCCGTCGATTGAGCCGCCCGATCACACGCGCCAACTCCTGTTTGCGGGCCACCGGCTTGAGGGTGCGATAGACGTCTGGCGGGACGTAGACGACGTAGCGGATGTCCGAGAGGCGTCCGTCGGGGACCAGGCGCGTGCTGACGAAGATCTGTCGCGAGGCGGGGATATCCGTTGGGAGGCGCGCCGCCTCCCTTTCCAGCCGACTCATCGGCCGACACTGGAGCAGGTGGATCACGGGCTTCGGATCGCCTCCCTCGTCTCCCTCGAGCAGCATGGCGAACTCGGTATCCACCGGAACCTTATAGGCCTTCTCCAACGTTTGCAGCATGTCACGCACCCACATGGCGAAGGGCGTGCGCCGCAAGAGGCCGTCGAAGGTCAGAACGACCTCCTCCGGCTTGAATCCCACCGGCCGGCCCAGGAACTCCTGAATGTGACCATCCTGGAAACGTCCGGCCAGGAAGCGCAGATGCGGCGTCTCGCCGCGCAGCACCTCGCTCACCGGGAGCACGCGGAAAGCGTTCTCCTGCAGGTCGATCAGATCGACTTTGCGCTGGGAATAGCCGCGGATGGCTTTGGGGTCGGTCTCGGGCCTCAACTCGGGGTGGCTGAGTGCCACCAGCCGCGGGTAATCCCCGCCCACGTTTTCCACCGCGCGCGTGCCCAGTCCCCATACCATACGCAGGAACCCGGCGCGACGGTCAATGAGCTGACTCCAGCGGAAGGGGTTGCGCGAGAAGGCCACGCCGGCTGCATCGGGCATCCAGTAGCGACCGTAGTAGTCGCGCCCCTGCACCTCCTGGATGAGAACGGCCATGCGTTCGTCGTAGTCGATCAGCCCCATGCGGCGGCGGTAGAGCAACACATCCGGGCTGTAGACGCTGGCATACACACAAGCGATGGCGTGGATCAAGGCCCGCAGGTTCTCTTTGGGGCTCCCCTGATTGGGGCAGAAGCGGCTCTCGTACTTGCCGGCGAAGGAGGTGCCGAAAGAGTCCTCGAGCAGGCTCGAGGAGCGCACGATGAGCGGCTTGCCCTCAACCTGTTCCAGAATGGCCCGCAGGCCCTCGACGACGTCCTCGGGGAACCGACCCTGGGCGAACCGTTCCCGGATGGCTGCATATTCTCCCCGGATCTCCTCGTCCGATTTGTATTTCTGATTGGCGAAGACGAGCAGGTCGTTGAAGTGGGTGAACTGATAGAAGACGTCGGCGCCCAGGAACCAGGACCGCGGCAGGCGCAGGTGCGCCAGCAGCTCCTGGGAGGCCGATTTGCGCAGGACGGTGGCCGCCAGCATCAATCCGGCCGCCTTGCCGCCGATCTTGCCGCGACCCAGCCGGCGCTCCCTGATGGAGCGCAGATCGGCGATGTCGAACCACTCCTTGGCGATGCCCACGTACTCAAGATGGTCGCTGATCATGGCCTTGATCAGCACGACCTTGATCTCTTCCAGGTGGTGCTCTACCCGTTCCCGTTCCTGCGGCGGCAGCGATTCGTAGGACTCGCCCTGCGCGAAGAGCATGTCCCAGGGAGCCAGCTCGGGATGGAAGGTGAGCACCACATCCTGAGAAGGGGCCCGCTCCGCCAGCACCTGGCGCACGATATCCTCGAAAAGGTCATGGGGCAGATTGTAGGCAAAGTAGAAGTCGGTCAGATTGTCGCGCACGATGGAGAGCCGCTGGCGCCATATGTCAGGCGGCTCCTGGGCCAGGGGGTCGTGCAGCCCCTCGCGGCGCTGGGATTGCACCGCCTTTGCGCGCACTTCAGCCTCGAATGCCTCGGGGGTGATCACGCCGCGCTCGAAGATCTCCTTGCGCATGCGCTCACGAATGTGCCGCGCCAGGATGGGGTATTGGCTCAGCTCCAGGTACAGCGTGAGGACCTTGGGAAACGAGGTTGGGTCGGATAGGGTCATGGACTTTCTCCAGCGCGCTTGGACGTAGAGGGGGAGGGTTGCAGGCCGGGAAGTGTCGATCTGGGCCTTGAGCGCGGCTGCCCTAATTCTAGCCTGCCGATGGGGGAACGAGAAGGCCCCCGCCGGGGCGGGGGCCGTGAGGTCAGCGTCCTAGATGCATGGGCATGATGACGTGCAAGAAATCATCGCGCCCCACGGGTCGGATCACGCCCGGCGAGGAGGGGGTGGAGGTCTCCAAAGCCACATTCGGTGTGTCGATCACCCCCAACACGTCCACCAGAAAGCGCACGTTGAAGGCGATCTCGATGGGCTCGCCTTCCACCGTGGCATCGACCACCGTCTCGTTCGACCCTGTCTCCGCCGCGGTGGCAGAGACCTGCAACGCGCCTGGCTCCAGCTCGCCCCCGGGGGTGATCTGCAGCCGCGCTGCATGGGCAGCTTCCCGGGCGAAGATGTCCGCCGCCTTGCAGGCCTTCAAGAAAGCCGCGGTGGACACCACGGTGCGGGTGCTGTAATTGTTGGGAATGATGCCCTTGTAGTCAGGGAAGGTCCCGTCGATGAGCTGTGAGACGACTTCCACGTCCCTGGCGCGGAAGATCACCTGCCCCCGGCCAGGGGGCAAGGACACGGTGACCACTTCTTCGCCATCACCCAATACCCTCGCCAATTCCGAGAGCGCCCGCGCCGGGATGATCGCCTGCAGCGGCCCCACACCTGGCGTCGAGAGGTGGGATTCGCGCACCGAGAGGCGGAAACCGTCTGCCGCGGCCATGGTCAGTCGCCCGTCCTCCACGCCCACCAGCACGCCGGTCAGCACTGGCCGGGCGTCATCACTCGAGGCGGCGAAGACCACCTGCCCGATCATCTCGCGCAGGTACTCCACATTGAGCGAGAGCGTCTCCTCCAGATCCACCGGCGGCATGGGGGGGAATTCCTGTGCATCGATGCACTTGATGTCGTTGTTGAACGCGCCGCAGCGCACGTTCAGGGTCTGCGTGCGCACGGTGAGCGTCATGTCCACCCGATCGTTGGGCAGCGTATTCACCAGGTCAACAAAGGTGCGCGCCGGAACCGTGGTAGCACCATCTTCCTCGACCTTGGCCCCTATCCAGCAGGTGATCCCCAATTCCAGGTTGGTGGCAGAAAGGCGCAGGCGGCCCTCGTCGGTGGAGAGCAACACGTTGCCCAGGACAGGCAGTGTGCTGCGCGGCGCGACCGCGCGCGCCACTATGCTCAAGCCGCGAGCCAGGTTTTCTTGCAGGCAGGAGACCTTCATGGGCGACGCGTCCTCATTGTGGATTTCACGGCAAGCAAGTATACAACGAAGGCTCACGCGGGACAATAAGCAGCAAGAAGGAATCGGGGGTCAGCGAGCAGGAGCAGGGGAAGAAAAGGCCCCCATTCGCATCTCTACAGCCTCATGTGCTGTGGACAACATCTCCCATCTGGCATACACTGGGGCCGTGACAACCCCTACCCCGAATGGTGAGATCGAAGAACTGCGGCGCATGGTGGTGCGCCTATCGCGCCTGGTGGAAATTAGCGTCACGCTGAACTCCACGCTGGATTTGAACCGCCTGCTGCAATTCATCATTGACTCGGCCGCAGACCTGGTAGAAAGCGAGGCGGCGTCCATTCTGCTCGTGGATGAGAAAACCCACGATCTGTACTTCGCCGCCGCCACCGGATCGGACCCCCAAGAGCTGGCTCAGATCCCCGTCCCCCTCGAGGGCTCCATCGCCGGCACCATATTCCGCGAGGACCGGCCGCTCATCATCAACGAGGTATCAGGCGATACGAGGCATTTCAACCATGTAGGCGAGAACATCCGCTTCGAGGTGCGCTCACTCATCGGCGTTCCCATGCGCATCCGCGAGCAGGTCACCGGTGTGCTCGAGGCCGTCAACAAGCGTCGCGGCATGTTCGACGAGGCCGACCTGCAGACGCTCTCCATCATCGCCTCCCAGGCCGCAGTAGCCATCAACAATGCCCGCCTGCTGGATGCCCTGCAGCGCGCCTACGATGAGCTGGATAAGCTGGATCAACTCAAGAGCGATTTCATCGCCATCGCCTCCCACGAATTGCGTACGCCCCTGGGTCTGATCCTGGGCTACGCCTCCCTGCTGCAAGAGGAGGCCACCGAGGCGGCCTACGAACACGCCCAGGCGGTGCTCAGTTCGGCGCTGCGCATGCGGTCCCTCATCGAGGACATGACCAACATGAACATGCTCCAGGTGGGATCGGCGGAGATGGCCCTCGAGATCCATCCGCTGGCCCCCATTGCACAGGAGGCCATGCGCGAGGTCGAAGAGGTGATGACTGCCAAGGAACAGTCCCTGACCTTCCAGCCCCCGGAAGCGCCCTTGAAAGCCCTGGTGGACGCGCCCAAGCTCACCATGGCCCTCACGAACCTGCTCAACAACGCCATGCGCTTCACTCCCGCCAAGGGCCGCATCTGGCTCAGCCTGGAGCAGCACGGCGAGGAGGCCTGGTTCCGCGTGCGCGATGAGGGCCTGGGGATCCCCCAGGAGGAGCTCGAGAACATCTTCGACCGCTTCTACCAGGTGGAAGATCACATGACGCGCCGCCACGAGGGGCTCGGGCTTGGGCTGGCCATCGTCAGGGCCATCGCCGAGGCGCACGGCGGCCGCGTCTGGGCTGAGAGCCAGGGGCCGGGCACCGGCTCGACCTTCACCATCGCCCTGCCGCTGGCCGAGTGATCCCGCTTTGACCAGGCGACAACCCGGATGAGCACCTGGCAACGCAAAAGGCCGGCCAGTCTCGCCCAACCGGCTCCTCCTCATGCCCCGCCAACGGCACCACCCCAACCGCTAATCGCCCCGCGCAACCTCACGCGAGCCGCGCCATGGTCGCGTTGCCATTACACCGGGCCATGGGAAATGTGAGGCGCCTTCGCACCAGGGCTCAGCGGAGCGAGCGCTCCCAGGCCTCGAGAGCCTTCCGTTGCGCGCGCAGCAACTCGGCTATGCCCTTGCCCGACAGCTCCAGCAGGCGCTGCAGGGTAGCGGGCGGGAAAGGCGCGCCCTCCGCCGTGCCCTGCACCTCGATGAAATCCCCCGCACCGTTCATCACCACGTTCAGATCCACCTCAGCGGCGGAGTCCTCGCCATAGTTCAGGTCCAGCAACGAGCATCCATCGACCACACCGGCGCTCACCGCGGCTACCGGCTCACGCAGCACCTCTGGGGGCAGCTCCCCCTGATGGATCAACCGCTTGAGCGCCATGGCCAAAGCCACGTAGCCGCCGGTGACAGCGGCGGTGCGTGTGCCGCCATCGGCCTGGATCACGTCACAATCCACGGCGCAGGTGCGCGCGCCCAGGATCTCTAAGTCGACCGCCGACCGCAGACTGCGGCCGATCAGCCGGCGGATCTCCTGCGTGCGCCCGCGCAAGCCCCCGGTCTCGCGCGGCGTGCGACGCTGGGTGGAACGCGGCAACAGCGCGTATTCCGCCGTCACCCAACCACCGGCTCGCCCCGCCTCCTGCAGCCAGCGCGGCACGCCTTGCTCAACGGTGACGTTGCACAGCACGCGCGTGTCGCCCATGGAGATCAGGACCGATCCCTCAGGGTATGATACGAAGTCCGGTGTGAATTGCACCGGACGCAACTGGTCCGGTGCCCGGCCGTCCTCGCGAGGCGCTCTCTCCACTGGCTCTCCTTCAAAAGGCGGAGGTGCAGGGGCTACTGCGATACAATCCCGTCCCGACGCTTGCAGGGACGCGGCATGGCACGCCACGTCTCCTGGCATTCCTCCTGAACAGTCTCACGAACCCTCGATCAGGCGGAACACGCTGTCGCCGCGCCGGACCCGTTGATCCACCTTCACCGCCACCTCCATCCCCGCTTCAGCCGTCTGTACCGGCTGATGTTCGATCTGCATGGAGGTGATCTCCTGGGGGAAATCGGTGTGGCGGCCCAAGAAGTGGACGGTGTCGCCCAACTTCAGGGGCCTGTGGAGGCGCACCACTGCGACGCTGATCTTATTGTAGAAATGGATTACCTCGCCAATCCGCTCTCCATCAGACATGCGGCACGCTCCTTCCTGCCTGAGCGGCGGCAGACTCCCGCGACCGGGCACGGCCCTTCTTCATTGTACCCTCGCTGTCCAGACCTTCGCCGTCCGGTCCTTCGCCTGTAACGGCGGACGCCCCCAAGTCCGCCGGCGAGGTTGCGGTTTCTCTGATGACAGGGGCCTCACTCGCCCCCACCGGGGCCTCTCGCCACCCGCACGCGTTCGACACTGGAGGGCAGGCGCAGGATGGCCAATGTCCCCACCAGGAAAGCCAACACGGCCAGCGCGTACAGGCTCAGGTAGCCGGCTGACAGGTTGCCGGCCATGCGATTGATGGGGTCTATCAGTGCCCCACCCAGGAAACGCGCCACCGCGCTGCCGCCGGCAGTGGCGATGTTGGCGATGCCCAGATAGCGGGCGGCTTCGGCCTCAGGCACGATGTCCGTCACCAGGGCCCAGTTGGCGCTCAGGAAGGTCCCCACTCCCAGGCCGACCACCGCGCCGGCGGCCACGATTAGCGTCTGGGTACGGACGAAGAGCAGGGATCCTGTGCCGAGCGCGGCCAGCAGCCCGGCGAAGGCCACCAGCGGCCGCCGGCCGAGGCGGTCGGCCAGCCACCCCGAAGGCAGGGCCACCACGAAGAGCACCAGGCCTATCACTGTGGAGAGGTTGGCTACGAAGCGTTGCGCCTCGGCCTCCCCCATGGCCACCACGTCGATCATGAAGAAGAGCAGGAAGGTGTTCAGGGCGATAAAGCCGGTCCAGAAGAGGAGGCGGTTGAGGAACCACCAGAAAAAAGCGGGGTGAGCCTTCCAGTCCACGACGAAGGTGCGCGCCAGGGCCTGGGCCACCGTGCGCCTTGGGCTCGCCTCCACGGCCTGGGGGCCCTCGCCAGCGGAGAGAGCGGTGAGCAGCAGGGCCACCACGAAGACCCCCGCGGTCACGCTCACCGCTCCGACCACATTGCCGGCCGCCACCATCTGGCCCGAGATCTGCCTGCCGAGCACGAAGGACAGGATGTCGAAGGCAGCTTTCAGGCCCGACGCCGCCCCGCGCTGCGCCGGTGGGACCTGATCCGGGATCAGCGCCTGCCAGGGGCCCTGCACAGTGTTGGTGGCCACCTGGATGATCAGCACGCCCGCCACGACGACGGCGAAAGCTGGCGCCAGGGCGATCAGGTACAGGCAGACCACCGTCAACACCGTCCCGGCCACGAAGTAGGGCACCCGCCGACCCCAGCGGGACTTGGTGCGGTCGGAGAGGGTTCCCACGATGGGCTGCCAGAGCACGGCTACGATCAAGCCGGCGAAGGTCATGAAACCCAGCGCGGTGTTCTTGCGCCCCGGGACCAGCTCCAGCACCTTGTGTCCGAGCACCGCCGGCTCAAGCGTATTGGAAACCATGCCCAACGCGATGGCAAAGAGCGTGATAGCCGCCAGGCGATACCAGGCCAGGCGCGTCGCTGACTTGTCTCGCATTTCCCTCTCCCTCGTGAGCGAAATGGGGCCTGGGCGCAGGGACCTTCGAGTCCGAACCGCCGAAGTGCTCAGGGCCAGCGCCGAGCCCTCCGACAGAGATTCGAGCCTCGCTTACGCATATAACAGCCGGGGGCGGGCGCGTCCTGGGTTTGGCCCAGGGCGGCCCGCCCCGAGGACCTCCGGCTGGCCCTCCTATAAAGTGAAGCTGTCGCCCGGCTGGAGCACGTGCGGCTCAGCCGAAGTCTCGGCGCGCACGCGCTCGGCCCAGGCCTGGGCATCCTGCTGGATGACGTCGAAGGTGTTGTAGTGAATGGGGATCACGTGCTTCGGCTGGATG
>JAJRUD010000026.1 GCA_024277995.1 Chloroflexota bacterium
TCATCGTCACCGGCGGCCTGCTTGACGAGCAGGGGGATCCCAAACCCGCATACTACGCTCTGCACGATCTGATCCGGGAATGGACCAGTTCCGGCCGGGCCGAGACCGATGCGGCCGGGCGGGCCACGATCCGCGGGTATGTCGGTGAGTACCGGCTGACGGTGACCGATGGCGCCCGGACCTGGTCTGGTACGGTGCACCTCTGGGAGCAGCAGCGGGCGGAACGGGTGGTCCGCCTGCCGCCGAAGTAGAGCCGACGGCACGCGGGCCAATTCTCGCGGTGAGAGGCCGGGCATGGCGAAATGCGGGCCCGGCCTTGTGCCAGGCGATCCTGGGGGTATCATATTGGCCGGCCTGGACGTGGGCTGGGAGTGGTTGAAGCCGGCGATCGCCCTCGGGCTTGAGCACATTCCAAGAGCCGGGCAGGAGGCACAGAATCTATGACCAAGCGTTTCGTGCTGGTGGCCGGGAACATCGGCGCCGGGAAGTCCTCGTTGACCGAGCGGCTCGGCGAGCGCCTGGGTTGGCTGACGGAGTACGAATCGGTGAGCGACAACCCCTATCTGGCCGATTTCTATCAGGACATGGCCGCCTGGGCCTTCCACCTGCAGATCTTCTTTCTGGGCCACCGGGCGGAGCAGCACCTGGAGCTGGCGCGCGCCCCGCAATCGGCCATCATCGATCGCAGCATTTATGAGGACGCTGAGATCTTCGCCCGCGCTGCCCTCCACCTGGGCACCGTCACCGAACGCGACTACCGTACCTATCGCCAGGTCTTCGATCTGGTGGTGGGAAACCTGCCCTCGCCGGATCTGCTGCTCTTCCTCAAGGCGCCGGTGGAGGTGCTGCTGGAGCGCATCCGCGCCCGCGGCCGGGAGATCGAGAGCGGCATCACGGCCGATTACCTGCAGTTGCTTGATCAGTACTACGATGAGTGGCTCGCCAACTTCGACCTGTGCCCCGTGCTTACCATCCCCTCCGACGATCTGGATTTCGTGCACAAGCCCGGCCATCTCGAGATCGTCATCCAGCGCATGCAGGATAAACTGGCCGGCAAGGAACAGATCGAGTTCCCCGAGGATTGAGAGCCGGCTGACCGGCCATCCGCTTTCGGGGCTGGAGATGACGGCTCCATCTGGCAGTCCTGCCTGTCGGCGCGCCCCGCGGACATGCATCTTGCGCTCCTCCCCTGCCCATCCCCAATCTCCAACCTCTGATTCCTGACCCCTGATCCCTGTTGCTCCCCTTTTACCCCCTTTTTACAACTCCGCCACGCCCGCTTCGCGCGCTCGCGAGAAGATGGGGCATAGATTGATGACAAGAGGAGGGCGATAAAGATGTCCAAGTTCACGAAAGCCCTGGTCCTGGCCCTGGTGGCCTCCATTACCCTTTCGAGTGTGGCCTTTGCTGAGGGTGATGGGCCGGAATCGCGCGACAGACTGCGCCGCGCCGTGGGCACCATCAGCGCGGTCGATGTGACCGGCAGCCAGTTCACGCTCAACACCCGATCCGGGCAAGAGGTGGATATCCAGGTGACGGAGGAGACGAAGTTCCGCAGCCGCGATGGCTCCATCCAGGGGATCGAGGACCTTGAACGCGGCATGCTCGCGCTGGTGGCTGGCTTCCGCGGTGAGAAAGGTCAGTGGATCGCCACGCTGGTGGCTGCCGCCCACGAGGAGGACCTCCCCGAGCGCGTGCGTGTGGCCGGGGAGATCACCTCCGTCGAGCCGGCCGCCTCCGCCTTCAGCTTGAAGACCAAGGAAGGCGAAACCGTGCGCTTCAAGGTGGGCGAGCGCACCCGCTTCCGCAGCCGCGACGGTTCCATCCAGGGCCTGGAAGACCTGGAACCCGGTATGGTCGCTCTGGTGATCGCCGTCGAGGGCGAGGAGGGCGGCATGCTGGCGCTGATGGTGGCGGCGGGGGAACCCAAGGAGCGGCCGCAGGTCCAGCGCTTCACGGGTGAGATCACGCAAGTGACCCCGGGCCGCGACACCTTCAGCCTGAAGACGCGCGAGGGCGCCGTGCTGACCTTCCAGGTCGGTGAGCGCACCAGGTATCGCAGCCGCGACGGTTCCATTCAGGGCCTGCAGGACCTGAAGGCAGGCATGGTCGCCCTGGTGGCGGCGGTGGAAGGCGAGGATGGGCAGTTGGTCGCCCTACTGGTGGCGGCCGGCAGGCCCGAAGACCGTCCCCGCTTCGATGTGCGTGCTGCGGGGCGCATCGTGGCCCTCGGCGATCGTTCCTTCACGCTCCAGACCCGCTCCGGTGAGCGCATGACCTTCGCAGTGGACGAGAACACCATCTTCAAGTCCCGCGACGGCAGCGTGAGCGGCTTTGGCGATCTCGAGGTCGGGATGGGAGCGATCGTCGGTGCCAGGAAGCAAGAGGACGGCAGCCTGAAGGCCGTCATCGTGGGCGCGGGCAGGATCCGTGGCGAGCGGCCCGATGGTCGGCCGGATCGGGAACCCGGCAGCAGGCCCGACAAGGCTCCCTCCAGAGACGAGGCGCCGGCGATCGCGCCGCAAGGCTGAAAGACCGGCGCAACCTTTGACGGACCGCTCCCGCAGGCCCCTCCGGCCTGCGGGAGCTTTTCCTCGCCCCATGCCGCCTGGACGTCTGAAGGCCGCGATCTTCCCTCGCCTCGCGATGCTCTTTCGCTTGCCGAACCTCAGCCCGAGCACCGCGGCCCTGGCCGACGGCGTCCCGAAGGACCTCGACCGGCCTGACGCGGCTCGCAGCCCATGTGGCGGCCTGAGCGAAATGCCGATATGCCCGGCGGTCGGGGTACAGCCCCCGCAGGGGCTTGCAGGCAAAATCCTGAAACCTTCGTGTCTTTGTGCCTTCGCGGTGGATCCTCACCCTGGAAAGGACAGCCCTCGCGCCGCGAAGGCAGGAGCAATCCGGGATGATGCGCTCTGAGGAAAGACCGGTCGCTCCATGGAGGAGTCGGGAGCGGCAGCCCCGAGGCGGTCGTTATGAGAGGGGCTAGAGACCCAACTGCTGGCGGTGACGGCGTATCAAAACGATGGCCTGCTCGATCAGGCGTCGATTGTCGGGGCTCTGGTGCCAGCGGCTGGCGCCCGAGGGGTGTGGCAGCGGCACCACCCAACGTCCATCCACCTCTTTCTCCGTGCCGATGATCTTGCCCAGGGGGAG
Organism: Chloroflexota bacterium; assembly: GCA_024277995.1. GTDB lineage: Bacteria > Chloroflexota > Anaerolineae > Anaerolineales > E44-bin32 > JAJRUD01. Next base: position 3,157 of record JAJRUD010000026.1, read on the forward strand.
CCTGGAGTCGTAGAAGAGGTTGATCGCCAGCCGCCCGATGGGGATGATCAGGGCCGGGTCGACCAGCTCGATCTCGCGCTCCAGGAAGGGCAGGCAGAGAGCCTGCTCGGCGCGCGTCGGCACGCGATCGCCGCTGCCGTTGCCGGTCCGGCCGGGATAGCATTTGGTGACCGAGGTCATGTACTGTGTGGCGCGGAAGTCCGTTTCCTCGAAGCCGGCCGCCGCGAGCCACTGGAAGAGGCGCTTGCCGCTGCCGGCGTTGAAGGGGCGTCCGGCGTCCTTCTCGGTGATCCCGGGGGCCTGCCCGATGGTCATGACCCGGGCGCCGAAGGGCCCGCTGAAGATGGCGCGCGGGAAGACGTCGTAGCCCGCCGTGAGGCAGCGCCGGCAGGCGCGCATCTCGCGCTGCAGCGCTTCCAGCGCGCCGCGCCGCGGCGAGGCCGCACTCACCTATCGGCCTCCTCGAGCCGCTGCCACGCCTGCTTGATGACCAGGGCGTCTTCCTCCATGACGGGGCTCTCGCAGAGGATGCGCCCGCCGCATTTCATGTCGCGCAGGGCGCGCAGCAGGGCCTCCAGGTCGAAGTCGGATTCGTGGAGCATGAGGTGGTTGCGCTCACCCTTGGGACCGTACTCGATGCCGGAGAGGTGGGTGTGCAACCGTTTCATGGCGCGCGCCCCCAGCGCTTTGCGGTAACGCTCCAGCACCGTGATCCACTCCTCATAGCTGTTCATCGAGCCGTCGCCGGCGCGGGCGTGCAGGTGGGCGAAATCCAGGCAGGGCTCGACGCCTTCGATCTCCCCGGCCATGGTCAGCGTGTCCTCCAGGGAGCCCAGCATGGCGCCTTTGCCCATGGTTTCGGGGCGCAAGGTCACCGGGTTGCCCGCTGCGCGCAGCTCTTCCACGCAGCCCTGCAGGCGCGGGATGGCCGTCTGCAGCACGCCCTGGACGGGCCTGCCGAAATAGGAACCGGGGTGGAAGACGATGTCCGTCGCGCCCGCCAGGTAGCCGAAGTGGGCGGCGTCCATCAGGCGCTGACGGCTCTTGGGCCACTCCTGCTCGTCGGCATTGAGGTTGATGTAATAGGGGGCATGCACGCTGATGAGGACGCCGGCATCAGCGCTGGTCTCCTTGATTGCGGCGCAGGTCGCTTCGCTTACCCGCACCGAGCGCACCCAGCCCAGTTCGAAGGCGGTCAGGCCGAGCTCGGCCAACTGCAGCACGGCGCCGACGGAGCCGCCGGGCTTCTTCGGGGTGGAGCGGGGGGAACCGACGGTTCCGAAGTGAAAGGCCGTTTTCGCCACGCGAGCCTCCATGGTTGGGCGCGGCCGGGCCGCGCAGTCCACAACTGCGCAGTATAACGCATCTTGTTTCGCTTTCAGGGGGTCAGGCGCGTTCGTCCTGCGAGGCTTCGATCAGCACCCGGCGCAGCACTTTGCCCACGAAGGACTTGGGCAGCTCGTCGACGAACTCCACCTTCCAGGGGACGGCGTAGGATTCCAGCCGCTTGCGGCAGAGGGAGATCAACTCCTCCTCGCTGGCGCTTTCGCCCTGGCGCAGCACGACGTAGGCTTTCACACGCTGGAAGGGCAGGCGCGGCGCCTGGATGCCCACCACCGCCGCCTCGCGCACCTTGGGGTGCTCGTAGAGCACCTCCTCCACGTCGCGCGGGTAGACCTGATACTCCCCGGCCAGGATCATCTCCTTCTTGCGGGCGATGATCTGGAAGTAGCCGTCCTCATCCATGCGCGCCAGGTCCCCGGTCAGCAGCCAGCCATCGGGGGTGAGCGCTTCCTTGGTGGCCTGGGGGTAATTCCAATAGCCCTTCATCACCTGCGGGCCGCGCACGGCCAGCTCGCCGATGCGGCGCGGCGGGCAATCCTTGCCCGTCGCCAGATCCACGATCTTGGCCTCGGTGTTGGGGAAGGGGATGCCGATGGAGCCCGCCTTGCGCAGGCCGTTGAAGGGATTGGCGTGGGTGACGGGGCTGGCTTCGGTGAGGCCGTAGCCTTCCACCAGGCGGCCGCGCGTCAGGCGTTCGAAGGCTTCCTGCACCTCGACAGGCAGCGGCGCGGCGCCCGAGATGCAGGCGCGGATGGAGTCCACGCGGTAGCGGCGCACGTCGGGGAAATCGTTGATGGCGGTGTACATGGCCGGCACGCCCGGGAAGAGGGTGGGGCGGTATTTGCGGATGGCTTTGAGCACATCGGCCGTCACGAAGGTGGGCAGGATCACCATGGCGCCGGCCATGGCCACCGGCACGCAGAGCGACGTGGTCAGGCCGTAGATGTGCGAGAAGGGCAGCACCGAGAGCACCACCTCGCGGCCCTCCTCGACGTCCGGGATCCAATGGCGGGTCTGCAGCGTGTTGGCCACCAGGTTGCGGTGGGTGAGCATCACGCCCTTCGGCAGGGCCGTTGTGCCGCCTGTGTACTGCAGCACGGCCAGCGAATCCGGCTCCACGCGCACCTGCGGCCGCCGCGGCGGCTGCGTGTAGAGCAGGCGCGGCAGGCGGAAGGTACGCGGCGGCAGCGGCCGAGGCGGCAGGTGGCCTTCGGCTTTGGCGCGCGTCAGGCGGAAGGCCAGCCCTTTCTCCCAGGGCATGTAGTCCCAGAGAGCGGTCAGGATCACCTGCTGCAGCCGGGTTTCCTTCAAAGCGCGGCGGGCCACCTCCCAGAGAGGCGTCAGCGTGACCAACACTGAGGCGCCCGAATCGTGGATCTGGCGCAGCAGTTCATCCGGTTCGGAGAGCGGCGTGGCGAAGGCGGCCACAGCGCCCGCCCGCAGGGTGCCGAAGAAGCAGACCACCATCTGCGGCGTGTTGGGCATGAGCAGCATCACCCGCTCGCCGGGCTGGACCCCCAGGCCGATGAGCGCCTGGGCAAAGCGGTTCGCCTCGCGTTCCAGGCGGCGGTAGGTCATGCGCAGGCCCATGAAATGCAGCGCCGGGCGCCCCGGGAAGCGCCGCGCGGCGGAGGTCAGAAACTGGTCCAGGGTAACGGGCGGGATGCCGATGGTGTAGGGGACGCCGGAGTCGTAGTGGGCCAGCCAGGGGCGCTGCTTGAGCAGCGAGGCGCGCGGCGGCGCGTCGCGCCATGAGCGTGGGCCGTCGAGGAAGCGTTCGATGGCCCGGTTGACGGCATCGCGCCGCTCGAGCATCACCATGTGACCCGAGACCCCCACGTCCACGTCCTGAGCGTCCGGGATGGCGTGGGCGACCTTTTCGTAGTATTGGCGGGCGAAGACGCGGTCGCGATGGCCGCGGATGACCAGCGTCGGCACGCGCAGGGCCTCCAGCTTATCCCAGCCGCGCCACGGGCGCAGTGCCTCATGATACATGCGCTTGAGGACGCGCGGCGGGGCGGCCAGCATGCGTCGCACGAAGGGATGCACCGCGTTCAGGACGGGGACGGGCAGTTGGAGAGCGGTACGCAGGTTCCAGGCCAGCGGATACTCGCCGGCGGCGGCGATGAGCACCATCTTGTCGACGCGCTCGGGGTGCGCCACGGCGAACTCGACCGCCAGGGCGCCGCCGAAGGAATGCCCGACGAGCACAACCGGTTCCTGCAGGTCGAGCGCCTCGAATACCGCCTCCAGGTCGGCCACCAGAGTGGGGACGTCGTAGGGCCCGTCCGGCCGGGCGGAATGGCCGTGCCCGCGCAAATCCAGCGCGATCACCCGGTCCTGGTCAGAGAAATGGGTCAGTTGGTAGGCCCACTGCCTGGCATTGCCGCCGAAGCCGTGCAGGAAGACCAGGGTTCGTCGCGGGCTTTCAGGCGCGATGTCGATGGCGGAGAGCGTGAGCGGGGGCGTGGTGTTCAGATGGATGTCGCGGCGGTAGAGCTCCAGGTCGACTTGCATGTCGCTCCTCTGGCGAATCCGACCCGATGGCGGCCGGCGTGGGAAAGCGCCCGGGTCGGCTCGGCCCTAAGCCCCTGGCGCCGGTGGGCGCAGAAGGGGATGGGGGCTGTCTGGCTAGTTCTCCTTGCGCAAGGATCCCGTCTTCGGAGTCGGCTCTCGCGGGATGGAGAAGTGGAAGGTGCTCCCCTGGCCTCCTTCGCTCTCGACCCAGATGCGGCCGCCGTGCTGTTCGACGACCGTCTTGGCCAGCGCCAGGCCCAATCCGGTGCCCTCGATGGGGTTGTTCGGATCCTGTACGGCGGCACGCCCGCGGAAGAGGTGCTCGAAGATGCGCGGCTTTTCGTCCTCGGGGATGCCTGGGCCGTCGTCCTGGACGCTGACCTGCACGGCGTCGTCGTCCCAGGTCACGTAGACGCGGATGTGGCCGTTGTCGGGGGTGAACTTGATGGCGTTGGAGAGCAGATTGCTCATCACCGAGTTGAGCCGCGCCGGATCGCCCATCACGAGCAGCGACTCGGCCGGCGGCTCGTAGACGACAGTATGCCCTCTGGCCTCGGCCAGAGGGCGCAGGTCCTCGATGGCGCGCCGCACCAGGTCGTTGATCTGGCAGGGCTCAAAAACGATATTGGAGGTGGATTCGACGCGGATGGTCTCCAGCAGGCCGGTGATCAGGTTGGCCATGCTCTCGGTGGCGCGCTGCATCATGCCCAGCGCCTTGCGTTGCTGCTGGCTGAGCGGGGCGTCGGACAGCAGGTCGGCGCCGAGGCGGATGGCGTTGAGCGGGTTCTTCAAGTCGTGCGCCGCTGTGCCGAGCAATTGGGAGCGCATGCGATCGATCTGTTTCAGCGCTGTGATGTCCTGCATCACGGCCACGCGCCCGACCTCTGTCACCTCGGAGATGGTGGTGTAGAGCGTGCGGTCCGAGGGTGTGGTCACTTCCAGGCTGGTGGGCAGGCTGACGTCTTCGCTCTCCAGCAGGTCGCCCAGCGGATGGTCGGCGAACACCTCCGAGGCGGGCCGCCCCATGGCCAGGTTGGCGTTGATGCGAAAGGCCTGGGCGGCGGCCTGGTTTACCAGGATGATGCGCCCGTTCACGTCGGTGAGCACCACCGCGTCGGCCGTTTCGACGAGGGTGGCTTCCAGGCGGCGTCGCTCATCGGCCACCTTGCGGAAGAGGTTGGCGTTGTCCAGGGCGATGGCGGCCCAGGAGGCCACCGAGGACAGCACCTGCTGATCCCCCGGAGTGAACGCGCCGCGCGGGTGGTTGATGGCTTCGATCACGCCGAGCACCTCGCCGCGCGTCTCCAGTGGAACGCAGAGCACCGAGGTGGTGAGCAGGCCGGTCTGGCTGTCGATGGCGCTGTGGTAGAGCGGGTTGGTGCGCACGTCGTTGACGATGAGCGGCCGTCGGTTGCGCGTCACCCAGCCGGCGATGCCCTCCTCCAGGCGGATGGCCACATCCCGGATGCGGAGATGCGCGCCGCCGGTGGCCTTCAGCACCAGCTCGTCGCCCTTCTCGTCCAGCAGGAAAAGGACGCAGGCCTCGGTCTTCAGCAGGCGCTGGGCGTGGCGCATGGCGTTTTCGAGCGCCGTTTCCAGGTCCAGCGTGGAGGTCATCTCGCGGCCGATTTCGCTCAGCACCTGCAGCTGGTTGGCGCGCGATTCGGCGGTTTCCAGGTGGATGGCGTCCTGCAGGCCGACGGCGCCGATGTTGACGATGGCCTGCGCCAGTTCCATCTCCTGGTCCGTGATCTGTCGCCCGGGTTTGCTGTAGAGGATGCGCACCAGCCCCAGGGCCTGGTTGCGCGTGGCCAGCGGGAAGATGGTCGCCGCCGAGATGCCTTCCGATTGCAGCAGGGCGATGTCCTTGGCCGAGCCCTGCGGCGGCACCAGGCTGAGCGTCGCCGGGCGGAGTTCCTGCAGCACCTGCTGGTGTACCGGGTACTCGGGAATGCTGTCGCTGACCAGCGAGACCACCTGATGCTGGGCGGACTTCCCTATCTGCTGGCGGAAGCGCGTCGTCTGGCCGTTGCCTTCATTGAAGACCAGGATCTCGCAAGTGTCGGCCGAGGTGGCCTTGAGCAGGTGGGCGGCCGTCTGGCGCACGGCCTCCTGGCGGTCGCGCGTGCCGGTAATGGCGTGGCTGGCCTGATAGAGCAAGGAAAGCTTGTGGAACAGGTAGCTTTGGCTGGCTGTCTGGCGGGCGAAAGCCAGCACTTCGCCGGCGCGTGTGGCCAGCACCTCCAGCGTGCTGAGCTCGTTGGCGTCGAAGGGCTGCTTTTCATCGCGCGCGACGAAGATCAGCCCGATGACCTGCCCGCTGCCGACGACGCACGGCGCGCAGGCCACCAACCCCGGCCCGAGCGGCAGCCCGAGCGCGCTGCTGTTGCCGGAGGTGCTGACGGCGTGGCGGCTGGTGACGGCCTCGCGCAGGACGGGGTGATCCGCCGTGGAGGATATGCGGCCCAAGTCGCCTACGGCGGCACCGTGCGCGAAACGCGGGCTGAAGCTCGTCTCGACTTCACTGTACTCATAGAGGGCTGCGCGCTCTGCGCCCACGAGCTGAATAGACAGCTCGAGCAGACTGCCCAGTGCCTCTGCCGGGTTGTTGAAGTCGAAGGATGCTGTGGCGGCCTTGTAAAGGTCGCTTTTTTGCGGATGGCTCTCGCTCGCCATAGGTACTATCCCCGCTCCTCGAATCCGATCGCGACCGTCAGCATTATGGCACAGATGGGCTTGTCAAGCAATTGAGCTGCATCTCCCCTCACCGAATGCGAAGGAAAAACCTCCAAAGCGGGGGGCCAAGCACCAGGAAGCCGATCACCGATGCTGCCAGCGATGCGATCAGCACGGCGGCCGCCCCGACATCCTTGCCGGCCTTGGCCAGGGGGTGGATTTCCGGGTTGACCAGATCGACGATGGCTTCCAGCGCCGTGTTCAGCAGCTCCGTCAGCCAGACCAGACCCATGGCCAGGATCAGGAGTGCCCATTCCAGGGGCTGCAGCTGCAGCCACCAGGCCAATGCGACGACCAGCACGCTCGCCAACGCGTGGACGCGGGCGTTGCGTTGTGTGCGCAGCACGTACCACAAGCCGGCGAAGGCGAAGCGAAAAGCATCGGCCAGGGATCGCGCGCGGCGCGTCACCTTCAGCTCCCTTCCGGTTGTGAGGCCTGACAGCCGAGAGCCTGCAGGATCTCTACCTGAGCCTGCCACATGCGCGATTTTTCCTCAGGCTGTGCGTGATCGTGGCCCAGCAGGTGAAGCGTGCCATGGACGGTCAGCAGTGTCAGTTCATCCTCAAGCGAATGGCCGGCTTGCTGCGCCTGGGCCCCGGCCACGGGCAGGGCGATGATCACGTCCCCGAAATAGCTCCGCCTGCTGTCAGGGTCCACGCTTCCATCGGGAAAGGAGAGGACGTCGGTCTCTGCGTCGATGTCCCTGAAGCGTTGGTTGAGGTCGCGTATCTCCGCCGTGCCGACCAGCACCACAGTGAGATCGCCGCGGGGGGCCTGCTGGTGCTGGAGGGTCTTCAGTGCTGCCGTGCGCAGCCGTTCCGCCAGGGGCCCGGCCTGGTCCGCCCCCCGGACCTGGACGCGGTGGCTCATCGCGGCTGCGGTTGGCGCTCGCCTGGAGGCCGGCGTGTCTCTTGCGGGGCCGCCGGCGGGGTTTCGCCCGCGCAGGAAGGCGTCTCCGGGTAGCGGATGCGCGGGTGGTACATGCCTTTCAGGGTGCTGACGAAAGAGCGGCGGATGGTGTCCAGATCCTTCAGCGTCAGGTCGGTGTGGTCGAGTTGGCCCTTCTGCAGGCGGTCCTGTATGACCCAGCGCACGATCTTGTCCAGGGCCTCCTCGTCCTGTGGGGCTTCGGCGCGCGCTTTGGCCTCGACGCTATCGGCCAGCATGAGCAACGCTGTCTCGCGCGAGCGCGGCCTGGGGCCGGGGTAGACGAAGTCGGCGCGGTCGATGCGATCCTCGTCGCCTCCGGCGGCCTCCAGCGCGGCGTGATATTGGTAGCGTGTCTCCAGGGTTCCATGGTGCTCGGTGATGAAGGCCTGGATGCTGGGGGGCAGGTGGTACTTGCGGGCCAGATCCAGGCCGTCCTTGACGTGGCCGAGGATCACATCGGCGCTGGTGGCCGGGTCCAATTGCTCATGCACGTTTTGGCCTGGCACCTGGTTCTCAATGAAGAACTGCGGTCGCAGCGCCTTGCCGGCGTCGTGGTAAAGAGCGCCCACACGCGTGAGCAGCGGATTGGCTCCGATGGCGCGCGCCGCTTGCTCGGCCAGATTGGCCACCTGCAGGCTGTGCTGGTACGTGCCGGGCGCGTTGCGCAAGATGAGCTGCAGGAGCGGATGGTCCGGCCGGGAAAGCTCGACGAGCTGCAGAGTTGTGGTGATACCCAGCAGGTTTCCCAGGGGCAGCAGCAGGCCCAAGGCCAGAATCGCGGAAAGCGTGCCGCTGGCGAGCGCGGCAGCGATGAGCGTGGCCTTGCCCACGGCGTCGGTCGCCGGATCGGTGAAGCGGAAGACGACGATGACGGCCACCGCGGCCAGCGTGGCGGCGACGCCGGACCAGAAGAAGGAGGTGAGACGTTCGGCGTCGCCGATGACCAGGGCGCCCATGGTGCCGCTGAGCGCGGCGTACACGGCGACCTCCAATCCGCGCGGCGCCAGGTAGCCGATCAGGGTGCCCATGATGAGCGAGGTCAGCACCCCCATGCCGGGGCCGAAGAGCACCGTCATGAGGATGGGCAGCGTGGCGGCGGGGTAGAGATAGGGCAACACGGTGTGCCCGGGGATCATGACCTGCAGCGTGAGGGCCATCATGGTGAAGAGGGCGGCCAGCGTCAGCACCAGCCTGACGTTTCTGACCTGCTCCAGGTGGCGGCGGTAGCCGTAGAGGGCGAGTGCGCATGCCAGGGCTGTCACCAACAGTACCCGCAGGGCGATGTCTTTCCATGGTTGGCGCGGCTTGAGCAGCCCGAAGGCCTCGAGCGCCTCGACCTCCAGCGGCGAGACCACCTCGCCGCGCCCGATGATCGTCTCGCCGGCCGAATATGACTTCACCACCGGCGCCACGGCCTGTCTGGCCTGCTCGCGTGCGGCTTCTGTGGCTTGATCATTGTAACGCGCGTTGGGCGCCACGTAGGCCGTCACGAGCGTCACCACGAGCTGGGCCTGGTCCTCCGGCAATGAGATGCTGACCAGCGCCGGGACGGCGCGGCGGGCTTCTTCGAGACGGTCCTCGCGGATCTCGCTGCGCATGACCTGTTCCAGGACCGAAAGTGCCTCCAGCCTGACGGCTTTCCATCGCGGTTCGGGAAGGTCCAGCAGGGCCTGCGCTGTCTGGTTGTCCAGGCGCACGTCGCTGAGCGCCGCCAGGTCCGCCAGCCGTTGCTCCCGGGAGGCATAGCTGTCATCACGCACGGCTTCGATGAAATCGAGCGTGGCGTGCAGGCGCTCGAGCTGCTGCCTGGCGACGGCGCTGTCCGGCGGGTCGTATTGCGCGGGGACAGCGTCAGCGGCCGCCTGTCGCGCCTGCTGCGTGAGCACTTCGCTGGTGTAGGAAAGGGCATAAGGGGCGAGGATATCGTTGGGGGCGACGTCGCCTACTTCAAGGCCGATGCTGGTTGCTCGTTGTGTTATGGGGACGGAGAGGGCGGCCACCACGCCTGCGATGCCCGCGATGAAGATCAGCCACAGGCGCGCGGCCCGCCAGGCGGCGCGCAACCGGTCGGCAGGGGTAGACGGGCCTGTTGAGGTGGGGGCCTCGTCCATCGCCTGGGAATCAGCCTCCGGCCAGGAGTTCTCGTACCAGCGCGCTGACGGTCTTGCCATCGGCGCGCCCCTGGACCCTGGGCATGAGCACTCTCATCACCTTGCCCATCTCCTTGGGGTCCGAGGCGCCGCTCTCCTGGATGGCTCGCTGCACCAGCTCGCGCAGCTCGTCCTCGGCCAGCGGTTGGGGTAGATAGGCCTGCAGGGTGGCCAATTCGGCTTCCAGAGCCTGAATCAGGTCCTCCCGCCCGGCACGCTTCGCTTCCTCGATGGACTCGCGCCGGGTCTTGACCTCCTTCTGCAGGATGGCCAACAAGGCTCCCTCGTCGAGCGCCCCGCGCCGCTCGACTTCGGCCAGCTTGATCGCGGCGAGCGCCATGCGTAAGGTGCGCTTGCGCACATCATCGCCTGCCCGCATGGCGTCTTTCAGATCGGACTGTAAGCTCTCTTTTGTCAGCATGATCCCATCATTATACAGGACTTGGCTGGCGGCCGAAGATGCACACCCCCGACCTCGGTTAGCACGCGATCTGCCCGTGTGGGTCCTGCGACGCCGCGTTCGTCGCCTCCGAGAGCGATTGTATCATAGGCTCCGGCTTCGCCCGACGTTCGCCGTGGCGAGCATGTGCAGGTTTCATGCCGGTCGGGGCCGCCGGGCCAGGGAGGCCAGGATGAGCGCGCCCTCGATGCGCTCAAGGCGCGCCTCCGTGATCTGGTTGCGCAGGCCATGCGGACCGGTGGCGCGCACGCGCAGGTAGTTGTCTGTGAGGCCTTCCAGCGCCCAGCCATTCGGTCCGCAGCCGCCGACAGTCTCCCAAAGGACCGGGAGGACCTGCCCAAGGTGTTCTCGCCGAAATCGGGAGGCGCTGGCCTCCACCACCTGCCGCACGCGCCGGCTGCGGGCTTTGGCCACGGCGGGCGGTACGCGTTGCGGCAGGCGGCTGGCCGGCGTGCCGGGTCGTGAGGAGTAGGTGAACACGTGAGCGTGGCTGAAGGCCATCGCTTCGATGAAGGCCAGGCTCTGATCGAATTCCCCTTCGTCCTCTCCCGGGAACCCGACGATGATGTCGGTGGTCAGCGCCAGGCCGGGGATGCGGGCCCGCGCCTCATGCACCAGGCGGGCGTAGGCCTCGGGCGTGATGGGGCGCCCCATGCGGCGCAGCGTCTTGCCGCTGCCCGATTGCAAGGGCAGGTGCAGTTGGCGGCAGAGGCGCGGGTTCTCCCACAGGTCGAGCAAACCCTGCGGCAGACCCCAGGGCTCCAGCGAGGACAGCCGCAGGCGCCGCACGTCGGTGTCGTGCAGCACGGCGCGGAGGAGGGCGGTCAAGTCCGTTCGACCGGGCAGGTCTCGCCCGTAGGCGCTGAGCTGGACGCCGGTCAGCACCACCTCCTGCGCCCCGCCGGCCACAGCCGCCTGCACTTCAGCCACTACCGTTGCCAGCGGCAGGCTGCGCGCCGCGCCGCGGGCGATGGTGGTCAGGCAATACGTGCAATGGTTGTCGCAGCCGTCCTGGGCTTTGATGAAGGCACGCGTGCGTGCCCGCAGGCCGGGGACCGGCCGACGCTCGAGGGGCTCCTGATCGAAGATCTCAGAGGGCGCGCCCAGCAGCGCGGCCACCAGGTCGTCCTTCTCGGGATTGGGAACCGTCTGCTCCACGCCCGGCAGTACCAGGGCCTGGTCGGGCTCGAGCGTGCTCCAGCAGCCGGTGAGCACAATGCGCGCTTCGGGGTTTCGTCGATGGGCGCGCCGAACCTGGCTGCGCGAATCGGCGGCCGCCGCAGAGGTGACGGTGCAGGTGTTGATCACGACCAGCTCGCATTCTTCCGGGGAGGGGACCAGCTCGTGCCCGGCCTGGCGGAACTGGCGTGCCATGCGCTCGATCTCGCCCTGGTTCAGTCGGCATCCGACGCTATCCAGGAATACCCTCATAAGCTTGGTCTCCGGCCGATGGTCTGTCACCCGGCTTCAGGGCTTGACCACGGAGAAGTTGTCGAAGGCGATGCGCGTGTCGGCCTCGTCGTAGGTGCCGGCCAGCAGCCCCACGTCTCCGGAGGGCCACTCTGCGGCACGCGCCTCAGCCACCGGGACGCCGTTGACGAAAAGGCGCAGGTCGTAGCCCTCACATTCGGCGCGCAGATGGTTGCTGGCCTGGCCTTGCAGGATGGCTGCTGAGGGCAGCATGGCATCGCCACTGAGGAGCTTGCGCCGGCCGCTCTTGGCGAGGCCCACACCGGCGAAGCCGTCGCTGGATATCAGCAGGAAGTAGTAGTTCTGTGGGTCCTGATATCGGCAGATGAAGCCAAACACGTTGTCGTCGGGGCCTTCCAGCTTGGTGGCCTCGACGTCCAGATAGACGTTCTCGAAATCCAGGCGCGGGGTGGCCCAGGCATCGGTGTTCGGTTGGAAGACCGTGATCTCATAGCGCCCATCGACGTAGTCGGCCTGATAGATGGCGTCTCTGTAGCGATCCCAGCCGGAGTCGGGACGCGAGAAGTCGTCCTGGAAGAGCACCGCACCGGAAGGGACGCTGGGTTCCAACGAGACGCAGCCTGCCAGGGCGAGAAACAGCCCCAATGCGATGAGGTGTCTCAGGATCGGTGAGGGCTTCATGATACTCCCGGGGTCGCGCATGGGTCGGAGGTGGATTCTAGCACAACAGCGATCCGCCGGGCGCAGTCGCAGTCACGCGCTGGCCGGCACTTCAGCGCCCCAGACCTTCGATGGTTCGCAGCGCCAGTTCTCCGATGGGCCCTTCCGGATCCAGTTGCTGCGCCGCCTCCAGTGCTGCCTGTGCGCGATCGGGAAGCCCCCTGGCAGCCTGTAGCAGACCCCAGTGGTAGTAGGTTTCGGCGCGGGTTGGATCCGTCTGCAGTGCGCGATAGAGCAGGCGCTCCGCCAGCTGCATGTGGCCCAGCAGCAGGTGCGCGTATCCGAGACTGTCCATGGCCGCGGCGGATTCTGGATCCAGGACCAGCGCGTTCCTGGCGGCGGGCAGGCCGAGCTCCTGCACTCTGGTTTCCAGGCGCAGGGAGGTCTGCGCCAGCAGCAACCAGAAGGACGGCTCGCCCTGCCCCAGTTCGGCGGCGCGGCGGTAGCTTTCCAGCGCGGCCGATACCTGCCCGACTTCGGCGTAGGCCGCTCCCAGTTGAGCCGCGTAGGCCGGGTTCTCGGGGTCCAGACGGACGGCGATTTCCAGTTCCTGCAGCGCCTGCCGCGGGCGGCCGGTCAGCAGCCAGTGCATCCCCAGCAGCGCGCGCGGCAGCGGCGCGTTCGGCGCGAGATCGCGGGCCGCTTTCAGCTGGGGATAGCCGTTCCTCCCCATGTTGTCCAGCGCGAGCCCGAGATAGGCACGCGCCGCGCTGAAATCGGGATCCAGGTGCAGGGCGCGCTGGAAAGCGATGGCTGCCAGGTCCCAGCGTTCCAGGCGCGTCAACGCCTCACCCAGCGCGGCCCAGGAGCGGGCGTCCTCCTGAGCTGCGGAAAAGCGCGCCAGCAGATCGGCCATGGCCCAGGCCTGCGCGTTGCCCTGCGGCGCGAGGTCCTGCGCCAGTTGCAGTTGCGCGACGGCGGCTGGAGGTTCGACCACAGACAGGGTCAGCCCCAGTTCGAGATGTGCCTGGGGGTTGGCCGGCTCGAGGCGGGTCCAGGTCTCCAGGAAACGGCGGGCCGCAGCCGCGTCGCCGAGACGCAGCGCCTCCGCGGCGGCAGTGCGCAGAAGGGATGGCGGCAGATGGCAATCCCGCCCGGCCTGCGGCAGCAGATCGAGCGCCTTGGACAAGTCGCCCAGCGCGGCCAGGGCCTGGGCGTGCAGACAGCGCGCCTCGCGATCTGTCCCTGTTTGGGCCAGGTGCGCCAGCGCGCGCTCGGGTTGCCCGCTGAGCAGTGCGAGCCGCGCTGCGGTGCTGTGCAGGCCTGCGGCTTCCGGGGCGATGTCGAGCGCGCCCTCGACGGCCAGCAGCGCCCGGTCGGCATGGCCGGCGCGCAGCGACTCGTTCACGCGCGCCTGAAGTCCAGCCAGCTGCAGCGGGGTCGGGTGGGGGCGCAGGGTCAGGATCAGCGCGGCGAGCAATAGCAGCAAAGACCAGCGGCCTCGCAGGGCCTCGATCATCATCGCCTCTAGGTGGGTCAGCCGATTATAGCGCGGCGTCTCACGGGCAGACATCGGGTGCATTCCCCTTTGGGTTGTATGGGGCCCCACCCGCGGCTATAATTGCGACAGATTTCACTGGAGGGTTCCCATGGATCTTGCCCTGACGGCAGAGCATGAAATGGTTCAGAAAATGGTGCGCGACTTCGCCCAAAAGGAGGTCGCCCCCACCATAAAGGAGTGGGACCGCAAACACGAAATGGCGCCGCACGTGTTGCCCAGGATGGCCGAGCTCGGGATCCTGGGCGTTTGCATCCCCGTGCGCTACGGCGGCCAGGGTATGGATTACATCTCCCTGGGCCTGGTGTGCGAGGAGCTGGAAGCGGTGGACACGACGCTGCGGGTGGTGATGTCGGTTCACATGGGGCTCAACAGCATGGGCCTGCTGCAGTGGGGCACCGAAGAACAGAAACAGCGCTTCCTGGTGCCGCAAGCGCGCGGCGAGAAGATCGCCGGTTTCTGCCTGACCGAGCCCGGCGCCGGCTCCGACGTGGCGGGGATACTCTCCACCGCCCGCCGCGAGGGCGACGAATACGTGATCAACGGCGAGAAGATGTGGATCTCGCTGGCCACCAAGGCCGACCACGTGCTCTGGTTTGCCAAGACCGACCCGGCAGCCGAGGATCCCCACGACGGGATCACGGCCTTCATCCTGGAGACGGATCGGCCGGGCGTGACGCGCGGCGACATCAAGGGCAAGCTCGGCGTGCGCGCCGGTTCCACGGGCTGGATCAACTGCCAGGACGTACGCGTGCCGCTGGAGAACCGCCTGGGCGAGGAGGGGGAGGGCTTCAAGATCGCCATGAGCTGCCTGGACAACGGCCGCTACACGGTGGCGGCCGGGGCGACGGGCCTGATCCGCGCCTCGCTCGAAGCCAGCGTGCGCTACGCGAAGGAGCGCGAGGCCTTCGGGCGGCCCATCGCCCGCTTCCAGCTCATCCAGTCCAAGATCGCCCGCATGGTCCAGGCCTATGAGGCGGCGCGCCTGCTCTACCTGCAGGCTGGCTGGCGGAAGAACATGGGGCTGCGCAACACGCGCGAGACCTCCCTGGCTAAATGGTTCGCCACCGACGCTTCATTCGAGGCCGCTTCGGAGGCTGTGCAGGTCCACGGCGCGTACGGCTACAGCGATGAATACGACGTGGAGCGATACCTGCGCAACGCCAAGGGGGCCATCATCTACGAGGGCACGAGCGAGATTCACCAACTCATTCAGGCCGGCTACGCGCTCGGCATGCGCAGCGACGCGCCGCTGCGCTGCGAGCTGCCCGCTTATGACCCGGAATACTGGCAGGCGGAGGCCTGAGGCCGTTACGGGCACGCCCGCCAGGTCAAGCTGAGTGGCAAAAGAGGAGGGACCCTTGAACATCGTCGTCTGTGTGAAGCAGACCCCCGACACGGCAGCCACCATCACCGTCGATGGGGGCAAGGTGTCCTGGGGGGATGCGCCCCTGGTGCTGAACCCGTGGGACGAGTACGCCGTCGAGGAGGCCCTGTAAGCCAAAGAGGCCCATGGTGGCAAAGTGACGGCGCTCAGTGTAGGCCCCGAGGAGGCGCGCGAGGCACTGAAGCAGGCGCTGGCCATGGGGTGCGATGAGGCGATCCTGGTGAGCGACCCGGCCTTCGAGAGCGCGGACTCGTTGGTCGTGTCGCAAACGCTGGCCAAGGCCATCGCCAAGCTGGGCGAGGTGGACATCGTGTTCTTCGGCCGGCAGGCGGTCGACAGCGACACGGGCGTCACCTATGCGCAGGTGGCCCGGCGTCTCGGCTGGCCGTCGCTGGCGCTGGTGGCCGCCATCCAGGAGCTCGACCCTGCTGCGGGCAGCATCGTCGTTGAGCGCATGCTGGACAGCGGCCGGCAGGTGGTCCGCAGCCGGCTGCCGGCGGTGGTGAGCGTAGTGAAGGAGATCAACGAGCCCCGCTACCCATCCTTCATGGGCATCCGCAAGGCCTCGCGGGCTGAGATCCCCGTCTGGTCGGCGGCCGACATCGAGATGGCAGAGGTTCCGCAGCCGGTGTTGGCCTGGCCGGAGGTCTTCGCGCCACCAAAGGTGGAAAGGGAGTGCGAGTTCATCGAAGGCGATACGCCGGAAGAGATCGCCGCCAAGCTCGCCGACCGCCTGATCGAGGAGAAGGTGATCTGATGGCTGAGAAGATCTACGTCTACGTCGACCAAGAGCTGGGCCACGCGCCGCCGGCGAGCTGGGAGGCCGTGGGCGCCGCACGCACGCTTGCGGCGGAACTGGGCGGAAGCGTCACCGCGCTGATCTTCGGCGAGGGCGTGGAAGCGCTCGCGCAGCAGGCGATCGAATTCGGCGCCGACGAGGTGCTGTTGGCCGAGGACGCGGCGCTGAAGGATTTTCGCCCCGAGCCCTACGCCGATCTGCTGGCGCGGCTGGCGCGCGAAGGTGAACCGATCGCACTGCTCATGCCCACCAGCGGACGCAGCAGAGAGCTGGCCGGCATGGTGGCCGTGGACCTGGAGACGGGCGTCACGCCCGATGCCATCGCGCTCGAGGTGCAGGATGGCGCCATCGTGGCCACGCGACCCATCTACGCCGGCAAGCTGCTCACCAAGGAAACCTGCCGCACGCGCCCGCACGTGCTCACCCTGCGCAGCCGGGCCTTCCCCAAGCCGGAGGCCGATGCCTCGCGCCAGGGCACTGTCAGTCGTGTCGAGGTTTCCATCGAGGCGGCTCCCAGCGAGGTGGTGGGCTACAAGGAGGCCGAAGCCGGCGTCTCGCTGAGCGACGCGGCGGTGATCGTCTCCGGCGGCCGCGGTGTGGCCAACAACCCGAGCCTGACCCCGCCGCCGGAGATCAACGATGAGAAAGAGCAGGAGATCTGGCGCGCCCAGCAGGGCTTCGCGCTGATCCGCGAACTGGCCGAAGTGCTGGGTGCGGCGGTGGGCGCCAGCCGCGCTGCGGTGGACGCCGGCTACATCCCTTACTCCCATCAGGTGGGCCAGACCGGGAAGGTGGTCTCTCCGGACCTCTACATTGCCTGCGGCATCTCCGGCGCCATCCAACATCTGGCCGGCATGCGCACCTCCAAGACCATCGTCGCCATCAACAAAGACCCCGAGGCACCCATCTTCAAGGTGGCGCGCTTCGGGGTGGTGGGCGACCTGTTCCAGATCGTCCCGGCCTTGACCAAGGCGCTGAAAGAGCGTCTGGGCAAGTAGGCGCGCGGCCGTCAGTCTACAGTGTGCGTAAGCCCTGTCGGGTCGCCAACCCCGCCAGGGCTTGCGCATGCCGGGAGCCGCCAGACAGACGCCGTCTGGCATCGTCGGTCCTGGCGGGGTTCGCGACCGGCTCTGCCATCTGCTACAATCTTCTCGGAGGTCGCGGCGGCCATGGCCAAGCTCGGAGCTTTCACTTTCGTCCTGCACAGCCACATCCCGTACGCCCGCCAGGCCGGCCGCTGGCCCCACGGCGAAGAATGGCTGCACGAAGCGGCCGCCGAAACCTACATCCCACTGCTGAACACGCTCTATGACCTGCTCGAGGAAGGGCTGCAGCCGCGTCTGACGCTCAGCCTGACCCCCGTCTTGCTGGAGCAACTGGCCGACACCGACGTGCAGGCGAATTTCGAGACCTACGTCACGGATCGCCTGCGCGCCGCGGAGCGGGACATCGCCCGCTTCGACGGCCAGGGCGAGAAGCGCTTCGCCCATCTCGCCCGCTACTACCTGCAGTTCTACCGCACCGTGCTGGATTCCTTCCGCGAGCGCTTCGCGGGGGATCTGGTTCGTGCATTCCGGGAGCTGGAGGAAAGGGGGGCGGTCGAGCTCATCACCTGCGCCGCCACCCACGGCTACCTGCCCTTGCTTGACCGGGACGAGTCCATCAATCTGCAACTGCATGCGGCCGTCTCAGCGCATCGCCGTCACCTGGGTCGCCCGCCGCGCACCATCTGGCTGCCTGAATGCGCCTATCGGCCAGCCTATCACGCCGCCGACGGGCGCCTGCGTCCCGGCCTGGAAGATTTCCTGGCTGAGCATGGCCTGCGGCTCTTCTTCGCCGAGACGCATATGATCCAGGGCGGCCGGCCGGTGGGCCTGGCGGCCGGAGAGGCGATCGGGCCCTACGGCGCGGTGACGCGCCGCTATCTGGTGCCGCTTTCCCAGGAGCAGTCCTCCCGCCCGGCGACCGTATACCGCCCCTACTGCGCCAGCCGACCCGAAGTGGCCGTCATCGGACGCGACAATCGCACCGGCTTGCAGGTGTGGAGCGCGGATTGGGGCTATCCGGGGGACTTCGACTACCGCGAGTTCCACAAGAAGGACGGCCAGTCGGGGCTGCAATACTGGCGGGTAACGGGCGCCGACGTGGATCTGGCCGCCAAGGAGCCCTATCACCCCGACTGGGCCGCGAGCAAGGTCAAACAGCATGCCGAGCACTTCGTCCGGCTGGTCCACGACGTGCTGGCGGAGGTCCAGGCGGGGCAGGGGGTCTACGGCATCGTCAGCTCGAATTTCGATTCCGAACTCTTCGGCCATTGGTGGTTTGAGGGGGTGGCATGGCTCGAGCAGGTGCTGCGGCGGCTGGCTGTCTCGGAAAGCGTGGAGCTGACGACGGCCGGCGCCTACCTGGAGGCCCATCCGCCAGACCAGGTCATCCACCTGCCGGAGGGATCCTGGGGTGCCGGAGGTGCGCACTTCGTATGGGACAACGCTGACACGCACTGGATGTGGCCGGAGATACACCAGGCCGAGCGCCGCATGCTGCGATCCGTGCAGGCCCATCCGGAGGCCCAGGGCGCGGCGCGCGCCGTCCTCAACCAGGCGGCCAGAGAGCTGCTGTTGCTGCAGGCCTCGGATTGGCCCTTCCTGGTGAGCACGGGCCAGGCGAAGGCATATGCGGTGGGGCGCTTTCGCGGCCACTTGGAGCGCTTCCACATCTTGCTCGACACGCTGCATGCCGGCGCTCCCGACGCCGCGCTGGCGGAAGAATTGTGGGAGCGCGACAAGGTCTTTCCCGACATCCGATATGAGTGGTTTGCGGCATGAGAATCCTCTTCCTGGCAGCGGAAGCTGCCCCCCTGGTCAAGGTAGGCGGCCTGGCCGACGTGGCTGGTGAGTTGCCGGGGGCGTTGCGCCGGCTGGGGCTCGATGTCCAACTTGCCCTGCCTTTCTATCCCCTGATAGACCGCCGTTCGATGAACGCGCAAAAGGTGACCACGATCCAGGTGGAGCACCGCCGCGGCCCGCAGCAGGCGGAGGTCTGGCGGACGGAGCTGGGAGGGGTCCCGATCCTGTTGATCGACGGGGATCCTGTGCGCCGCTCGCAGCCCGTGTACGCGGGAATGCCGCTCGACGCCGAGAAGTTCGCCTTCTTCGCGGTGGCGGCGTTGATGGCTGTGGAGGCCTTGGGCTGGAAGCCCGACGTGGTGCACGCCAATGACTGGCATGCCGCGCCGGCCGCGGTGTGGCTGGCGCGCCGTCGACAGCAAAGTTCCTTCTGGGACAATGTCGTTTCCCTGTTGACGGTGCACAACCTGCCCTATACCGGTGCCGGCGGGGAAGGGGCGCTGGCTGATTACGGTTTTCGGCCGAGCGAGGACCCGCGGCTGCCGCTCTGGGCCAGGAGTCAACCCCTGCCCATGGGCCTGAGCGCGGCCGACTGGCTCAGCACGGTGAGCCCCACCTATGCCCAGGAGATCCAGACCGCCGAGTTCGGCTGCGGCCTGGAAGGGCTGCTCCAGGCGCGAGCCGATCGCCTGGTGGGTATCCTCAACGGCATCGACCCCGAAGGCTGGAACCCTGCCACCGACCCCGCCCTCCCTGCGCACTTCAATGCGGCCGAACTCGCGCCGCGCGCACAGGTCAGAGCCGCTTTGCTGCAGGAGCTCGGCCTGCCGCCGGACGCCGCTGTGCCCCTGCTGGGGATGGTCACGCGGCTCGACTTTCAGAAGGGCGTGGACATCGCCCTGGAGGCGCTCGACGAGATCGCCGATGTCCCCTGGCGATTCATCCTGCTGGGTACAGGCGATCCGGGGTTGGAGGACAAGGCGCGACGCTTCGCCAGATCCCACACCGGCCGGGCGCATGCCGTCTTGCGCTTCGACACGGCTCTGGCACGGCGCATCTATGGGGGCAGCGACCTGATACTCGTGCCTTCGCGCTATGAACCCTGCGGTCTGGCGCAGATGATCGGCATGCGCTACGGCAGCGTCCCGCTGGTGCGGGCCACGGGCGGGCTGCGGGATACCGTGCAGCCGTATGTGCCGGGGAAGGGTGGCACGGGCTTCCACTTCGAGCAGCCCGATCCCAAGGCGATGGCGGTATCTCTGCGGCACGCCCTGAAGGTCTTCGCGGACAAGCGAAGCTGGCGGCCCCTGCAACGACGCGCCATGCGCCGGGATTTCTCCTGGAACAGGTCCGCCGCCGAATATCGGTCCCTCTATGAGCGAGCCCTGGCGGGGCGCAAGGCATGAGTGCGACGCAAGACCAGCGCGCGGGCGGCGTGCTGCTCCATCCGACTTCCCTGCCGGGGCCACAGGGCATCGGTGACCTGGGGCCCGAAGCCCACGCCTGGGTGGATTGGCTGGCGGCCTGTGGGTGTCGGCTCTGGCAGGTGCTGCCCCTGGGGCCGACGGGCTACGCGGATTCTCCCTATCAGAGCTACTCTGCCTTCGCGGGCAATCCACTGCTGATCAGCCTCCACCTGCTGGCGGAAGAGGGGCTGCTGCGGGAGGAGGAACTGCAACCCGCCCCGGATCTCCCCGGAGAGAGCGTGGATTACAGCCGGGTGCGGGACTACAAGCAGCCGCGCCTGGCGCTGGCCGCCGAGCGCTTCTTCGCTGGGTCTGCGCCTCACCTGAAGCAGGCCTACGAGGCCTTCCGCCATGAGCAGGCTCACTGGCTGGAGGACTACGCGCTGTTCATGGCGCTCAAAGAGCCCCAGCGCGGTGCGGCCTGGGTCGAATGGGACCCCGCCCTGGCCCGTCGGGATGCAGATGCCCTGCGCAAGTCCATGGCGTCCCTCGTGTCCCGCATGGACGACCATCGCTTCCAGCAGTTCATCTTCTTCAGGCAGTGGAGGCATCTGCGAGAACACGCTGCGGAGCGGGG
This sequence comes from Chloroflexota bacterium, assembly GCA_024277995.1. Taxonomy (GTDB): domain Bacteria; phylum Chloroflexota; class Anaerolineae; order Anaerolineales; family E44-bin32; genus JAJRUD01. Next base: position 24,018 of record JAJRUD010000026.1, read on the forward strand.
GATGCGCATCATCGGTGACGTTCCCATCTTCGTGGCCCATGACAGCGCCGATGTATGGGCCCATCCGGAGTTGTTAAAGCTCGACGAGCGAGGCTACCCGGCCGTCGTCGCCGGCGTTCCGCCGGACTACTTTTCCAGCACCGGTCAGCGCTGGGGGAACCCGGTCTACCGCTGGGAGGCCCACCGCCAGCAGGGCTATGCCTGGTGGATCGCCCGCATGCGCAGCGCGCTGGCTGCCGTGGACCTGGTGCGCCTGGATCACTTCCGGGGTTTCGAGGCGGCCTGGGAGATCCCGGCCGCGGCACCGACGGCCGAAGAGGGGGAGTGGGCGCCGGGCCCGGGTGGGCCTTTCTTCGAGGCGCTGCGCGCCGCGTTGGGGGAGCTGCCGTTGATCGCCGAGGACCTGGGGATCATCACGCCGGCGGTGGAGGCACTGCGGGACGGCTTCGAGCTGCCGGGCATGAAGGTGCTCCAGTTCGCCTTCGGCGGCGGGGCCGACAATCCCTATCTGCCGCACAACTATCCGCACCGCTGCGCCGTCTACACCGGCACCCACGACAACGACACGACGCGCGGCTGGTTCGAAAGCGCGCCGCAGGCCGAGCGCTCCTTCTGCCTGCGCTACCTGGGGAGCACCCCTCAGGCGGTGGTCTGGGACATGATCCGCGCCGCGTGGTCCTCGGTGGCCAGCCTGGCGCTGGCGCCGATGCAGGATTTGCTCGGCCTGGGGAGCGAGGCGCGCATGAATCTCCCGGGCCGGATAGAGGGGAATTGGCGCTGGCGCATGCGGCGCGAGGCCCTGAGCGAAGAACTGGCTGGGGCCATGCGGGAGCTCCATGGCCTGTACGGGCGCTGAGCGCACAGGTCCGTCGGTACACGCTTCGGGTCATCGCGACCCTGTGGGCGGGTGGTACGCGGCGGTGCGGCCCGTCGGCATGGGCCTTTCGCATGCCATTCCGGGGCGCGCAGCGCGGAGGAATCCCCGTGAGGACTTATCTGCCGCGCCTCATCATCGGGTTTCCTCGCTCCCCGCGGTCGTCGGGGATGACACGAGGGCGCGGCGCGGCGTATGGCCTTTGCCAGAGGAGGGTGAAGGATGAGAATCGCGGTGCTCAGTGATTCCCACGACAACGTCTGGAGGCTGGAAGCGGCTTTTCCCCACCTGCGTCAGGCCGACGTCATCCTGCACTGCGGCGACCTGTGCGCGCCTTTCATGGTGCGCCTGCTGGCGGAAGGCGCGCAGGACCGGCCGGTTCACATCGTCTGGGGGAACAACGACGGGGATACCTTCCTCATCGCCAGGGTGGCCCAGGCTTACCCCAACGTGGTGTTGCACGGCCTGCTGGCGGAGATCGAGCTGGATGGGCTTTCCGTCGCCGTGAACCATTACCCGAGGATCGCGCGCGCGCTGGCGCTTTCGGGGCAATACCGCATGGTGTGTTACGGGCACGATCACACGGCTCAAGAGGAGCGGCTGGGGGGGTGTCTGCTGCTGAACCCGGGCGAATTGATGGGCATGAAGGGGCGCAGCAGCCTGGCGCTGGTGGAGGCGGAGGATCTGTCCGTCCGCTGGGTGGAGCTCTGAGGCCGGCGCCTGGCGGTCATGGGGGACGGCGGGCACGGCGGACCTGACGGGCGGCGCGATGATGGGGGGCTGGAGGGGCAAAGACGAGCCGCCGCGCGAGCTCGCGCGGCGGCTCCTGGCGCCCCTGCGGCGATTCGAACGCCGGCTCCTGCCTCCGGAGGGCAGTGCTCTATCCACTGAGCTACAGGGGCCCTACCTTGGGCCATTTTAGCCCAACTGCGTCCGGTCTTCAAGGCACCGCTCGCTCGAGATGACGCGGGGTGGAGGCTGCGGAGCGTTTGAACCCCATGCCGAGCGTGTCATTCCGAGGCGCACAGCGCCGAGGAATCCCTCTGATGATCCGTTCGCTGCGCAGCAGCGCAGGGATGCCTCGCTCCCTCCGATCGCTCGGCATGACGCCTGAGGATGAGGAGGCTGCTTCGGGGGCCGCCGCGCTTCGCTCACGACGATCCCGCGGCGACTGTCATCGCGAGGGAGCGAAGCGACCGAAGCGATCTGCCGTGCCCTGTCCGTTTAGTGATACTGATGAAACAAGGAAGAGGCCCGGCGCGGCCGGTGGGCCTCACCTCAGGTGTATCCCAGTTCAACGAGGATGGCGCGCAGCCTGGACTTGCTGTGGACGTCGAACTTGCGCAGGATGTTGCGCACGTGGACCTTGACCGTCTCGGGCGAGATCACCAGCGCCGCGGCGATCTCACGGTTGGTATAGCCGGCGGCCGCCAGCCGGGCCACCTCCCGCTCGCGCGGGGTCAGGCGGCCCTCCAGCACCGCCCGGGCCCAGTGCCAGCGCGACCATTCCTCCAGGCCGCGCGTCACCATTTCGGCCACCAGAGCCTCAGGGGGGCGCCCCCAGTCTGCGGCCGTGCGCCGTATCTGGGCGGACAGCTCGGCATCGAACTCGAGCACCAGGGGATCCTCATCCTCAGGCGCCCTGTGGCGGAACCAGCGCACGTTCACCTCCTGCGGACGGTCCGGATTCGGTGTACCTCCAGCGGCAGGGGAGAGCGCAGACGGCGCAGCGCTGCGCCGGGCGAGGTTCGGTTCCCGCGGGTCACTCCAATTGTATAGAACATTCGTTCTAATGTCAAGGGTGACACCCCCGGGATCGGCCGCGATCCCCTGCGCCGAGGGGGTAACACCCAAATACCCCCCTCTTTCCACCGCGCGGGGTATTGCCTTTCCTCCCTCTGTGCGCGGATGATAGCACAGGTGTTCTCGCCGAGGGCCGGGCTTCGCCCTCCATCCCGCAGCTTGAGGAGGTTCAAAGTGCGCCACAGCCAGACTTCGCCGGATCGATCGGAATTCCCCGTGCCGGCCGTGGCCGCCGCGCTGCTGGAGCGCGCGCGGCAGCCGGGCCTGACGTTGTTGTGGGGTACCCGGGCGCCGGCGCGCGCGCTGCTGACTCTGCTGGCCATGACCGCCGCTCGGGGACACACCCCGCGCCTCTTCGACGGCGGCAACCGCTTCGACGGCTACTTCGTCGCCCGCCTGGCCCGCCGCCTGAGCGCCGACCCCTACGCCTTGCTGGAGCGCATCCGCCTCTCGCGCGCCTTCACCTGCTTCCAACTGGCCGAGCTGGTGGAGAACGCGGCCGAAAGCCCCGAGCCGCTCTTCGTGCTGGATCTGCTGGCCACCTTCTACGACGAGAGCGTGCCTCTGCGCGAGAGCGAACGCCTGCTGGCCCACACCATCGCCCACCTCAAACGGCTGGCCGCCGCGGGGCCGGTGGTGGTGGGCGCGCGCGAGCCGGGACCGATGGTCCAGGCCCGCTGGCCGCTGCTGGACCACCTGCAGACGGCCGCCGACAGCCGCTGGCTGCTGCGCGCCCCGGAGGGGTCACCGCCGGAGCAGCCGTCTCTCTTCTGAGTCCTGTTCACCGATCCCCGATCCCCGATTCGCCTGGAGCACACCATGGGCCGAACGCTTCCTTCCATCACACAGGCTTTCCTCCACGAGCAGCAATCGCTGGCCCGCTTCCGCCGCGCCCTGCGCCGGGAGGACCAGCAGGCCCTGGACGACCTGTTGGCCGCCGCCAAACGCCACCTGGCGGAGGCCGCCTACGCCTCGCACCTGCTGCCCTTCGAAGTCATGCTGCTGGCCATGCTGGTCGAGGAGCACAAAGAGGTGATGCGCCTGCGCCGGCTGGTCGAGGCGCGCTAGCGACGCCGCGTGGGACCGCCCCACGTCGCGCAGGTCCGTGCCATGTCCACCCTCTACGGCTGGCTCTTCGACCTCTACCCCGCCGGCGACGGGATGACCTTGTGGCTGCTCGACGACCAGGGTCGGGCCCATGCCCTGCGGGACTCCTTCACCCCTGCCTTCTACGCCCGCGGCCCGCGCGCCGACCTGCGCGCCCTGTGCAAGATGCTGCGCGCCCGCCGCGCGCCGGTCGAACTGCGGCGTACCGAGCGCCGCGACCTGTTCCTCGACCGGGAGGTGGAGGTGCTCGAGGTGGGCGTGCGTGCCCCGGCACTGCTGCCGCGCCTCTTCCGCCAGGCCGCCGGGGCCTTCCCGGAGCTGGTCTACTACGACGTCGACATCCCGCTCCCGCAGCGCTACGTGTTGGCGCGCCGCCTCTTCCCCCTGGCCTACTGCGCCGTCGAGCACCAGGGGGGCAGGGTGCGGCAGATCGAGGCGCTGGATTCCCCCTGGGACCTGGACTACCGCCTGCCGCCGCTGCGCGTCATGACTCTGCACCTCTCCGGCGAGCTGCGCGACCCCGGCCGCGGCCACCGCGGCGATTTGTTGGTGAGTGTGGAAGGTCATGAATACTGCTTCGCGCGCCGCCGGGCGCGCCGACTCCTGCTGGGCCTGCGTCACCTGCTGGAGCGCCACGACCCCGACGTGCTGCTCAGCGCCTACGGCGACAACTACATCCTGCCCCGCCTGCTGGAGCTCAGCCGGCATTACGGGATCCCCCTGCCGCTCAACCGCGACCGGCGCCTGTCCGTGGCCCACAAGCGGGCCCACTCCTACTTCTCCTACGGGCGCGTGGTGTTCCGCGACCAGCAACATACCCTCTTCGGCCGCTGGCACGTTGACCGCCAGAACGCCTTCCTTTCCGACGACTATGGCCTGGAGGGCATGCTGGAGATCGCCCGCATCAGCGGCCTGCCCGTCCAGACGGTGGCGCGCGTCTCCACCGGCACCGGCATCAGCGCCATGCAGGTGGCCACCGCCTGGCGCCGCCGCGTGCTGGTCCCCTGGCAGAA
>JAJRUD010000027.1 GCA_024277995.1 Chloroflexota bacterium
CCACATCGACCACAGCGGCAACCTGCCCAATCTGGTGCGCCAGGAGTTCGAGGGACCCATCCACGCCACCCACGCCACCGCCCACCTTTCGGACATCATGCTGCGCGATTCTGGACACATCCAGGAATACGATGTGGCCTTTGTCAACAAGAAACGCGCCAGGCGCGGCGAGCCGCCCATCGAACCGCTCTACACCATTGCGGACGCCGCCGCGGCCGCCAAATATCTGGTCAACCATGGTTACGACCAGCCCTTCGAGGCGGCCCCCGGGGTTACGGCCACCCTGATCGAAGCCGGCCACATCCTGGGTTCGGCCGCGGTGCAACTCGACCTCGAGGAGGGGGGACGCAAGCTGCGGCTGGTCTTCTCGGGAGACATCGGCCGCCCCGAGATGCCCATCCTGCGCGATCCCATCCTGCCGCGGGACGTCGACGTATTGATCATGGAATGCACCTACGGCGACCGTCTGCATGGATCGCCCCAGCAGGCCTACGAGGAACTGCACGCTGTCGTCTCGCGCACCGTAGATCGCGGCGGAAGGGTGATCATTCCCTCTTTCGCCGTCGGCCGCACGCAGTTGTTGGTGTACTACCTGCACCAGATGATCGAACGGGGCGAGATCCCGCGCGTTCCCGTCTTCGTGGACAGCCCGCTGGCCGTCAACGTGACGGACGTCTTCCGCGAGCATCCGGAATGCTTCGACGAGGAGACGCTCCAATTCATGGCGCAGGACCCGCACGGCAAGGCGCTGGGCTTTGATCTGCTCACCTACACGCGTTCGGTGGAGGAGAGCAAGGCCATCAACGACATGCGCGGGCCGCTGGTGATCATCTCCGCCTCGGGGATGGCAGAGGTGGGGCGCATCCTGCACCACCTGCGCAACAACATCGGCGACAGTCGCAATACCATACTCATCACCTCCTGGATGGCACCTCACACCCTGGGCCGCCGCCTGCTGGAGGGGAACAAGAAGGTCAAGATCTTCGGCGAGGAGCACAAAGTGCGCGCCGAGGTGGTCTCGCTGAACGGGCTCTCGGCCCACGCCGACCAGGCCTTCCTGCTGCGCTACGCGCTGGCTGCCGGTGAAGGTCGACAGTGCAAGGTCTTCCTGGTGCATGGCGAGCCGGAGGCCGCCCAGGCCCTGACGGAGAAGCTGCATGCGCAGGGACTGGAGGAGGTGTACTACCCCGCCCTGGGTGATGAAGTGGAAATATGATCATGGGCGCGCTATAATGCCGGCGGAGAGGTGCCGGAGTGGACGAACGGGGCGGTCTCGAAAACCGCTGTGGTCCTTGTGGCCACCGTGGGTTCGAATCCCACCCTCTCCGCTGAGAGCGGCCTGACCTGGGCCGCTTTTCATTCCTCAAGCTCTCATCGCGTGGGATGGGCCGAGAAAGCGCTCGCAAAACCCGCCGTGTTTCGCGAGCCCTGCGCGTGCCGCGCAGCCGGAGCCAGGCCCTCTGGGGGTACCGATCAACCGTCCGTCCGAAGCACCCGCCGCACCACCTGGCTCAGGGTCGTCGAATCCAGGGGCTTTTGCACCCAAGGCACCCCCTCATCGCTCAGGACCTGACGGAGGTCCCTGCCCAGCGGGTAGCCCGTCATGAGCACCATTTTTACGCCTGGATCGCGCTCGACCAGCGATCTGTGGAGGGCGATCCCGCCTCGTTCGGGCATCACCAGATCGCTCAGCACCAAGTCGATCTCACCCCTGTGGCACTCAAAGACCTCCAGAGCATGGAGGCCGTCATCGGCCACCAGGACGCGGTAGCTCAGCATGGCGAGAATCTCCCTGACCGCTTCCCGAGCTGCAGGGTCGTCCTCCACCAACAGGATCGTTTCGCCGCCCCCATCCGCCAGATCCATCTCGCGCCCGAGATCCACGGGGACGAAGGGGCCCCAGGCTCCCGAGGCCGGCAGATAGATGGAGAAAGTCGTGCCCTCCCCCGGTGTGCTCTCCACATCGATATGGCCACGATGCTGCTTGACGATGCCAAAGACCTGCGCCAGCCCCAACCCCGTCCCCTGCCCGACGCCTTTGGTGGTGAAGAAAGGTTCGAAGATGCGCGGCAGGTGTTCAGGCGCAATACCCGTCCCATTATCCACCACGCGCACCCGCAGCCACTCACCAGGGGATAGGTCGCGAAAATGCGAAGCCCCCCCTTATGTGCCGTCAGACGGTCCAACAGGATGCGCAGTTCGCCGCCTCCCGGCATGGCGTCGCGCGCGTTGAGCGCCAGGTTCATGAAGACCTGCTGCAGGCCACCGGGGTCGGCGCTGAGCGCGTAGTCTCCGTCTTCGTACTCCAACTTGAGATGGATGTTCTCGGGCAGCACGCGCGCCAGCAATCCCTCCAACTCGAGCAGAAAAGTCAGCAGGTCCAATGGGCGCGGCTCCATCGCCGATTGGCGGCTGAAATCCAGGATCTGCTTGGTGAGCGTGGCGGCGCGCTGCGCCTGCTGCATGATGATGCTCAAGCGCTCCTGCCCCCGATTGGAGATCCCCTCTTCCTTCTGCAGCATCTCACCGAAGAGGGTAATGGTGGCCATGATGTTGTTGAAGTCGTGGGCGATGCCGGCGGCCAATTGGCCGACCGAAGCCAGCCTGTCCTGAAGCGCCAGGCGCTGCTGGATGGCGCGCGCCTGGGTGATCTCCCGCACCAGCAAGACCCATTGCGGTTCCCGCCCATCGACGCGGACCGGGCGCGCCTCCACCTCAAAGATGCGCTGCGGGGGGCCCGGGCTGACCACATCACTCCAATCGCCTGCCCTCCGCTCCGTAAGACAGGATTCAATGGGACGATCCCCCAGTCTGGATAACCTCTCCTGCCAACCTTCACCGGCCAGCAGGTCGAGATATTCCCGCCCCAGTGGATTGACCATCAGGACCCGGTGCGTGTGGTCAAGCAGGATCATGCCCTCTGGGACGGAGGCCAGGACCTGCTCCAACTGCTCTGTCTGTGTCTGAAGCTGGCCGAAAAGCCGCGCGTGTTCGATAGCCACCGCAGCCTGATCGGCGAACCCCTGGCAGATGCGGATGTCCTGCTCGCTGAAGGGGATGTCAGACCGGGTGCGATCCACCTCCAACAGACCGATCACCTGGTCATGGGCCACCAGCGGAAGCATGAGCAGCACCCGTTGACCGAGCTTCTTCATGAGTCTCACTTCAGCGGGGTCCGCGTCGGGATCCTGCGCACACACCATGAGCGGCCTGCGGCCCTCGAGCACGGCGCGCGTGGCCGGGAAATCCGCCAAGCTGTAGCTGGTGCCCGGCGGATCGGGGTCGCTGCGGTTGTCGGCGAAGCGATCGATCCACGTCACCAGGGTCCCCGCCTCGCGCTCCCAGCGCGAGAGGGTGCAGCCGTCAGCGCCGGCCAGATCAAGGACCCGCCGGGCGATGGTCTGCAGCACCGTTTCCAGTTCCAGCGCCGATGAGACGGCGCGCGTGGCATCCAACAGGCTGGACAGCTCCGCGGCGCGCGCCTGCGCTTCCGAAAGCAGGTGTGCGTTCTCCAAAGCCAGCGCCGCGGCGCGCGCCAGAGGCACCAGACGCTCCGCATCCTGGGCGGTGAAGTAGCCGGGCGTCGCGCTGTCAAACCGCAACAGGCCGAGAGGGCGCTCGCCCAGCAGGATGGGTACGACGACGTTCGAACGGACCCATGAGGTCTCTTCATGGATCACCCACTGATGATCCTGATGGGTGTCGGATACCAGGATGGCCTTGCGGCCTTCGAGCGCCTGAGCGTCGTAGGGGAGCTTCACCAACGGCTGGACCAAGCCTTCCACCAGTTCGGCGCCTCCCAACACATCGTAGCCGCGCCAGTGGACCACGCGCAGGTTTTCGCCTTCCAGGAGTGAGATGTTTGCCGCGTCGTAGGGCACCAGACGCGCCGCCCGGCGCAGTATCTCCTCCATCAATTCCGGCAGATCCTGTTGGGCCGCCAGCGCCAGGGTGACCTCGCGCAGCGTCTCGGCCTGCAGGCGCTGCTCGTGCTCGGCTCGCAGCAGTCGCTCGCGCTCCTCTTCCGCACGCTGCCGCTCCACCGCCGCGCTGAGGATATTGGCGGCGATGCGCAGGGCATCGATCTCGGCCTGCTCCCATTCACGGTCATCGCGACAGGAGTCCAGCCCCATCCACCCCCACCACGAGCCCGAAACCATGATGGGGACCACTACCAGGGAGCGGATCCCGCGCGCCTGCAGCAGATCACGCTCGCTCTCGGAGAAATCGCCCACACTACCATGCAGAGGCTCCCCCGATCCAAGAACCTCTGCCCAGCGCTCGAAACCTTCCGCCTCGAAGCTGCAGACCTGCAGGCCGACACCCTCAAGCTGGCCGTCGATCCCCGGCGCCAGCCATTCATGGCGTCGGCCGGGGAACGACTTGGCCCCGGAATCAGAGCACATCTCGCAAAGGTACGCCCGATCCGCGCCAGCGGCCTGGCCCAGGCGCTGGAGGATGTCCTGGATGCAGCTCTGCCAGTCCAATTCGGTGAGCAGACGCTCCGCCGCATAGCCCACACAGGCCAGGACGGCCTCGCGTCGTTTCAGCCTCTCTTCAGCCCGCTTGCTCCATGAAGCGTCCTGCACGCTGCCGGCCAGATAACGGATCTTCCCTTGCTCATCGTAGAGGGCGCGGGCGTAAAGCTCGACTTCGAGGGTCCTGGCATCAGCACGTCGCAATCGCGTCTCGAAGTGGTAGACCACCCCGTCCTGCCTGAGGCGTTCCACGAGACGCTCCCGGTCATGGGGATCGACATACAGGCTGCGGACGTTCACCTTGCGCAGCGCAGAGAGGTCGCGGAAGCCAAGCATGGCGACCAGGGCGGGGTTGGCCTCGAGGATCTCCCCCTCCGGCGTGGTGCGATACAGGCCAATCGGTATGTCGTCGAACAGCCGCCGATAGAAGGTGCCATCCCCCATGTGAGCCTCCTGGGCGCCATGCACCCGCCATCGCTGGGACGCAGGCCGAGGTCCCCGTCTCGGGGGACAACATCGCCCCATTAGATTAGTCCGCGATGGACATATGGTCAACCGAGCCGCGTGAAAATGGCGCAAAAATCGGCAAGTCCTTGGGCCCCTTGCGAGCGCCAGGTTCGCTCGGCCGCCACGCGCACGGCGCGCAGCACCAGGCGGCGGTAGCTTGCCTCCTGCGCGTCGTAGTCCTGGCAGGTGATCAGGGTGAGCCAGTCCAGTTTCTCATGGCGCAGGGCCGCCAGGCCCTGCAGATCCACGGCGCGCAGGGCGCGCACTTAACATGCATACGTCCGCTGACCGACGTGGACCAGGATGCTATCACCCCAGCGCAGCTCACCCAGGCGAGCGAAGGGGCCGGGCATTCCGTCGAGCATGTAGAGGTGACCGGTGAGGGCAGTGTTGCCTGGCAGGGTTGCCAGAAGGATGCAGTCGGGAAATCGAAACTAGACGATCACCGCAGGGGCACGCTCGCGGCAGACTCACTGCGGATGATGGCGAGGCAGAAGCATGAGGCCTTTTCCGGAGGGTCCTGGTAAACTTGGGATGGACTGGCCGGTTTCAGCAGGCCAGGCATCCCGGCACCAAGGTGCATCACTGCTCAATGACCGCCGCTGTCATTTCCCAGCACGTCCTGCAAGCTATGGCCGACCACCTGGCTTTCCTTTACGGTCAGGAGGAGGGCTCCGCTCTCCTACCCAGGTTGGAGGCCCTGCTTAGGGACCATCTCAACCGCGCCCCCGCTCCGCCGCCGAGCGCCGGACCGCTCAACCAGGCTGACGCCATACTGATCACCTACGGCGATCAGATACGCGCCGCAGATGAGCCGCCCCTGCGCACCCTGGAATCTTTCCTGCGCCGCCACCTGGCGAAGCATCTGAGCGGCGTCCACATCCTGCCCTTCTTCCCCTACTCCTCCGACGACGGCTTCGCCGTCATCGACTACCGACAGGTGGACCCGGCGCTGGGGTCATGGGAGGACATCCGGCACATCGCACACTCCTCGCGCCTGATGGTGGACGCGGTCATCAACCACATCTCTGCCCATAGCTCCTGGTTCCAGTCCTTCCTGCGCGGTGAAGCGCCCTATCGGGATTTCTTCATCTGTGTGGATCCTAAGACGGACCTCTCCATGGTGGTCCGGCCGCGCGATCTGCCCCTGCTCACACCCTTCGAGACGAGCGAAGGCGTGCGCCACGTCTGGACCACCTTCAGTGCCGACCAGATCGACCTGAATTACGCCAACCCGGAGGTCCTGCTGGCCATCCTGGACCTGCTGCTCTTCTACGTGCGCCAGGGCGCGCAGATCATCCGCCTGGATGCCATCGCCTATCTCTGGAAGGAGATTGGCACCACCTGCATCCACCTGCCCCAGACCCATCGCGTCGTCAAGCTGATACGGGCGGTGATGGAGGCCGTCGCCCCCTGGGTCTACATCATCACTGAGACCAACGTGCCCCACAGGGACAACGTGGCCTATTTCGGCGATGGAGACGACGAGGCCCACATGGTCTATCAGTTCCCCCTGCCGCCGCTGGTTCTGCACACCTTCACCCGCGGCGACGCCTCGCACCTGACTGCCTGGGCCCAGGGGCTGCAGACACCTTCACGCCAGACCATCTTCTTCAACTTTCTGGCCTCCCACGACGGGATCGGCGTGCTCCCGGCGCGCGGCATCCTGAGCGACCAGCAATTGCAGGCACTCATCGACCTGGCCCTGGCCCGCGGCGGCCAAGTCTCCTACCGCGGCCTGGGCGATGGCGGGAAGGCTCCCTACGAGCTGAACATCACGTGGTTCGACGCGCTCACCGATGCCGAGGAGCTGGAACGGGACGCGGCGCGCGCTGCCGCCCGCTTCCTGGCCTCGCAAGCGGTCATGCTGGCCCTGGCGGGCGTGCCGGGCATCTACGTCCACAGCCTCTTCGGTTCGCGCAACGATCGCGCCGCCGCACAACGCACCGGCTCGCCGCGGGCCATCAACCGCCACAAGTTCAACCTGTCCGAACTGGAGGCCGCCCTGACGGACCCCGCATCGCACAGCGCACGCATCTTCCGGGGGTACCGCCACCTGCTGGCGACCCGCCGACACCAGCCCGCCTTCCACCCGCAGGCCGAGCAGCAGATACCCGACCTGGGCCCTGGCCTCTTCGCCGTGCTGCGCCGACCGCGGGAGGGACACCCGCTGCTCTGCCTGCACGAGGTACGCGGCGAGCGACAGACCATCACCCTGCCCCGTCAGGTCGCACCCCAGGACAGCATGCTCGATATCCTGCAGGATGAACATGTCGATACGAGAGAATTAGCTTTGGCACCATACCAAGTGCGTTGGCTCGCGCCGGGAGAAAGGCCATGAGGGTCGGTCTGCTGCACTACAGCGGTCCGCCGATGGTGGGCGGGGTGGAGCAGACGCTGCTGTACCACGCCCGCGAATTGGCCCGGCTGGGCCATGAACCCGTGCTGATCGTCGGCCAGGGCGCAGCGCCCGAGCCGGCCGTCGAACTGCGCCTGATCCCGGAGCTCTACTCCATGCACCCGCGCGTCATGCAGTCCAAAGCCGAACTGGACCAGGGACAGACCGGAGAGGCCTTCCAGGAGCTGAGGCGAGACCTGGAAGCGGCCCTGCGCCCGGCGGTGGCCGACCTGAGCGCCCTGATCGTCCACAACGCCCTCACCTTGCACAAGAACCTGGCCCTCACCGCCGCCCTGTGGGCCCTGCATCAGCGGGAGGCGCTGCCGCGCCTGGTGGGCTGGCACCACGACCTGGCGTGGGACCGCCCCGGCTATCGCGCCGAACTGCACCCAGGCGAACCCTGGGACCTGCTGCGCCGCCCCTGGCCGGGTGTGTCCAACGTGGTGGTCTCTCACGCCCAGCGCGCGCGCCTGGCAGGCCTGTACGGGGTATCGGCGGATGCCATCCACGTCATCTCCCCCGGCGTGGATCCGGCCCTCACCGGGCGCTGGACGCCGCTCATGCAACGCCTGGTGAGCCGGTTGGACCTGCTGGCAGCCGAGGTGGTCTTGCTGCTGCCGGCGCGCGTCACGCGGCGCAAGAACATCGAGTTCGCCCTGCCCGTGCTGGGCGAACTGCGGCGCCAGATGGACACCGATGTCCGCCTGCTGGTGAGCGGCCCGCCCGGTCCCCACAACCCGGCCAATCTGACCTACCTGCAAGAACTTCTCGACCTGCGCCGGGAGCTGGGGCTGGAAGGGTGCGCCCACTTCCTCTACCAACTGGGTGGAGAGGAACCACTCCACGTGGACGACGAGACCATGGCCAACCTGTACGCCTTCAGCGATGCCCTCTTCTTCCCCAGTCGGAACGAGGGTTTCGGCATCCCGCTGCTGGAGGCCGGGCTGACGCGCCTGCCTATCTTCTGTAGCGATATCTCTCCCTTCCACGAGAGCGCCGGCGAAGGCGCGCATTACTTCCCACTGCAGGCCGAGCCGCAATCGGTGGCCGAGATGATCGCCGAGACCCTGGCGGCGGACCCCGCCTGGACCTTGCGCCATCGGGTACTTCGACGGTATACCTGGGGACGAATCGTCTCCGGGCAATTGCTGCCATTGCTAGGGGAAGGCGCTTGATGCAAGAAGCCCCCGCAAGACCCGCACGAACCCTCAAACGCCGCCGCCGACAGCCGCGCCGCATCCTGGTGCCGGTGCTGTACGGCGTCGAGAGCGACCCGCTCATCCAGTTGGCCGTCGCGCTCAGCGATCGTCGCCAGGTGTTGTTGCTGGGCGTGGTCCCGGTGCCCACGGCCCGTTCCCTGAGCCAGGCCGCGGCCGAGGCGCGCGAGCTGCGCCAGAGGCTGAGGGAGGCCGCCGCCGACCAGGAAGTGCGCGTCTGGCCCAAGATCCTGGTTTCTCACCACCCGGCACACGAGATCTTCGCCTTCGTGGCCAAGAACAACGTCGACCTGCTGCTGCTGCCCTGGCTGGAGGGAGAGGCGGAGCAGGAGCGGCTCACCCAGGCCGCCCTGGCCCACCCACCCTGCAACGTGGCAGTGCTGCGCGGCGCCGAGCCGCGCGAGGCCGGCGACATCCTGGTGGTGCTGCGCACGGGCGCCGACAGCGAACTGGCGCTGCGCCTGGGACTGAACCTGGCGCGATCCGGCGAGTACACGCTGACCACCCTGCGCCCCGAGGACGCGGCCGGCGACAAACCCACCGCGCAGGCCAGCCTGGCCATGGACCAGGTGTTGGAGCACCTGCCCCAGGTCCAGGACGCCATCCTGCTGGCCGACAACCCGCCGGACGCCGTGCTGGAGCAAAGCGAACGCTACAGCCTGGCCATCGTCTGCGCCCGCGAGGGGAACGACGAGGAAGACGACGGGCCGGTGCACAAGCTGGCCCAGGCCCTGCTGGAGCGTTCCGACATCCCATTGCTGCTGGCGCGCGCCGGGCCGCAGACCACGAACACCAGGCCGACGGAGGTCATCGGCCTGGAGGCCATCTCCATCCTGGTGGATAAATGGTTCGCCGAGAACACCTTCCACTCAGCCGAATTCGCAGACCTGGAGCGCCTGCTGGCCTTGAAGGAAAAGCGCGGCACCACCATCAGCCTGGCCCTGCCGGCCCTAAACGAAGAGGAGACGGTGGCCAACGTCATCAACACCGTGCGTTGGGCGCTGATGGAGGAAGTGCCACTGCTGGACGAGATCATCCTGGTGGATTCCAACTCCACCGACCGCACGCGTGAGATCGCCGAGAGCCTGGGCGTCCCGGTGCACATCCACCAGCAGGTCCTGCCGCAATACGGCGCGCGCCCTGGCAAGGGCGAGGCGCTCTGGAAAAGCCTCTACCTGACGCACGGCGACATCATCCTGTGGATCGATACCGACATCGTCAACATCCACCCGCGCTTCATCTATGGCCTGATCGGCCCCTTGCTGCACAGGCCAGACCTGATGTTCATCAAGGGCTTTTACCTGCGCCCCATCAAGGTGGGAGACCGCATCCAGGCCGGCGGCGGCGGACGCGTGACGGAGCTGACGGCCCGCCCGCTGCTGAACCTCTTCTTCCCCGCCCTTTCGGGTCTGATCCAGCCGCTCTCTGGCGAGTATGGCGGCCGGCGCGAGGCACTCGAACAGGTTCCCTTCTCCTCCGGCTATGGGGTCGAGACCGGTCTGCTCATAGACATCCTTGAGCGCTATGGCCTGGGCGCCATCGGCCAGGTGGACCTGATCGAGCGTATTCACCATAACCAGCCCCTCACCGCCCTGAGCAAGATGTCCTTCGCCATCATTCAGACCGTCATCCGCAAGCTGGACCGCCACTACGGCCTCTCCCTGCTGAAGGACATCAATCGCTCGATGAAACTCATCCGCCGTGAGGATTCGCGTTTCTTCCTGGAGGTGGAGGAGATCGCCGAGCGTGAGCGGCCGCCCATGATCGAGATCCCTGAATACCGCGAGCGATTCAAGCGTGCCGCCTGAGGCGGATGTGGATGCCATGACCGAACTCGTCCTTATCCGCCACGGCGAAACGGACTGGAACCTGGAAGGGCGCTATCAGGGCCAGAGCGACGTCCCGCTGAACGAGCGCGGCGTGCAGCAGGCCGAGCAGGTTGCCAAGCGCCTGCAGGGCCAACCCCTGGAGGCGATCTACAGCAGCGACCTGAGCCGCGCCCGGCAAACGGCCGAGGCCCTGGCCCGCATGACGGGCGCCCCCCTGCATCTGGACCCCCGCTTGCGCGAGATCGACCAGGGGCGCTGGGAGGGGATGCTCTTCGAAGACATCCGCCAGCGCTTCGCCGAGGCCTTCGAGCGGCGCAAACGCGATCCGCTCCAGGTGGCCCCGCCCGGCGGCGAGACCGTGGGCCAATTGCAGCAGCGCGTGTTGCAGGCCGTGCGGGAAGTGCTGCAAAGCCATCCCTCCGGCCGTGTGGCCATCGTCTCCCACGGCCTTGCACTGGCCGTCGTCAAGGTCCAGCTGCAGGGCCTGCCCATTGAGGCCGTTTGGGACCACATCCCTCCCAATGCCGAACCGGAAATCATCGAGGTGCAGTCATTATGAACCCCAACCATGGCCACGTTGGCTTTGTTTCCACCCGCCTGGCAGGCACGGACGGCGTATCGCTCGAAGCACAAAAATGGGCCGATATCCTGACCAAGCTGGGGTACGAATGCTTCTACTTCGCCGGCGAAAGCGACCGCCCCGTCGATCACACTTACCTGGTCCCCGAGGCCCACTTCAAACACCCCGCCATCTCAGCCCTGAGCCAGGACCTCTTCGGGCGCCAGACCCGCTCGGCCCGCACCTCGCAGGTGATCCAGGCCTTCAAGGACCACATCAAGACGCACCTTTATGAGTTCACTCAGCAATTCGAGATCGACCTGCTCGTCGTGGAGAACGCGCTCTCACTGCCCATGAATGTGCCATTGGGTCTGGCGTTGACCGAGTTCATCGCCGAGACCAACATCCCCACGGTGGCCCATCATCACGACTTCGCCTGGGAACGCAAGCGCTTTTCCATCAGCGCCGCCGTCGACTACTTGCAGACCGCCTTCCCCCCGCACCTGCCCTCCATCCACCACGTGGTGATCAACTCCTTCGCCGGCCGGCAGCTCGCGCTGCGCACCGGCGCCAGTTCACTGGTCATCCCCAATGTGATGGATTTCGAGACCCCACCCCCGGAAGAAGATGCCTATGCCGCTGGCCTGCGCGCCGACCTGGGCATCGGCGAGGAGGACTACTTCCTGCTCCAGCCGACGCGCATCGTCCCGCGCAAGCGCATCGAGCTGGCCATCGAGCTGATCCGACGGCTCGACCTGCCCTGCGTGCTGGTCATCACCCACAAATCGGGTGACGAGGGCTCCGCCTACTAACGATACCTGCGCGACTACGCGGACATCATGGGAGTGCGCGTCATCTTCGGCGCCGACATCGTCAACCATCGTCGCGGCAAGATGCCCGACGGGAGAAAGATCTACGCCCTGGCCGACGCCTACCGCGACGCCGATTTGGTGACGTATCCCTCCACTATCGAGGGCTTCGGGAACGCCTTCCTGGAGACCATCTACTACAAGCGCCCGATCGTGATGAGCACCTACGAGATCTTCAAGAGCGACATCCAGCCCAAGGGTTTCCAGGTGATCGGCTTCGAGGATTTCATCACCGAAGAGACCGTGCGCATGACGCGCCAGGTGCTGCAAGACCGCGATCTGGCCGCCGAGATGGCGGAGCACAACTACACCATCGGCAGTCGCTACTATTCCTTCCACACCCTGGAGAACCACCTGGTGGTGCTCATGAACGAATGTCTCGGGACGTAGCCCCGTTCGGACCACTCACCGCGAACTTCCATCGCCGGAGGGAAGCCGCAACATGGATCAACCATCACCCCAAAAATCCCGTGGCCTGTTGGCGCGCCTGTTCATCTCATCCGATGAACATCGACTGCGCTCTGGATGGCGCCTGGCACTGCACAGCTTGTTTCTCAGTGTGTTCACCTTCCTGTTCGGCCTGCCCATCGCCGGGATCCTGCTCGCGTTGGGCTTGCTCCAGCGTGGCAACGGGCAGACGCTGCGCCCCATCCTCAACCTGGCCTCCTTCGCCGGCCTCACCGTCGCCACCTACGTCGCACGGCGCTACCTCGACCGGCGCAGCTTTCGCTCCCTGGGCCTGGATGTCGACCGCCATACCCTGCCCGACCTGGCCATCGGCTTCGCGCTGCCCGGACTGATGATGGGAGGCATATTCCTCTTCGAATGGGCCATGGGCTGGCTGCAATTCGAGGGGTGGGCGTGGCAGGCGAGCTCCCCGCGTCAGGCCTTGTTCGGTCTGATCTCCGGCCTGGTGCTCTTCGCCATGGTGGGATGGCAGGAAGAACTCATGAGCCGCGGCTATCAATTGCAAAACCTAGCCGACGGGCTCAACCTGCCACTGGGCGTGTTCCTGTCCTCAGCCCTGTTCGGCGTGCTGCACCTGGCCAATCCCAACGCCACGCTGATGTCGGTCCTGGGGATCCTGGGCGCCGGGCTGTTCCTGGCCTATGGCTGGCTGCGCACCGGCAATCTCTGGCTGCCGATCGGGCTCCATTTCGGCTGGAACTTCTTCGAGGGGACGATCTTCGGCTTCCCCGTCAGCGGGCTGGATTTCTTCGGCCTCATCCAGCACAGGGTGCAGGGCCCCGAGTTGATCACCGGCGGGGCCTTCGGCCCGGAGGCGGGCTTGGTACTCTTCCCCGCCCTGGCCCTCGGCACGGCCCTCTTGTGGCTCTACACCAGGGGAAGGGTGGGCATCAACTCCGAGGATTATAAGACCAGGTCGGCGCCGCAGACGGTCGGCGAGAAATCTCCGATCGAGGCCAGTTGAGGCCGCGCCCGCGGCTCACGCTCCAGGCAACTCTCGCCGTCGAACGAGCGCCGCTTCGCACCTGGCACCAGCAGCTACATGGCCTCCATGGTCATGCAATACTGCCTGGCGCTCTACCTGGCCGAGGTGCGCCAGAGGATGTCGCCGATCGAGGTTCGAGCCGCACTGGGCCAGATCTCCTCCCTGGCCGATGGCTTGGCGCGCACCATCAACGACAACGATGCCCTCTACGACATACTGGGGAAGGCCATCTCTCAGGACGCTCTCGTGCTTTTCGTCGGGGGAGGCCCGAACTACGGCACCGCCTTCTTTTCCATGGCCAAGATGATCGAGGCGGCACGCCTGAAGGCGATCGGCCAGGAGCTGGAGGAATGGGCCCACGAGCAGTACTTCATCATAAATGAGAACACCTACGCCTTCGTCATCACAACTCCCGGTGCCAGTCTGGATCGCGCCCGGGAGCATATGTTCACCATCAAAGAGATGGGCTCCACGTGCATCGCCATCTGCGACCATGATGACCAGGAGGCCAAGGCCCAGGCTGATCTGGCCATCCCCGTCTTTGGAAAACCCAGCGCATTGTTGAGTCCCCTGGTCTATTGCGTACCGGCGGAGATGATCGCCTTCTTCGTCGCCACGTCGCGCGGTCTCAAGATGATGGGCTTCGACGACAAGCACGTCATGCAGGCCAACTTCAAGCAAATCTTCCACAGCAGCATCAAGCGCGATTGAGGCTCGGCGATGGCCGGCGCAGCCAGCCGCCGCCTGCCGGAGGAGCATGGACCCCGTCTGCATCTGCACCTCCTGCAATCCGGCCCGCCAGGTCCGACCCGGCGAAAGCCCTGCAGGCGGTTCATGCCTGTGCGTCCCGGCCGGGTTGCGTGGCGGGAGGAAAGGGTCTTGACAAACTAGCACACCTGTTCTATACTGCCAGGGTAGCACACATGTTCCATATATGGAGGTGCAGCATGTCCGCCTACCCCGCTCGTTCACCCGGTTCCGCCCTGGCATCCCTCCCAGCGAGATTGCTGGCCGCGATCCCGCGACTCCAGATCGGAAAAGGCGCCCTGTTCGGCCTGATCATGCTCGGCGCCTTGCTCTCTTTCGAGGTCTTCAACTACGGCACCACGGAGTACGCCCTCACGGATCTGCTGGGCGGTCTCAACTTCGCCGGCGTCCGGTGGGCCACCATCCTGGCCCTGGCCTTCTGCGGCATTGACTTCGCCGGCATCGCGCGACTGCTGACCCCAGAGCGCGGTGAGCAGGAACCCGTCGAGATCTGGTACCTGCTGGCCGCCTGGTTCCTGGCTGCGACGATGAACGCCATGCTGACCTGGTGGGCCGTGTCCTTGGCGCTCATCGGCCACCAGGGCCTCGGCAACGAGATCCTGGGGCGCGAGACGTTGTTGAGCAGCGTGCCCATCTTCGTCGCCGTCCTGGTGTGGCTCATCCGCGTGCTCATGATCGGCACCTTCACGCTGGCTGGCGAACGCCTGTTCAGCCAGGCTGATCGCAGAGCCGTCGTGCGCCAGCGGCGGGCAGCATCAAACCGCCGGCCCGCTGCACCGCCGGTTCCCCAGCCTGTGCACGCCGCCGCCAGCAGCGGCCGGCGCCCCGTTCGCGCCGCCCCCAAGCCCGTTGCTCGTCCCGAGGCACGCTTCGAGGGCTCCCGGGGCCGCTGACCCATATGCTGGCACGGATCCAAGCCCCCGTCTCCCGGCATGCCCATCCAGGCCCTGCGGCTCCCAAGCCGCGGGCCTGGGCGCGGCGCGCCGGCCTGCCCATGCCCCTGCTCTGGCTGCCGGTCTGGCTCGCCCTCGCCGTCTCCGTCGCCAGCCTGGCCTGGATGGCCCACCGCACCAAGTCGCCGTCCAGCCAACCTCAGCAGCGCGCCCTCTCCGCCCTGCAGGCGCCGTCCGGCGGCGGCCAGCCGGGCAGACAGGTCGCATCCGCGGCGCTCTCAGCCATCTTCACACCGCAGGTCCTGCGCTGGAAGCCCCAAATCCTGCGCTGGTCGCGGGTTCACGCGCTGGACCCGAACCTGATCGCCGTTGTCATGCAGATCGAATCTTGCGGGGACCCGACCGCCGTCTCACCAGCGGGCGCGCTGGGCCTCTTCCAAGTCATGCCCTATCACTTCGAAGAGGGGGAAGACCCGCTCGATCCGGACACCAATGCGCGGCGCGGGTTGGCGTATCTGGCGCGATCGCTCGATCTGTCACAGGGTGACGCGGGGTTGGCCCTGGCAGGCTACAATGGCGGGCACGGCGTCATCGGTCGTGCCGTCTCATCGTGGCCGCAGGAGACCCGCCGTTACATGGCCTGGGGGACGGCGATCCTTTCAGACATCCAGCAGGGGAAGGCCGTCAGCCCGGCGCTGCTGCGCTGGCTGGAAGCGGGCGGCGCCGGCCTCTGCGCCCGGGCGGCAGCCGTGCGGCTTCCCTAGGAGCCCTCAGCTCCGTGCCCGACGCACGGGAGCCAGACGGAGAAGGTGGTGCCCTGACCGACCCGGGAGGCGACCTCGATCCGCCCACCGTGGCTCTTCACGATCCAATAGGCAATAGACAGGCCCAGGCCTGCGCCCCCGTTCTCGCGCCGCTTGCGGGAACGATCCACACGATAGAAGCGCTCAAAAATATGCGGCAGATCTTCCTGGGGAATCCCCGCTCCCGTGTCAGAAACCGTCAGCCGCGCCCAGTCGCCGACGCACTTTAGCCCCACGGTGACCTGTCCCCCGGCCGGGGTATGTTGCAGTGCGTTGGCCACCAGGTTGAGCAGCACTTGCTTCAGCCGATCGCGATCCCCGATCACGCGACCCTGGTCTTCCTCCCCGATGCGCACCTGCACCCGGCCCTGAGCCAGCACCCGTGCCTGGCGATAGACCTCCAGCAGCAGCGTATCCAGCTCGACCTCCTCCTGAGCCAGGGGGAGATTGCCCGTTTCTGCCTGAGCCAGGACGATCAGGTCGCGCACCATGCGCGTCATGCGCTCAACCTCCGAGGCGATGGCCTCCAGCGATTCCGGGGCAGCCTCCCCTGTGCGTCGGATTAGGTCGACATGGCCGCGGATTGCCGTCAGCGGTGTGCGCAATTCGTGGGAGACATCCTGCATGAATCGGCGCTGGCTTTCGAAGAGGCCCTCCATGCGCTCCAGGGTCTCGTTAAAGGCCAGGATCATGCGCCCCACCTCATCTCCCGGCGGGCTGGTCAGCGGCAGACGCTGGGAGAGATCGTCCGCCCGGCTGATCTGGAGCGCGGTGTCTGTGATCTCATCCAGGGGCCTGAGCGCAGCGCGCGCCGTGGTCCATCCCACCAACGCCGCGCTGGCGACTGCCAGCACCGTTCCCCCGAAGAGCACCAGCAACAGCATCTGCCGGGCCTGCTCCACCGTTTCCATAGAGGCCGCCAATTGCAGATAGCCCACTACGCTGTTTTCAGGCAACGCCACCAGGGGGACCGTCAAGACGCGCAGCGGCACGTTGTTCAGATTGACCGTGGTAAAGGTGCGCACGTGGACCGTCAGCGCCTCGGGGTCGAAAGGCTGGCGCAGGGCCGGCAGGTTGCTGAAGAGGATCGATAGATCTCCATCCTGCAGCTCCCAGACCTGGACGTAGACGCTTCCCGTCAGGTCCGGCGTGGGTAGGATGATGCCCTGGAAACCGCGGCGGCTGGCCTGCAGGATGTCCTGCGCGGTGACGGCCAGCGTCTCCTCGATCTGCGCTGTGAGGCTGTAGGAGAGCAGAACGTAAACCGCGGCGCCGAAGAGCAGCAGGACGCCGGCCAGCACGGCGGTGTACCACAGGGTGAGACGGGCGCGCAGGCTCACGTAGGCTCCCGCAGCACGTAGCCGACGCCGCGCACGGTATGGATGAGGCGCGGTTCCCCCTCGGCCTCGGTCTTCTGGCGCAGGTAACGCACGTAGACCTCGATGATGTTGCTCTCCCCGCCGAAGTCATACCCCCAGACCTGGTCGTAGATCTGTTCGCGGGTGAGCACCTGCCGCGGATGCCGCAGGAAGAGTTCGAGCAGCTCGTATTCCTTGGCCGTCAATTCAATCGGTCGCTCGCCGCGGAAGGCCAGATGCGTCCCCGTGTCCAGGCGCAGGTCCTCGAAGGTGAGCACTCTGGGGTCCTCGCGTTTGGCCCGTCGCAGCAGGGCGCGCACGCGTGCCAGCAACTCGTCCAGCGCAAAGGGTTTGACCAGGTAGTCATCGGCGCCCGCGTCCAGCCCTTGAACCCGGTCGGATACCGTATCCTTGGCCGTGAGCATCAGGATGGGCACGTCTCCGCCCGCACGCAAGCGACGGCAGACCTCCAGCCCATCCAGCCCCGGCTCCACTTCGGGGAGCATCCAGTCCAGGATGACCAGGTCCGGCGGGTTCTCACGTGCCAGGTCCAGCCCGATCGATCCGTCCAGGGCTGTATCCACCTGATAACCCTCATAAGCCAGGCCGCGCTTGAGGAATTGCAGGATGCGTTCTTCGTCTTCGATGATCAGGATTCGTTCACGCATGGGTCCCTCGCAGAGGCGAATATACCACAGCCACCTGCCGCCGAAAACGCATGGAGCCGCCCGTTTGGGCGGCTCCATGTAGCGACGCAGCCAGGGTCAGGCCAACTCTACGGTGGCTCCAGCCGCTTCCAGCTTGCTCTTGGCGTCCTGGGCGGCTTCCTTGCCCACCTGCTCCAGCACCTTGGCGCCCGGGGTCTCGGCCAATTCCTTGGCATCCTTCAGGCCCAGGGTGGTGATCTGGCGGATCGCCTTGATCACGTCGATCTTCTTCGGTCCCACGTCCTTGATGATGACGTCGAACTCGGTCTTCTCCTCGGCAGCCTCGCCGGCACCAGCGCCGGCGGCGACGGCGGCCACGGCCACCGGCGCTGCAGCCGATACGCCCCACTTCTCCTCGAGCATCTTTGTGAGCTCTGCGGCCTCGAGCACCGTCAGTTCGCTCAGCTGCTCGACAAGCTTTTCAAGGTCAGCCATGTTTCAAACTCCTTCAGTCCCTTTTCGATTTTCTTATCAGCGGCCCCACCGCATTCGGGAGCCCCGTCTCATGTGCCCGCCGGCAGACCGACTTCCCTGGGATCCAGCCGGCTTCCGCCGACCGGACTCGGCCCGCACGGCGTGCTCACGCTGCGCCCGGGGCGGGCGCCTCTGTCTCCGAGTAAGCCTTGACCACGTTGACCACTTGTCGCACAGAAGCGGCCAACAGACCGGCCACCTTAGTCGCCGGGGCCTGGATGACGCCCAGCAGCTGCCCGCGCAACACTGGCAGCGGCGGCAGGTCGGCCAGGCGTTCCATCTGGTCCGCCGTGTAGAAGATGCCTTCGATGTAGCCACCCTTGATACCGACGGTATCCACCTCGCGGGCCAATTCGACGATGGCCCTTGCCACACCCGGGATGTCGTCGCTGGCGAAGCCGATGGCCGTCGTTCCTTCGAACATTTCCTGCGGCATCTCCAGCCCGGAGCGCTCGAAAGCCAGCTTGGCCAGGGTGTTCTTCACGACGTGGAATTCACCCCCGACCTCCCGGATCTTCTTGCGCAAGCCCTCCATCTCACGAACGGTGAGGCCAGAAAAGGCGGCCAGCACCATCCCATTGCTCTCTTTGAGCAAGGCTTCGTACTGGGCCACTAGCGCCTGTTTGCGTTCCTTCGAGATAGCCAAGGTCCTTCTCACCTCCTTCCATAAGAAAAGTCTTTGCTTCGCGCAGGTCGCCTCAGCAAAGACTCACACAGCAGGAAAGCTGCGAGCGGAAGGTTCCGCTGGTCTCCGCCTAGGCAGGGGATTAAGCCTCCCCGAAGGGGGGCGCCTGCTGTCTTTGGCGAAGCAAGCTGTCAGTCAGTTGCGAATCCTGGGATTCGCCCGGGAAGCATCTCCTGATGAATCAGACAGCCCCGTCCATCGCCTGAGCTAGATTCGGTTCGACCCGAATGCCCGGGCCCATGGTGCTGGTGACCGTCACGCGTCGGATGTAGGTGCCCTTGGACGAAGCCGGGCGGGCACGTTTGACCACGTCCATCAAGGCCGCCATATTCTCATACAGCTTCTCGACCTCGAAAGAGACCTTGCCGATGGGCACGTGCAGGTTGGCCGTTCGGTCTATGCGGAACTCCACGCGGCCGGCCTTGAGTTCGTTGATCACGCGCGGCAGGTCGTCCGCCGGCACGACGGTGCCCGCCTTGGGATTCGGCATCAGGCCGCGCGGGCCCAGAATCTTGCCCAGGCGTCCGACCTTGCCCATCATGTCGGGCGTGGCCACCGTGGCGTCTAACTCGAACCAGCCATCCTGGATGCGTTTGACGATCTCGTCGTCAGCGATGAAATCAGCGCCCGCCTGTTCGGCGGCGCGCGCCGCGTCACCCTCGGCGAAGACCAGCACCCGCACGTTCTTGCCCAGGCCGTGCGGCAGCATCACCGTGTCCCGCACCTGCTGGTCAGCATGGCGCGGGTCGACGCCCAGGCGCATGTGAACCTCCACCGTGGCGTCGAAGTTGGCATAGGAGGTCTCCTTCACCAGTTCCAGCGCCTCCAGGGGGGAGTAAAGCTTGTTGCGGTCGATCTTTTCGGCCGCCAGGCGGTACTTCTTACCGTGTTTCGGCATGCTAGCTCCTCGTGGTGATAACGGGCCGGTCGGCCCTCCCACTTTCCCGGTTTCGCTCAGTCTTCGACGACTATTCCCATGTTGCGCGCTGTGCCTTCGATCTGGCGCATGGCACCCTCGATGTCCACGGCGTTCAGGTCGCGCATTTTGATCTCGGCGATCTCCCGGATCTGATCGCGGGTAACCTTGCCCACCTTCTCACGGTTGGGCTCCGCCGAACCCTTCTCGACACCGGCCGCTTTGCGCAGCAGCACCGAGGTGGGCGGCGTCTTCAGAATGAAGGTGAAGGAGCCATCGCTGTAGATGCTGATCTCGGCAGGGATGATCTCCCCCACCTTGCTGGACGTGCGCGCGTTGTACTCCTTGCAGAAGGCCATCAGGTTGATGCCGTGCGGAGCCAACGCCGGCCCGATGGGCGGCGCGGGGTTCGCCTTGCCGGCTTCAATCTGCAGGCGCACAACGGCTTTCAATTTCTTCGCCACAAGGTCTCTCCTTTCGTGGTGCAAGCGGGCAGCGGGCGCCGCCCTCCCACGCGGGCATTCGAGCCCGCCGTTAAGCTTTCTCTACTTGCAAGAAATCCAGCTCCACCGGTGTCTCGCGGCCGAAAAAGGACACCATCACGCGCACCTTGGCGCGTTCCATGTCAATGTCATCCACCGTGCCGATGAAGTCGTTGAATGGGCCGTCAATGATGCGCACCTTCTGGCCGATCTTGTACGTGACCTTGATGCGCGGTGCCTCGGCCTCCATGCGTTTGATGATCTGTGCCACCTCTTCCGGGCGCAGCGCCGTGGGCTCGTTGCCCATGCCGACGAAGCCCGTTACCCCCGGCGTGTTGCGCACCACATACCAGGAGTCCTCGTCCATGATCATCTGCACCAGAATGTAGCCGGGGAATACGCGTCGCTCCACGGTACGCCGTTTGCCGTCTTTGACCTCGATCTCCTCTTCAGTGGGGACGACCACGTCAAAGATCTTGTCCTTCATCCCCATGCTCTCAATGCGCTGCTCGAGGTTGTGGCGCACCTTGTTCTCGTAGCCCGAATAGCAATGGACCACGTACCAGCGGCGGCCGTCGTCGGGCTCCTCGCCCTCAGGCAAATCCTCGTCCTGCTCAGCATCCTCCCGGGCAGGCTCCTCTTCAGCCTCCGCCACCGGCTCTTCGGCAGCCGATTCAGCCGCACTCGCTGGCTCAGCTTCCTCTACAGGCTCCTCGCCTTCAGGCAAATCCTCGTCCTGCTCCGCATCTTCTCGGGCAGGCTCTTCTTCAGCCTGGGCTGCCTGCTCATCGGCAGTCTTCTCTGCCTCGTCCGCCAGCTCGGCTTCCGCTTCGGCTTCGGCGGTCACCTCGTCAGCTTCCGGTTCGTCCTCGGCGACCGCCTGCGGTTTATCTTCCGCCTCGGCATGCGGCAGCGCTTCATCAGCGTCCTGAGCCTGAGCATCCGCCTCTTCGATGCCCTCGGACCGGGCCTTCGCAGGCGCGTCGACATCGGCCCTTTCGCCCTGCAGGGCGGGGCCTTCAATGGTCGACGCCTCAACCCCTTCGGGCTGTGCAGCGTCCTCTTTACCCTGCCGGTCCTCAGTGACCTCAGCCTCCGGCACGGGCACACTCTCGATGCGATCCTGCTCCGGCTCGTTCATCCCTGGCTCGATTCGTCTTCACTAGCCCAAGCCGATGATCAGCTTGAAGAGCTGCGCGAAGAGATAATCCAATATACCGAACGCCGCGCTGGTCACCGTGACCACCACCAAGACGATGATCGTCAAGCGGGTTGCTTCTTCGCGCGACGGCCAGCTGACCTTGCGCAACTCGGCGATAGTCTCACGGAAGAAACGGACGATTGCGTTGGGCTTCTTTCTTGCCGAGGCCTGTGCCTTTGCCACGCGCTTTGCTCCTCAGTCCGAACGACGCCGACCTACAGCGGCGTCGTTCGCTCTCTCAGGCAGGCCAGGCAGGAGTCGAACCCACAACCCCCGGTTTTGGAGACCGGTGCTCTACCAGTTGAGCTACTGGCCTGCGTGGTGGGGCGGCGTACGCCCCTACTTCGTCTCGCGATGCAGCGTGTGCTTGCGGCATCGCGCGCAGTATTTGCGCAACTCCAGGCGGCCCGGGTCATTGCGGCGATTCTTTTCCGTCGTGTAATTGCGCTCCCGGCACTCCGTGCACTCGAGCGTAATCACGGGCCTTACGTCCTTCTTAGCCATGATCTAACCCCAAACCGCACCTACTCCAGGATCTCGGTGATCACGCCCGCGCCCACCGTCAGGCCACCCTCGCGGATGGCGAACTTCGAGCCCTTTTCCAGCGCCACCGGCGTGATCAACTCCACTGTCAGATTCACGTTGTCCCCGGGCATCACCATCTCGACGCCCTCCGGCAGCGTGACCGTCCCCGTCACATCCATCGTCCGTATGTAGAACTGCGGCCGATACCCATTGAAG
>JAJRUD010000028.1 GCA_024277995.1 Chloroflexota bacterium
GAGCCAGCGGGCAGCCTCGATCATGTGCAGGCCGCGTGCGTAGATCAGGCATGGCCGCAGCGCGACGGGGGTCATCCTGGTCTCGCGGCAGCTCTGGAACAGATGGCGTTCGGCCGCCAGGCGTGTTCTGGCGTGGACGGAGTCCGGCTGGCCCTCCAGCGTTCCTCGTGCGGGGGCCTGCGGCGTGGAAGGGCCCTCCACGTGCGGGAAACTCACCAGGACGAATTTTCTCACGCCGGCTTCCAGGCAGGCAGCCACCAGATTGTGCACGTATCCAAGGTTGGTGACGGGAAGGAAGCGCTCGGGCCTGGGTGCGAAGAGCAACCCGGCGAAATGGACCACGCAGTCGACGCCTTGAACGGCGGGGGGCAGCGTCTGCGGATCGGCCAGATCCGCCGTCACGACCCTGGCGTTGGGGGCAGCGATCAGGTCCTGCGGCGCCGGGGTGTGATGGATCATGAGGCGCAGCCGATGGTGTGGGTCATGGGCGAGGTGACGGGCAAGCGCTGAGCCCAGGTTCCCCGCCGCGCCCGTGATGAGGGTTTGCAGAGGCATCTCCTAGGGCACTCCGATGATGCGATGGCCCGCTGCCCGCAGCGCCCGCAGAGCGGCTGTCAGGTTCTTCTCGTGCACCAACAGGTAATCCGTCTCATAGCTCGAGAGCACGAGGATGGGGACCTGAGCCTCAGCCAGCGGGGCGGCCAGGCTGGCCAGCACGCCGACGACCTGGAAGTCGAAGCTCCCCTCGACCTTCAGGGCCCGCCAGCCGACCTCACACTCGGCCTCGCGCGGCGCTCGTTCCTCGCTGCAGATGAGCGTGCGCTCGCCGGGCGTTTCCAGAAAGGCGAAGAACCCTGATCCCCCCGCTGCGGGGGGCGCGTCTCCCTCTGGGTCGAGCCGACAGACGGCCAGACGCTGACCCAGTAGGCGGAGCGTGCGTTTCTCCCATCGCATGCCGGTCACCTAATGTCCCCTGGCGGCGATGGCGTGAATCCAGGGAACGTCCTGGAAGACCTGCTCCCAGGCCTGGAGGACACGCATGCCCGAAGCTTGCAGGAGCCCGAGCAGGTCGTCCATGCGATACAGGGTGAAGGCGCGCGGCCCCGGCGCGTCCAGCCAGCGGATCCCATCACCGGCTTTCAAGGACAGATAGAAGAGCCCGGCGGTGCGCAGGACGCGTCGAATCCCCTGCAGCGCCGGGGGCATCTCGTCGCGCGGGAGGTGGAGCAGGGAGGCGTTGGCCCAGACCGCGTCGAAGGCGGCCTGTTGGAAGGGAAGCCGTCGGGAATCCGCCTGGAGGAGGGGCTCCTCGGTGCGGGCCTGTGCTTCGCGGAGCATGGACATGACGCGGTCGAGGCCCAGCGCGCTGTGCCCGGCGCGTCGCAGGAGCGCCAGGTCGCGCCCCGGGCCGCATCCCAGGTCGAGCACGTGCGCCCCCTGCGGCAGACGTTCCATGAAGCGCTCGAGAGCTTCGTTGGAGCGCGTTCGCCAGTACCGTTCAGCGAAGTGCGCCGCGTGTCGGCGGTAGGTCTGCAGGGTGAGGCGGATCGCGTCGTGCTCTGGAGAAGGGGTTGTTTTCGACATTGGATTTGCGGCCGCCGGGGCCTGTGACACAAGCGTAACCGCGTTGATGGGTGTGTGCAAGCGCGCACTATTGCTCGACAGGGGATTCACACCGGCCCCTCGGGGTGGCCGCGGTCTGGCGCAGAGACGGGGCCCGACCACGGCAGACAGCGATGCGTCTGCATCGTTCATCATCGATGCCGGCACCGCGGCGTCTGCGTGCATGGTAGTCGCCTTCAGTGGTGGATGGGTCTAGCCCTGCACGATGAAGACGATCAACTGCCCGGGGCCGTGGACGCCGACGGTCAGCGTCATCTCGATGTCGGCGGTGCGCGAGGGGCCGCTCACCAGCGCCACGACGGCGGACTCGTCCAGCAGCCGCCGGCCTTCGGCGGCGAGCCAGGCCCGCAGATGAGGATAGATCCGGCTTGCCCGCAGCACGGTCAGGTGCACGGGGGGGAGCAGGGACGCGAGTTGTGCGCGCCCGGCCCCGGAGGGCAGCACCAGCGTACCTGTGTCGGCCAGAGCGGCGAGCGCTCCCGTCAGGCCCAGGTCGGCCTCGGCGAGTCTCGCCAGGGCTTCCGGCCGCTGCTCTTCGCCGCCGCGCGGCAGGGCCGGGGAAAGGACCTCCACACCCATCTGACGCAGCGCGCGGCAGGCCTCGTCGAGTGCCTGGTCCTGATCTGTCCAGACCAGGATATTTCTTCCCTTGAGGCGTGCCACGCTCGCCGCGACCGCCTCAACCAATTGGCGTGATTGGACCTGCTGCACCTGGCCCCCCAATTCCGTCAGCGCCCTCTCGAAGCGGGCCACCAACGTTTCCGCATGCGGCGTCGTCTCTGTCGGTGGTGGGGAATGCGGGGTCGTCACAGGCACGGTGCGCGGGGGAGCGTCGGTCGGCGTCGGCAGGCCAGGCCAGCGGGCGCGGAAGGGGCGCGCTGCGAAGCGGGGGAAGTGTCGGCTGCGCGACCAGGCCGTCAGGGGCGGGGGTAGGGTCGCCATCCAGCCTCCGCGCCCCGGGAGCAGGCGCGAGCCAAGGGCGGCCAGCCGCTGGGCGAGGTGGTAGCGGCGCGGGTCTTCCATCAGCCAGGCGTAGAGGGCCATGGCGCGGCGCACCCCGCGGCGCGCCGGCGATTGCTGCGCATAGCCGTCACGCACGCGCAGGAGCAGGCGCGGCAGGTCGACCTGCACCGGGCAGGCCTCCAGGCAGGCCCCGCAGAGCGTGGAGGCCTCGGCCAAGTGACCGAACTCTTCCAGGCCGAAGAGTCCGGGCGAGACCACGGAGCCGATGGGACCGGGGTAGACGCTGCCATAGGCGTGTCCCCCGATCTCGCGGAAGACGGGGCACACGTTCAGGCAGGCCCCGCAACGGATGCACAGCAGGGCCTCGGCCAGCGGGCCGGATCGCATGTGCAGGCGACCGTTGTCGACGATGATCAGGTGCCGTTGATCGGGTCCGTCCGGCTCATGCGGCCGGCGGGGGGCCTGAATGAGCGAGACGTAGCTGGTGATGCTCTGGCCTGTGGCGGCGCGCGGCAGCAGGCTGAGCATGAGGTCCAGGTCCTGCAGGGTGGGCACCAGGCGCTCGGCGCCCATCAGCGCCACGTGGATCCGGGGAAGCGTAGTCACCATGCGGCCGTTGCCCTCGTTGGTGACCAGGCACAGGGTGCCCGTCTCCACCACGCCGAAATTGACCCCCGAGACCCCCATTCCCGCCTGGAGGAAGACCTGCCGCAGGCGGCGGCGGGCGGCGGCGGTGAGCGTCGGCACGTAGGTGGTGTAGGGGATGTTGAGCTTTTCGGCGAAGAGCCGTCCGACCTCCTGGCGCCGCAGGTGGACGGCGGGGGTGATGATGTGCGCCGGCGGCTCGCCGCGCAACTGGACGATGAACTCGCCCAGGTCGGTCTCCACCACCTCGACGCCGGCGCGCTGCAGGGCGCGATTGAGGCCCACCTCCTCGCTGACCATGGATTTCGATTTGGCGACCAGCCGCACGGCATGAGTCGCCGCCAGTTCGGTGATGATGCGACAGGCCTCGTCACCGTCCGCGGCGCGATGGACGTGCAGCCCGTTGTCCTGCGCGCGGTGGACGAAGCGCTCGAGCAATTCCGGCAGGTTCTGGATCACCTGCAGGCGGACCCGGTGCGCGCGCCGGCGGGCCTCCATCAAGGCCGGATCGGAGGCCAGCGCGGCGCGCCAGGCCCGGGTGCGCCTTTCGGCGTTGCGCTCCAAAGCGATCTGGAGCGTCGGGTTGGCGATGGCCTGGCGTGCCCGCCGCAGGAAGTCGCGCTTCATCGCAGTCCTGGCTCCTTGCCCGCGAGCACCTGCGCCAGGTGGCTGCAGCGGACGGGCGAACCGGCGCGGCGCAGGCCCCCTTCCAGGTGCATCAGACAGCTCACATCACAGGCCACCACGCTCTGTGCGCCGCTGGCTTCGATCTGGGCCAGGCGGCGGGCCAGCATCTCGCTGGAGATGGGCTCCTGCTCCACAGCGAAGACCCCGCCGAAGCCGCAGCAATCGGGAGACAGTTCGCGCAGCTCCGCGCCCGCAATGACCTTCAGCAGGGCTTTGGGCTGGCGGTCGACACCCAGCCCGCGCAGCAGGTGACAGCCCGGGTGGTAAGCCAGAGGGCCGGCGAAAGAGGCGCCATAGTCCGTCACCCCTCTCACGTCGACCAGGTATTCGGAAAGCTCGAAGGTGCGTTGGGCGAGGGCCTGGGTCCGCG
This sequence comes from Chloroflexota bacterium, assembly GCA_024277995.1. GTDB lineage: Bacteria > Chloroflexota > Anaerolineae > Anaerolineales > E44-bin32 > JAJRUD01. The sequence continues at coordinate 4,289 of JAJRUD010000028.1, forward strand.
GGAGCCACAGGGGATCCTCGCGAAACAGCTCCAGGTAGCCGTGGCGAATCATGTGCGCGCAGGATCCGGAGGGGATCACCACCGGGCCCGGAGCGGCGGACAGCACTTCCAGGGTGCGGCGCGCCATGCGCCGCGCCTCATCCCAGCAGCCGGCGTTGAAGGCCGGCTGCCCGCAACAGGTCTGATCCGGGGGGAAGGCGACCGATTCCCCGGCGCGGCGCAGGACTTCCACCGTCGCTTCGCCCACTACGGGGAACAGGCTGTCGATGAGACAGGTGACGAAAAGTTGAACGGTCATGGCCCGCGTCGCACCTCCCAAGGTCCCTATCATGCCACCAGTTGACCGTGTGAGCAATCGTTCCCCTCTGGCTGTCGCGCCCCGATCATCTTCGGGCATGCCATGCGGCAGACAAAGCGCGCCTGAGTGCGAAGGGACCTGGGCCTCTGCCCTGTCACCCAGGGCCTGGCCAGCGCCGAGGCGCATCCCCGGTGTGCAGACGCTGCCGGGATCGATCCGGGCATGTGGCTGCGAGGGGATGCAGCCGGGGCTGCGCCGCGGGGAGGAACGAAAAAAAGAGCCGTCGGCATGACCGACGGCTCCTGGTCGGGGCGGGCGGATTTGAACCGCCGACCCCCTGCACCCCATGCAGGTGCGCTTCCGGGCTGCGCTACGCCCCGACTGGTGACAGGGATTATAGTCGACCGGACCCCATCCGGCAAGGTTCGCAGCCGCGCATCCGCGCCCCATGCATGCTTTCGTCGTCCGCAGCGGCGTGTCTTGATCGCAGCCGGCCAGGAGGATGACGGCATTCCCGGCGCCAGGGCTATTTGCGCGCCAGGGACTCCCTATCTATAATCCTTGCTTATGGAGGTGCTCCATGCGCGTCTATGACATCTCGGTGGGCATGACGCCTGAAATGCCCGTGTGGCCGGGTGATCCGCCGGTTATCCTCGAGCGCACCGCGGCCATCGCCGACGGAGCGAATGCCAACGTCTCCAGACTGTCCTGCAGTGTGCATACCGGGACGCATGTGGACGCGCCGCTGCACTTCCTGGAGGGCGAAAGGGCGGTGGATGCGCTGTCCCTGAAGGTGTTGATCGGCAGGGCCTACGTGGTCGATCTGCCCGAGGCGAAGGTGCTGGACGCGGGGACGCTGGAGGCGGCAGGCATCCCGCCGCGCACAAGACGGGTGTTGTTCAAGACGCGCAATTCGCAGAACTGGGCGCGCGGCGAGCGCAAGTTCGACGAGGGCTTTGTGGGTGTGGACGCCAGCGGCGCCCAGTGGCTGGTGCGCAAGGGCGTGCAGTTGGTGGGCGTGGATTACCTTTCCGTGGCCCCGTACAAACAGAGCCGTCCGACGCACGAGATCCTGTTGGGGGCGGGGGTTGTGGTGGTCGAAGGTCTCGATCTGAGCAAGGTCTCCCAGGGTCGGTATATGCTCTATTGTCTGCCGCTCAGGTTGGAAGGCAGCGACGGCGCGCCCGCACGTGCCATATTGGTAGGAGTCTGATCCGCGGGCGAGGCAGGCAAACGTGCCGCGCCCCATCGGGTCCTTATCCCACACCAGGGAGCGTCTTTCATCATGCCTCTTTCGGAGATCCTTGTCCTGGCACTTTCTCTGCTGGCGCTGATCCTGCTCATGCTCTACCTTTGGCGGCGCTCCGTGCTCCAGCGTGCACAGAGTGATGACCCGCAGGTCTCGGACCGTCTGGCGGCCGTCTCCGGTGCCAGGTTGGAGGAGGGCGAGAGGCGGGCCAGCCTGATCGCGGAGGCCATCGAAAGCGCGGTGCAGGAAGCGCTGGCCCAATCGGGAGACCTGCCCCCGGCAAGCATCGACTTCGGCACCGCCGCCGACGGATCGCTGGAGATCTGGTTGGGGGAGGCGCGCTACACGCGCGTGGAGGACATCCCTGATCAACGCATCCGTGATGCAGTGGCCAAGGCCGTGGCCGAGTTCAATCGCTGAGAGGCTCCATGAGGAATATCGACCTGGCGGGGATCTTCCCAGCTGTGCCTACGCCTTTCGATGATGAGGGCGCGCTGCACCTGGACGCGTTGGCGGAGAATCTGAGCCGCCTGAACGCCGAACCGTTGGCCGGGGTGGTGCTCGGTGGTTCGAATGGGGAGTTCGTTTTTCAGACGGTCGAGGAGCGCGTCCAGGTCGTGGCTGTGGCGCGCGAGGTGCTCGCCGACGGCCGTTTGCTCATCGCCGGCGCGGCGCTGGAATCCACGCTGGGGACCATCGAACTGGCGCGGCGCATGGCCCAGGCTGGCGCGGATGCGCTGCTGGTGGTCAATCCCAGCTATTTCACCAGCCAGATGACGCCGACGGCGCTGGAACGCCATTACCTGGCCGTGGCTGAGGCGGCGCCAGTTCCGGTGATCCTGTACAGCGTGCCGGTCAACACGGGGATCGACCTGCCGGTGGAGGTTGTCTTGCGGCTGGCCGAGCATCCCAACATCGCGGGCATCAAGGACAGCGGGGGGAGCGTGATCAAGATGGGCTGGATGGCCCACGCCGCCCCTCAGGGCTTTCAGGTGTTGGCCGGTTCCGGCGGGCTGCTGCTGGGCGCGCTGGCCATGGGCGCGGTGGGCGCGATTTCGGCGCTGGCCAACATCACTGCCTCCCGGCTGGAGGAGATCCGCCTGCGCTGCCAGCAGGGCGACGTGGAGGGCGCCAGGGCCATCCAATTGCCGCTTATCGAACTCAACCACGCGGTGACGAGCGGTTACGGGGTGGCGGGCCTGAAGGCGGCTTTGGACATGTTGGGCTTCTACGGTGGGCCCGTACGCGCGCCGCTCCTTCCCCCCTCGGAAAGGCAGCGCGAGCACCTGAGGGAGCTGCTGATGGAAGCAGGCTTATTGTAGAAGCGTGCCATGCCACGCCTGCACGCTGATACGTTCGCGAAGGGCACGGCGGGCCGTGCCCTTCGCGCGTTGCGGAATGACACGCCGGCGGCGATGCTTCCAGATGAACCCGCCTTGATGGCAGGGCAATTCCCTGCAGGCTCTATAATTGGCCCGTGCTGCCCCAATCCTTCAACAGTTCCCGATATTCGGGGTCCTGGTAGCGCTCCAGCAGGAACCAGCGGGCGTGATCCGGGAGGTCAGCGCCCGTGACGTGGGCTGCGAGCAGCTCACCGGCACCGGCCGCGGCCATCAGCCCGAAGCCCGACAGTGCGCCGATCACATAGGCCCCCTTTAGCGGAAGCGGACCGATGAGGGGACGGTTCTCCTCGGTCTTGGCGTAATAGCCGCCGTCGACCGTGGGGCGCGGCGGACGCTTGAAGTACTCGCGCAGGGCGGGGATCATGGTCGCCAGCCCGCGCATGGCGATCTCGGGGTAGTGGGGATCGCCTGGCGGCGGGAAGACGGGCTCCATAGGCTCGGTGTGGTAGGTCCACAGGATGAGCACCACGGGGCTGTCCGCTGGTCCCTCGGGGCGGGCGTGGACGCCGGAGGGGAACTCCTGCAGCAGGTAGCGAGTCTCCGGGTCTTCGGCCAGCAGGGCGCGTTCCTCGTCGTCCCAGGGCAGGCGCTGCGGGTCGGTCCAGATGAGCAGGGGGGCGTGCCGCGGCACCGCGCCCAGGTGATCGTTGAAAGCGATCTTGGCGTGATACTCGCAGTACATGGGCAGGTCAACCCCGAGCATGCGCGCCACGGCTTTGGTGAAGGGGCCGGCGGCCACCACGAAGTTCTCGGTATCAATCCGAGTGGGAGCGTCGGCGCCCTGCAACCGCACGGCCTGGACGCGGCCCTCCCTGACGTCGACTCCATCCAGGCGCGCCTGGATCAGACGCGCGCCGTGGGCCTTGGCCTGTTCCAGCATGTAGGCCCCCAATTGCTGCGCGCTGAACCAGCCGCAGCGGCGCGGGTGCAGGACGGCGATGGTCTTCTCGGAGAGATAGGGAAAGTGCTCCCGGATGAGGGTCTGGTCGGTGATCAGGTCGGCGCCCGTCGGCTGGCCTGCGAAGCCCTCGGCGGGCGCCGGCCGGTAGGGCGGATCCTGCGGGTCGCCGCTGTGGGTGCGCAGCGGGCCTGCTCCCAATGCGGCGGCCTCCTCGGCCGCGGCGCGGAAATCCTCGACGCGCCCCGGATCCGCCGTGGCGAAAAGGTAGCCGCGCCGGTTCATGTGGAAGAGGTTGCCGCTCTCGTTGGCCAGCTCCTCCATGATGTCGATGCTGCGGTTCATGAGGCGCACCATGGCGTCGCCTGGTCCAGGCCACCAGTTCCGATAGCACTCGGTGGACTTGTCGCTGGTGAGCGACATGGGCGGGCGCTCATCGACGAGCAGCACGTCCTGCACGCCGCGACGCACGGAGAGGTGGTAGGCCGCGGCGATGCCGGCGATGCCGGCGCCGCAGATTACGACCTGGGCGCTCTGACGGTCCATGGATGGTCTCCCTTAGAAGTGATGTGCGTTGCAGAGCATAATCAAGGTGTGGGGTTAGGTCAAATGGGTGGCACGGATTCTAGCGGGTGTGGATGCGGCCGCCGTGCGGCGCCCGCATGGGGGCCACACGGCAAGAGTCGATCGGCGGTCGCACGGGACACGCGCGGCCGGAAGCCATTCGGATCATCCTTGCCCGACGGGCAGGGCACGGCGCATGCTGGCGGTGAGTTCCGGGAGCGGTGTCAGGATCGCCTGCGGGCGCAGGCGCTCGGCGATGAGGGACAACCTTTCCCCGCTGATGGGATGCCGGAAATCGGGCGCGAGCTCGGCCAGGGGCACGGCGACGAAGGCCCGTTTCAGCAGCATGGGCGAGGGAAGCCGGAGGCCGTCGTCATCAAGCACCTGGTTCCCCAGCAGGATCAGATCGATGTCGATACGTCGCGGAGCGTAGCGATCCTCGCCCCGGCGCCGCCCCAGCCTGTCTTCGATGGCGTGCAGCCTTTCGTGGAGCAGGTGAGCCGGCAGATCGGTCTCGACCAAGGCGGCGGTGTTGACGTAGTCGGGCTGTGGCACCGGCCCGACGGCGGGATTGCGGTAGGCCGTCGAGACGGCGAGCACGCGGCCGACGTCTTTCAATACGGCGACGGCGCGTGGCAGATAATCTTCGGGAGCGACGTTGGATCCCAGGGAGAGAAAGGCTGGCTCAGTCAAAGTCTTCCGCCTGGCGCTCGATCTCCACCCCCACGGAACGGGCGAAGCGAACTGCCCCGGGCTTCTCGATTCGGACGCGGGCGCGCTGCACGCCGGGTTCCTGCAGGCAGATCCGGGCTATGTCCGCCGCCAGGGCTTCGACGGTGAAGCGCTGGCTGCCCTCCACGTGGTCGATGATGCGCTTGGTCACCGTGCGATAGTTGATCGTGTCCTGGATGTCATCGCTCACACCGGCCGGGCGCAGGTCGGCGAAGAGGGTGACGTTGATCAGAACGTCCTGCGGACCGGTGCGCTCCCAGTCGTTCACGCCGATGACGGCCCTGACGAGCAGGTCTCGGATCTCGATGCAGTCTTCTCTCATGGCGTCCTTCCTCAGGTGAGATGTCGCCCGCCATCCAGGTGCAGGATGGTGCCGGTGATGTAGGATGGGCCAGCGAGCAGAAAGAGCAGCGCCTGCACGGCTTCCTCGACCGTCCCCCAGCGGGCGACGGGTACTCCTTGCAGCGCCTTCTCTGCGTCTCCCCCGTCAGCAGGAGGCAGGATGGCGCCCAGCGCCAGTCCGTTCACGCGGATGTTGGGCGCGAAGGCGACAGCCATGGCGCGCGTCATGGCTGCCAGTGCGGCCTTGGAGACTGTATACGGAAAGTGATCCGGTCCGGGGCGCAGGGCCCGCCAATCGAGCAGGTTGACGATGGCGCCGGGGCTCTCGCCCAGGCGGCCGGCGAAGGATTGGCTGAGGGCAAAAGGCGCGGTCAGGTTGACGTCCAGGTGGCGCTGCCAGGTATCGAGTGTCGTATCCATGGCGTCCAGGGGTTCGAAGAGCGAGGCGCTGTTGACCAGCAGGTCCACTTCGGCCAGCGCCTGGGCGGCGCGCGGCAGGAGCGAGCGAACCTGCTCCGGCTGAGCCAGGTCAGCCTGCAGCGTGACGGAGCGCACGCCGAGAGCCTGGGCGGCTGCAGCCGTCTCCGCTGCCGCCACCCCGGAGCGGCCGTAGTGTATGATGACGTCAGCACCGCATTCAGCGATACCCAGGGCGAAAGCGCGGCCCAGGCGGCGGCCGGCTCCCGTTATCAGGGCGACGCGCCCCTGCAGCGTGTACGGTCTGCTCATAGCGCTATTCTACCCTGAGGCAGGCAGGGCCGGTACCCCGGCGGGCCGCCATGAAGGGCGGAAGCCAGCTTACCTCCATCACCGCGAGGCTGTGGTACGATGCTGGAAGCGTCTGGGATGCACCTTTGGAGGCCAACATGCACGACATCGAAGCCGCCGCCGAGCTTCTCGGCGGAGTCGGCGTTGCGAAACCCGAAGTGGAACAGGCGGTGCGCCAGCTCCTGGAAGCCTTTGGCGAGGACGTGCAGCGTCAGGGGCTGCAGGAGACACCGGCGCGCGTGGCGCGCATGTACGACGAGCTGCTGGCCGGCTACCGGGTGGACCCCGAAGCCCTGATCAACGACGCGATCTTCGACGTGGCGTACGATCAGATGGTCATCGTGCGCGACATCGAATTCTACAGCCTCTGCGAGCATCACATGCTTCCCTTCCTGGGAAAGGCCCACGTGGCCTACATCCCCGACGGCGTGGTCATCGGTCTGTCGAAGATACCGCGTGTCGTCGACCTCTTCGCGCGGCGGCTGCAGGTACAGGAGCGAATGACGCGCCAGATCGCCGACTTCCTTGAGGCGGCTTTGCATCCGCAGGGCGTGGCCGTGGTTGTGGAGGGCTGGCATCTTTGCGCCACCATGCGCGGGGTGAAAAAGGCCAATGCGGTGATGGTGACCAGCGCCCTGACGGGGGCCTTCCGCAAGAGCCAGAAGACGCGCGAGGAGTTCATGAGCCACATCGCGCGCGGCACCGACCGGCTGCACCCCGTCTAGGCTGGAACCCGGTGGCCTCTCGCTGGAGCGCCGGCAGGCCGATGAGCGCAGACGATGGCAGCCTTGGCGCCCTTGAAGGATTGAAGGTCGCCGTTTCTCCGGAGCAGCGTCAACCACCAAGACACCAGGGCACGAAGGGGTCGGATTCGCCCGATGCGTGGCGACCGGCTGCACCTCGCCTTCCCCTGATAGCACCCGCTGCTGAATGCTGACCGCTGAAAGCCGATCGCTCCCTGGCTCCCCCGCTCCCCGGCCCCCTCGCCCCCCGGCTCCTCTGCCGATGGCGCCCTGCGCGCATCCTTCGAGGGGCTCAGGATGGCAGGGGTCTCCAGCCAAGTGCCCCTAGCTCTGCGGCGGTTCGGGGGGCGTGAGGTGCACGCCGCGCGCCGGCAGGTTGTAGCCGCCGTCCACCAGGATCACCTGCCCGCGGATCATCTCTGCCTCGGGCGAGCACAGGAAAGCGACCACGCCCGCCACATCCTCTGGGGTCACCAGGCGCCCGACGGGCGTGTCGGCGGCCACCTGGCCGAGCACGTCACCCTGGCGCATGGCATCGAAATGCCGCAGGGCTTCCGTTGCCACCACACCGGGGGAGACCGCATTGACCGCGATGCCCAGCGGCGCCAGTTCCACTGCCAGGTAGCGCGTGAGGGCCTCCAGCGCGGCCTTGCTCGCCCCGACGACCACGTATTCAGGGAGCACACGGAAAGAACCGGGGCTGGAGATGCTCACGATGTGCCCGCCGCCGGCTGCTTCCATCAACGGGACGGCGCGTTGGGCGCTGAAGAGCAGGGCGCGGGCGTTCACGTTCATGGTCCAGTCCCAGCCCTTGGGCTTCTGTTGCAGGGCGGGGCGGTTGTAGCCGGAAGCGGCGTTGCACACCAGGATGTCCAGCCGGCCGTAAGCGCGTTCGACTGCATCGAAGAGCTGCTCGATGCCCTGAAGCTCGCCCACGTTGGCTTTGACCACCTCGGCACGCCGACCCAGGGCGCACACGGCGTCAGCCGTCTCCTCGGCGGGTTTCCGGTTGCGGAAGAAGTTGATGACCAGGTCCGCGCCCTGCGCGGCGAGGTGCAGCGCGATGGCCCGACCGATCCCCCGGCCGGACCCGGTGACCAGGGCGACCTTTCCGGCGAAGCGCATGCCATACTCCTTCTGTGCCTTCTGCATCATCTGAGCCGTCCGTGTCCTCGGTGTTCTCTGCGGCCTCTGTGGCATCATACCACCACGCCTTCCCCGGGTGTGTGGTAGCATGGGAATATCATGGTCAGGTCACTGCGGGAAAGGGTGGAGTCCGAATTGGCCCAGGCTCGGGAAGCCCGTGCGGCGGGGAAGGAAGGCCGGGCGAGGGTCTGCGCCCGCAGGGCCGCAGGATGGGCGGCGGCCCCGCTCTACGAGTCGCGCACTGGCCATCAGGCTCCGCTGAGCGCGCTGCAACTCCTGCGCTGGTTGGCGAAGCAACAGGACCTTCCTCAAGAGGTCCGGGCGGCAGCCCGGCGGTTGACCCGGCGGGTCTTGCCCTCCTATCGCCTGCCGCACCCCGAAGACCCGCTGCAAGACGCCCGAATGTTGGTCGCCGCGCTGCTGGCTGAGGGTGCAGGCGACGATGCCCCTGGCGCGCGCTGAATTACAGCATAGACGGACAAGTTGAAGGCGATGGTGAGGCACATGACCAAGGAAATCAGTATTGCGCTCGGCGGCGGTGGTGCGCGGGGACTGGCCCATATAGGCGTGCTGCGCGTCTTGTTGCGCGAGAAGTTCTCCATCCGGGCGGTGGCCGGGACCAGCATGGGCGGAATCGTCGGGGCCTTCTTCGCCGCCGGCCTGTCGCCGGAGGAGATCGAAGAAACGATGGACGCCGGCACTCAACGTGGTCTGCTGCGTTCCCGACCGGAGGGCGAGGGGCTGATCGGCCTGGCCTCCATCGAATCCTGGCTGCAGGAACATTTCGAAGGGCGCTCCTTTGATGACCTGGCCCTTCCCTTTGCCGTGACGGCCACGGACCTGGACACCGGGGAGGAGGTGCTGCTGCGCGAAGGCCCCATCATTCCGGCCTTGCTGGCGACCATCGCGCTTCCCGGGATCTTCCCTCCCCAGCACTTGAATGGCCGCCGGCTCGTGGATGGGGGCGTGGTGGATCCGGTGCCCGTAAGGCTGGCGCGGTCGCTCTACCCGGCGCCGGTGGTGGCAGTGGCGCTCTCCCCGCCGCCCGAACATTGGGCTACGCTGCGCTCGCCAAGCCCGCTGGAGACCTTTCCTGTCCTCTCAGTGGTGAGCCGCCTGCGGCCGGGCCAGGCGCTGCGGGTCTTCGTCCGCTCCATGGAGATCGCTTCTCGATCCTTCACCGAGATGCGCCTGAAGATGGACCGGCCCGAGCTGGTCGTTCGCCCCGACGTGGCCCACATCGGGCTCTTCGAGGATCGCAGTGCGGCGGAGATCGCAGCACGCGGCGAGGTCGCCGCGCTGGAGATGCTGCCCAGGCTGGAGGCGCTCTTCTCACCCCTGGGCCGCCTGCGGCGAGGGCTGGCTGAGATGGTTCGTCGGCAGGATGCGCATTCGTGGCCGGAACTGCAAGGGTAGGTCTGGATGGGGCCTGCCGGACGGTCGCCGGCAGCGCGCGGTCCGGGAAGGCGCGGCGTGTTGCTGTGCAGCCCCGGCCGATGAGCGATCGACAGGGGCCGGCGGCACCTGTCGCAAGCGCGACCCCTCTATGAAGCCGGGTGCGGCGGACCCGGGCGATAGGTAGGGCGCGTGGTGCCATGCTCGCATTTTCCCTGGGCGCGATGGAGGGTTGAGGGTGGGAGATAGAGAACGTGATCTGCGGGCCTACGCCCGGGGCACCCAGTTGCGCTTCATCCTGGGCGGACTGGCGCTGGCCATCGTGGTGGGGAACGGGCTGATCTGGTTGATCTACGGCCCCGGCGCGGCGCGCATGGGGCTGTTGTGCAGCCTGGCGGCCCTCTTCCCGCTGGGCCTCATCGCCGGCTGGCTCTGGCTGCTGGATCAGTTGGCGGGGCGTGCCGCCGATGAGTGAGCCGCAGCGACATATCTCGCGCCACGGATGGACCTACCGGATCAGACCGCCGGTCGGGGAGGGGGAGGAGGAGGTCGTCGTCCTCCTCCACGGGTTGACGGGTGACGAATCGGCCATGTGGCCCTTCGCAGCCGCCGTCCCGCAGGGGGCATGGGTGGTTGGGCCGCGCGCGCCGCACCCGGCTCCCTCAGGCGGCTTCAGCTGGCTGCCGCCGGGCCCGACCCATCGGCCTGCCCTGCACGACTTTTCCGAGGCGGTGGGAGGGCTCGAGCTGCTGCTGGGCGATCTGGAGCGCCGCCACGGCCTATCCAGCGCAGGCCCGGTCCTGGTGGGGTTCAGCCAGGGAGCGGCGGTGGCTTTCGCCGCCGCAGCGAAGGGGCTGCCCGCGGCTGGCGTGGCGGCCCTGGCCGGTTTTCTGCCGCAGGGTGATGTCTCGCGGCTGAAGGGGCTGCCCGTCTACTGGGGGCACGGCGTGCAAGATCGCATGGTTCCTCTGGAGCGGGCACAACGGGATGTCGCCCGGCTGCGCAGGGCGGGCAGCCGCGTGACCTTCTGCCAGGCTGAAGTTGGGCATAAGGTGGGGGCGGCTTGCATGCGCGATCTACAGGTCTGGCTCCCCGGAGTCCTTTCGAGTGCAAAGCGTCGGCGAATGAGGGCAGCGCCCTCGCCGCCGCGCCAGCAACCCGCTGTGCCGCCTGGCGAGGTGTAAGCACAGCCACCGAGAGCGTTGCGGGTTTCATGTTATCATCTCTTCATAGTCCTCCGGCGCGCAGGGCGGCTGGCCGCGCGCCGCTCTACTAAATCCTGCTACCTTCAATGGAAAACGGATCATCCCATGCCCGCGAATGACATCGATACGCTTGCAGTCAACACCATCAGCTTTCTGGCAGCCGACGCTGTGGAGCAGGCCAACTCGGGCCATCCGGGGTTGCCCATGGGCGCGGCGGCCATGGCTTACGTGCTCTGGGCGCGCCACCTCAAATTCGATCCCGAGGCGCCGCGCTGGCCGGACCGGGACC
>JAJRUD010000029.1 GCA_024277995.1 Chloroflexota bacterium
CATCGAGCAGGTCGGCGCCCGACTGCGGGCCATGATGCCGTTCCTGGACCCGGTCACCATTCGGCCGGGCGAGTGAGCGCCCGGGAGGGACGATCCCCAATGAGCAAGCCGGATAGCGATTACGTGCGCATCTTCGACACCACCCTGCGCGACGGCGAGCAATCGCCCGGAGCGACGCTCACCTCCGCCGAGAAGCTGGAGGTGGCACGCGCGCTGGCACGCCTGGGGGTGGACGTCATCGAGGCCGGCTTCCCGGCCGCCTCGCCCGACGACCTGCAGGCCGTGCAGCGCATCGCCGAGGAGGTGGGGCACACCCCCCGCCCGGACGGGACGCCGCCCATCATCTGCGGCCTGGCGCGCGCCACGCGCGGCGACATCGAGAAAGCCTGGCAGGCGGTGGAGCCCGCCCAGCGGCCCCGCATCCACACCTTCCTGGCCACCTCTGAGATCCACATGAAGCACAAGCTGCGCATGGACCCCGAGCAGGTGGTCGAACGTGTGGTGGAGATGGTGGGCTACGCCCGCAGCCTATGCGACGACGTGGAGTTCAGCCCCGAGGATGCCGGGCGCAGCGACCCGCAGTTCCTTTACGTGGTGCTGGCCGAGGCCATCAAGGCCGGCGCCACCACGCTCAACATCCCCGACACCGTCGGCTACACCACCCCCGAGGAGTTCGGCGCCCTGATCGCCGGCATCGTGGAGAACGTGCCCGGGATCGAGGACGTCGTCATTTCCGTGCACTGCCACGACGACCTGGGCCTGGCCACCGCTAACACCCTGGCCGGGGTGCGCGCCGGGGCGCGCCAAGTGGAGGTGACCGTCAACGGCATCGGCGAGCGGGCTGGCAACACCTCGCTGGAAGAGGTGGTCATGGCACTGCACACCCGACGCCCCGTCTTCGGGCTGCGCACGGGCGTCGACACCACCCAGATCACGCGCCTGAGCAAGCTGGTGAGCAACTACACCGGCATTGTGGTGCCGCCCAACAAGGCCATCGTGGGCGCCAACGCCTTCGCCCACGAGGCCGGCATCCATCAAGATGGCATGCTCAAGCACCAGACTACATACGAGATCATGCGCCCCGAGACCGTCGGATTGAACCAGAGCCGGCTGGTGTTGGGCAAGCACTCCGGCCGCCACGCCTTCAGCGTGCGGCTGGAAGAGCTGGGCTACAGGCTGCAGGGCGATCACCTGCAGCGGGCCTTCGCCCGCTTCAAGGCCCTGGCCGACAAGAAAAAGGTCATCAGCGACGCCGACCTGGAGGCGCTCATCGCCGACGAGCTCTACCAGCCGCCGGAGGTCTTCGCGCTGGAGGGGCTGCAGGTGGCCTGCGGCACCATGGGAATGCCCACCGCCACCGTGCGCCTGCGCGACCCCAAAGGCCGGCAGCACGTGCGCGCCGCAGTGGGCACCGGCCCGGTCGACGCGGCCTACAAGGCCGTCGACCAGGTCATTCAGGTCCCCAATCGGCTGCTCGAGTTCTCCGTCCACGCCGTCACCGAGGGGATCGACGCCCAGGGCGAGGTCACCGTGCGCATTCAGGAGCAGAGGCCGGGGACGGCGGACAACGGCCACGCGCCGAAAGACCCGCCGCGCACCTTCGGCGGCTATGGCGCCGACACCGACATCATCGTCGCCAGCGTCAAGGCCTATCTGGCGGCGCTGAACAAGCTGCTGGTCGCCCGGGACGGGCAGGCCGCCGCCCACGTGGGGGCTCAGACGGCCGACGTGGAGCGGGCATGAGCCGGGCGCCGCGCACCCTCTTCGAAAAAGTGTGGCAGCAGCACGTGGTGGAGCAGGAGCCGGATTCCCCGGCCGTGCTCTACGTCGACCTGCATCTGATCCACGAGGTCACATCGCCGCAAGCCTTCGCCGGCCTGCGGCAGCGCGGCCTGAAGGTGCGACGCCCCGACCGCACCGTGGCCACCATGGACCACGGCACCCCCACCCAGGCCCTGGATTCGGAGCTGATGGAGGTCCAGGTCGCCCGCCAGATTCAACAACTGGAGACCAACTGCCGCGATTTCGGGGTGCGCCTCTACGACCTGGCGGACGAGCAGCGCGGCATCGTGCATGTCATGGGCCCCGAGCTGGGCCTCACGCACCCGGGCATGACCATCGTCTGCGGCGACAGCCATACCTCCACCCACGGCGCCTTCGGCGCGCTGGCCTTCGGCATCGGGACCAGCGAGGTGGAGGGCGTGCTGGCCACCCAATGCCTGCTGCAGCGCAGGCCGAAGACCTTCGAGGTGCGGCTCGCGGGGCGGCCGCCGCAAGGCGTCACCGCCAAGGACCTGATCCTGGCCTTCATCGCGCAGGTGGGCGTGGAGGCCGGTCGGGGTTACGTCATCGAGTACACCGGTGAAGCCGTGCAGGCACTGGACATGGAAGGCCGCATGACGGTGTGCAACATGTCCATCGAAGCCGGCGCGCGCGCCGGCATGATCGCCCCCGACGACACCACCTTTCAATACCTGGCCGGGCGCGAATTCGCGCCCCAGGGCGCGTCCTGGGACGCCGCCCTGGAGCGCTGGCGCCGGCTGCCCAGCGATCCCGGATCGTCCTACGACAAGCGCGTCACGCTGGACGTGACGCGCCTGGAGCCCATGATCACTTACGGCACCAACCCAGGCATGGCCATCCCCATCAGCAGCCCCGTGCCGGGGCCGGAGACCTTCGCTGACCCCGCCCAACGCGCCGCCGTCGAGAAGGCCCTGGCCTACATGGATCTGCAGCCCGGCAAGCCCCTGCTGGGACACCCGGTGGACGTGGTCTTCCTGGGCTCCTGCACCAACTCGCGGCTCTCCGACCTGCGCCAGGCAGCCGCGCTATTGAGCGGGCGCAAGGTGGCACCGGGTGTGCGCATGCTGGTGGTCCCCGGTTCGCAGGTCGTGAAGCGCCAGGCCGAAGCCGAGGGGTTGGACCGGGTCTTCAAGGCCGCCGGCGCCGAATGGCGCGAATCGGGCTGCTCCATGTGTATCGCCATGAACGGCGACCAGCTCCAGCCCGGCCAGTACGCCGTGAGCACCAGCAACCGCAACTTCGAGGGCCGTCAGGGGCGCGGCGGCCGCACCTTCCTGGCCTCACCGCTGACGGCCGTCGCCGCGGCGGTCGCGGGCGCCGTCAGCGATCCGCGCACGCTGATGTAGCAGAAGAGGGGAGGGGGAAGCTGGCAGCCAGATCGAGGAGAAGATGACCCATTTTCCCGACATCGTTTCACACGCCGTGCTCTTGCCCGAGGACGACGTGGACACCGACCAGATCATCCCCGCTCGCTTCCTGAAGGTCGTGGACAAGCGCGGCCTGGGTGAGGCGCTCTTCGCCGACTGGCGCTACCGCCGCGACGGCACTCCCGACCCGGAGTTCGCGCTCAACCGGCCCCAGGCCCAGGGGGCGCAGATCCTGCTCGCCGGGCGCAATTTCGGCTGCGGCTCCTCGCGCGAGCACGCCGCCTGGGCGCTGCGCGGTTGGGGATTGCGCGCCGTGATCGCCCCCTCCTTCGCCGACATCTTCCGCGGCAACGCGCTCAAGAACGGCCTGCTACCCGTGCAGATCCAGGATGAGGATCATCAAAGGTTGGTGGCCCTGGTACAGCGGGAGCCGGCGGCGCGCTTCACCGTCGATCTGACCGCTCAGCTCCTCGTGCCGCCCGCCGGCGATCCGCTCCCCTTCCCCATCGACCCCTTTTCGAAGCGCTGCCTGCTGGAGGGAATGGATCCCCTGACCTACCTGCTTTCCCTTGAACCCCGGATCCAACAATACGAGGCTCGCCATGAGCACACCCAGAGCGCCTGATTCGATCGCAATCGAGATCTACGACACCACACTGCGCGACGGCACGCAGCGCGAGGGCATCTCGCTCTCCTGCGATGACAAGCTGCGCATCGCCCGCCGCCTGGACGATCTGGGGGTCGCCTTCATCGAAGGCGGTTGGCCGGGCTCCAACCCGAAGGACGCCGAGTTCTTCCAGCGTGCCGCAGAGCTGACCTGGCAGCACGCCCGCATCGCGGCCTTCGGCTCCACGCGCCGCGCCGGAGTGGCGGCCGAGGAAGACGCCAACCTGCGCGCCCTGCTCGAGGCGCGGACCCCCGTCTGCACTCTGGTGGGCAAGACCTGGACGCTGCACGTAACCCAGGTGCTGCGGGCCGGGTTGGATGAGAACCTGCGCATGATCGAGGAGAGCGTGGCCTATCTCTGCGGTCAGGGGAAAGAGGTGATCTACGACGCTGAGCACTTCTTCGACGGCTACCAGGCGGATCCCGATTACGCCCTGGCCACGCTGCAGGCCGCCGAGCGAGGCGGCGCGCGTACGCTCGTGCTGTGCGATACCAACGGCGGGTCCATGCCCTGGGAAGTGGCGCAGATCGTGCAGACGGTGGGCCGGGCGGTGCAGGCCGCGCTGGGGATCCACACCCACAACGACGGCGCGTGCGCCGTGGCCAACACCCTGGCCGCCGTGCGCGCCGGCGTGGTGCACGTGCAGGGCACCATCAACGGCTACGGCGAGCGTTGCGGCAACGCCAACCTGTGTGCCGTCCTACCCGACCTGGAGCTCAAGCTGGGGCTGTGCTGCCTGCCCGCCGGCAAGCTGGCGGAACTCTACGACGTGGCGCACCTGGTGGCCGAAGTGGCCAACCTGGCCCCGGACGAGCACATGCCCTTCGTCGGGCGCAGCGCCTTCGCCCACAAGGGTGGCATTCACGTGGCCGCCATGCGTCGCGAGCCGCGCTCCTATCAGCACATCGATCCCACCCTGGTGGGGAACCAGATGCGCGTCGTGGTCAGCGAGCTCTCCGGGCGCGGCAACCTGCTCTCCAAGGCCGAGGAGTTCGGACTGCAGTTCGAACAACAGGACCGCGTGACGGCCGTGCTGGGGCAGATCAAGGCTCTCGAAGCCCAGGGCTTCTCCTTCGAGGCCGCCGAGGCCTCCGTGGCCCTGCTGTTGCGGCGCCAGGAGCCGGGGTACCGACCGCCCTTCGAGCTGGTGGACTACGCCGTCATGGTGGAGCACCGCCAGGGCCGCGGCACCTTCGCCGAAGCCACCGTGAAAGTGCGCGTCGAGCAGGAACTGCTGCACACGGCCGCCGAGGGCAACGGGCCGGTCAACGCGCTGGACGCCGCGCTGCGCAAGGCGCTCACCCCCGTCTACCCCGCCCTGCAGGATTTCCACCTGGCGGACTACAAGGTGCGCATCCTGGACGGCGACCGTGGCACCGCTGCCACCACGCGCGTGCTCATCGACACGCGCAACGGGCGGCGCCGCTGGAGCACGGTAGGCGCCTCGGCCAACATCATCGAAGCCTCCTGGCTCGCCCTGGCCGACAGCGTTGAATACGGGCTGACCCTGGCGGGTTGAGCCGCCGTACGCCGGCAGAGCGGGGCGCCGCGAGAGGGCTCCTTCGCCACCTGTGGGCCGTGGAGACGTTGCAGGCAACGTCTCTACCGATCCGTCCGGGCAGAGGGCACGCGCTGCAGACCGAGGGCGCATGTAATCATCAATGTAATCACGGAGAAGACATGGAAGCCAAGATCGTACTGCTGCCCGGCGACGGGATCGGGCCCGAAGTGGTGAACGCCGCCTGCCAGGCGCTGGAGACCCTGGCCGGTGTGTTCGGCCATCGGTTTCATTTCGAAGAACACCTCATCGGCGGTTGTGCCCTGGACCAGCAGGGCGACCCGCTCCCGCCCGCCAGCCTGCAGGCCTGCCGCCGGGCCGACGCGGTCCTGCTGGGCGCGGTGGGCGGCCCGCGCTGGGCCGATCCGCAGGCCGAACTCCGTCCGGAGCAGGGGCTGCTGGCCCTGCGCAAGGGCCTGGGGCTCTTCGCCAACCTGCGCCCCGTGCGCCCCTTCCCGCAACTGCTGCAGGCCTCGCCGCTCCGCCCCGAGCGCCTGCAGGGTGTCGACCTGCTCATCGTGCGCGAGCTCACCGGCGGCATCTACTTCGGCCAGCCCAGAGGGCGTGACCAGTCAGGGGACGAGGAACAGGCTTTCGACACCATGCGCTACAGCGAGAGCGAGGTGCGCCGCGTGGCGCGCCTGGCCTTCAGCCTGGCGCGGAGCCGCCGGCACAAGGTGACCTCGGTGGACAAGGCCAACGTGCTCGAGACCTCTCGGCTGTGGCGTCAGGTGGTGGAGACAGTGGCGGCGGAGTTCCCGCAGGTGGCGCTGGAACACCAACTGGTGGATTCGGCGGCCATGCGCCTGATCCTCGAGCCGGCCTCGATGGACGTGCTGCTCACGGCCAACCTCTTCGGCGACATCCTGAGCGACGAGGCCGCCGTGCTGACCGGATCCATCGGCATGCTGCCCAGCGCCTCGCTGGGCGAGGACGGGCCGGGGCTCTACGAGCCGATCCACGGCTCGGCGCCGGACATCGCCGGCCAGGGCCTGGCCAACCCCTGCGGAGCCATCCTCAGCGCGGCCATGCTGCTGCGCCACTCGCTGGGCCTGGCGGCCGAAGCCGATGCCCTCGAGGCAGCCGTGGCGGCGGCAGTGGCCGCCGGGGCGCGCACGCGCGACCTGGGCGGGACGCTGTCCACCTCCGCCATGACTTCGGCCATATGCAAGAGGATCCAACCGGGTTGAACAGGCTGGCCTGTCAGATTGCCGGCGATCGGATTCGGCCCGCTGGCCTGGAGGATCAGGGAGAGACAGCCGCCGCAGGCAGCTCCACCGTCACTGTCGTCCCCTCGTTGGGTTGGCTGTCGATCTGAATGGTCCCGCTGTGCTGTTTGACGATACGATAGCAGGTGGCCAGCCCCAGGCCCGTCCCCCTGCCGGGGTGCTTGGTAGTGAAGAAAGGTTCGAAGACCTTGGTCTGAGAGGCGGGGGGAATGCCCACACCGTCATCCACAACCTGCACCACGACGACGTCCTGCTCATGCCGTGAGCGTATGGTCACGCTTCCCGGCTTTCCCTCCAGCGCGTCGCGCGCATTGACCAGTAGATTCAGCCAGACGCTTTGCAGGCGATCGCCGTTGCCGCGCACCGGTGGAAGCCCCTCGGCCAGCTCCATCTGCAGGTTTATGTTGCTGGCCGACCACTGGCGCTCGATCAAGGAGAGCGCGTGACGAATGGAGGCATTGACGTCGACCAGGTTGTACTCCCAGCGCTCCTGGCGGGCGAAGTTGAGCAGGTCGCGCACCACCTCCTGGGCACGCTTCCCGGCGCGCTCGATCAACTCCAGGGACTCGCGATGCTCGGAGCAATCGCCCATGTCACGCCGAATCAACTGCGTGTTGGCGATCACCGCCGTGAGGGGATTGTTGAGTTCATGCGCCACACCGGCCGCCAATTGCCCGACGGCGGCCAGTTTTTCGGCTTGAGCGAGTGAGGCTTCCAGGCGTCGCTGCTCGGTGACATCGCGCGTTTGCAGGATGGTGTGGGAGACCTCGCCCTGCCCACCCAAGATGGGGTAAGTGTAGATCTCCAGCTCCCGCATCTGCTGATCGGGTCCCCAGATGCGTTCCGTGCGCTTGGTCTTCACCCGACGCTCGAAGGTATCCATCACCCGGCAGCCCGGGCAAGGGCCATCCTGATCTTCCAGGATCCGATAGCAGCGCCTGCCCACCAGTTGTCGCGGGTCCTCGCCCCGCCTGTCAGCGCGCGTCCGGTTGACAGCCACCAGGTCGTAGGACCGATTCACGATATACAGCTCGTCATCCAGGTTGTCGAAGAGTGCCAGCAGGGTGGAGCGGCTGCGCTCGATCTCCGAACGGCTGGCCTCCAGGTCGGCGTTGGCCACGGTGAGCTCGAGGAACAGGCGCGCGTTCTCGATGGCCGCCGCCACGGAGGCCCCCAGGGTGACCAGCAGGTCGAGATCGTGCTCTGTGAAGGGCCCGTCCAGCTTGTTGATCAACTCGATGGCGCCGATGGCCCGATCGCGCACGCGCAGGGGGACACACAACAGCGAGCGCGTTTCCACGCCGTCCACGCCGTCCACATCGGGCGCGAAGCGCGCATCGCGGGTCACGTCGTTGACCAGCGACGATTCCATGCGGCGGATGGTGTCGCCGACGACCCCCTTGGCGAGCTCGGTGCTCAAATGCAGGACCCAGTCGTGCTCGCGCGTCAGCGCCTTGCGGAAGACCAGTTCGCTGCCCCCCGAATCCAACAGGGCCAGCGAACCCACCTCCACGTTGAACAGTTCGCGCACGCCCTGCATCGTGGCGGTGAGGACGGTCTCCAGTTCCAGCGAGGAGGTCAGGGCTTTCGCCACGCTGTTGAGAATGGCCAGCTCACGGCTCAGACGGTGGACTTCGGCGATCTCGTCCAGGCGCGCCGCCGCCTGTCCCAGTTCATCAGCGATGAAATCGACCAAGCTTGTCAGGCGGTCCTCTTGCGCACTGCAGATCAGCGCGCCCAACAACCTCCCGCCGGACCGGATCGGCACGGCGTAGCCGCGCCTGCTGCGCACCGTCTCCCCGCGCTGATAGGCTTCAAGCGCCTGTCGCCAGAGCAGCCCTGCCCCCGTCTGGAAATCCTCAACCGTCGAGGCCTCACCCCGGGCCCAGATCGGCCTCAATCCCTCGTCATCCATCTGCAGCGCCAGGCCCAGGTCGGCGCCGGCGAAGTGGTGCGCCAGGCTGTCCAGGGCCATGCCGGCGACCTGCGCCAGGTTGACGACCTGCCGGATGGCGCGCGAGATGGCCCCACGCGTATCGAATTGGGGAAGCGTGTCTTGCTTGAGTGTGATGACGTGGCTTTCGTCCGGCCCGCTGTCAATCTGCTGCGACGGTATATCCATGCCCTTTTACCGTGCGAATGAACTCGGGTTGCGACGGGTCAACTTCGATCTTGCTGCGTAGATTCTTGATGTGCACTCGCACGAGATCGGGGCTTCCTGTTTCGTGCGGGTAGTCCCAGACCTCTTGCAGCAACCGCTCCGGCGAAAACACCTGGCCGGCGTGGCTCATCAGGTGGTAGAGCAGGTCGAATTGCACCGGGGTCAGTGTGACGACACCGCGTGGGCCGGCCAATTGGAAGGAACGCGTGTCCAATTCGTAATCCCCCACAGTGAGCACGGCCGTCGGTTCGTCGCGTCTCTCAGCGCGCTGTGTGCGCCGCAGAATGGCACGCACTCGCAGGTAGAGCTCGTCCAGGTTGAAGGGCTTGCTCAAGTAGTCGTCGGCACCGGCACGCAGACCCGTAATGCGGTCCTCGTCCTTGCCCTTGGCGGTCAGAAAGAGCACCGGCAATCCGCTGAGCAGAGGATCGTTGCGGACCTCGCGGCACACTTCGTAGCCGTCCATGCCCGGCATGAGCACGTCCAGCACCATCAGGTCCGGCACGTTGCGCCGGGCCATCTGCAGGGCCTCCACGCCGCTGTTGGCCACCGAGACCCGGAAACCGCCAGCGCGCAGGGTGCGTTCCACCGTCCGGGCTACGATCTCGTCGTCGTCGACGACCAGGATGTTGGCTCCCTCTGTCATCCAGCCAGCCTCCCTATCATGTCACCACGCTCCGCACCCGTGGCTGTTCGGTTGACACGGCGGGCAGGCACACCCGCACCGCCCGCCGCCCGTCCTCCGGCACCCATACATCGATCCTCCCCCCCACCTGGCGCACCAACTCCTCTGCCAGGCCCAGGGCGAAGAGGCCGTAGAGGCCGCTCTCTTCCCCGCTTGAGAGACGGCTGAAGGCGAGCTCTCCAGGAAATTCCATTTGAACCCGCACCTCTTCGCTCCCGGCTGCCGTCTCCAGCCGGATCTCGGCCGCCTCATGACCCGCCACCGCCTCCTTGGCGGCCAGCAGCAGGTTCACCCACAGGTCCAGAAGATCCCGCTCCCGAGCCCGGACGGGGGAGAGCCTGGGAGCCAGGAGCAATCGCAAGACGGCTCCCCCTTCCTCCAGGCGTTTGCCCACCAGCTCTGTCGCCGTCAGGATGGTGGCGTTGACGTCCACTTCGCCCGCCGTTGCCTGTGGGGGTTCTGACAGGTCCATGAGGTGCTGAACCACCCTGGCCGCCCGCCAGCCGGCTTCCTGAATGGACTGAGCCGCCTTTTGCGCCGGGCTCTCAGGCTGCAACTCACGTGCCAGCATCTGCGCCTCGCCGAGCACTGTCGTCAGCGGATTGTTGATCTGATGGGCCACACTGGAAGCCAATTCTCCGATGGCCGCCATGCGCGCCGCCTCGAAGAGCCGCGACTGGGCGGCCTGGACTTTCTCCGTCAAGGCCTTGCGCTCTGTCACATCTCGGAAGACCACCATGTGGCCGGCCGGCCGGCCGCCTTCGTGATGCAGGACGCTGGCGCGCGCGTCCACCCAGAGGCTCTTCCCTGCGGGGAAATGAAGTTGCACCTCTTCGATGGCTCCTGCCGTCCGGAACAACTGCTCCATGGTGTGCGCCCAAGGGTCATCAGGCTCCAGGCCGAAGGCTTCCAGCACGCGCTCGCCCAGCGCCGCGTCCTGTGCGACGCCGAACATGGCTTCCGCCCCACGATTCCAGAAGGTCACCACACCCGCGCTATCGACCACCACGATGGCGTCGCTCACGTTATCCAGCAGCCAGGCCTGATAGCGCAGCTGAGCCTCCGCCCGTCGTTGCGCCCGGCGGACCGCGTGCATGCGAATGGCGCGTTCGACGACCAGCGGCAGCTTGGCCATGTCGCCGCTCTTCATCAGGTAGTCATAGGCACCGCTCTTGATGGCCTCCGAAGCCACCCTCTCGTCGCCCGCCCCGGTCACCATGACCACCGGTGGCGAATCAGGGCCTTCGGTGAGCTCGGGGAGTGCATCCAGGCCGGTGCCGTCCGGGAGGTGATGATCGAGCAGGACCACTGCATAATCCCCCGTCTGCAGCTTCTGGCGCATCTCGGTCAGCGATTCGGCGCGCTCGAGAGCGTACCCCCCCACGAGACGCAGCATATCCGTCACCATGCGGGCGAACTCTGCGTTGTCGTCCACCAGAAGCACCCGCGCCGGCCCGCTCATCGCAACGCTCTCCTGCCGTCCTCCAGCCCGGGGCAGAGCTACGTGATCGCGGCGCGCGTCGCACAGCCAGGGGACAACCGACTGGCCGTCCTGGGCGGTGCATGGTCGCCTGGGATGGAACGCATGTATGGCATCTCCGAGAACCGTGGGCCGGGCGGAGGCGGATGGGAGGATGAGCGGCCTCTTATTCGTGCAGCCCCCTTCACCGAGAGGGACCTTCCATAGAGTATAGCAGTGCCAGCAGCCGACGTGCGTAAATCCTACGTAAACGAGACCGGCGAGCCCCAGGGGCCGCCCCACTCCTGCGCCGGTGTCCACGGCAGGTGATGGCACGGTGGAGCCGATGTTCGGCCCAAGCGTGAGGCCATTGTAGGAGAAAACTCGCCTGCCGCAATCCGCCGCACCACAGGGATGAAATCAGCGTGAATTGCTTTCCAGCCCCTTGATAGCTGCC
Organism: Chloroflexota bacterium; assembly: GCA_024277995.1. GTDB lineage: Bacteria > Chloroflexota > Anaerolineae > Anaerolineales > E44-bin32 > JAJRUD01. The sequence continues at coordinate 11,387 of JAJRUD010000029.1, forward strand.
CCAGGCGCGCCGAGAATGATCATAGGTGGATTGTGCAACCCGAATGTGGCTGCCGACAGGTCAGCCGCGGCGCGCGCGGCCGCGACAAGAAGGGCAAGTCCATGGTAGCGCTGGCTGATAACAGGCTGGGGGCATACCTGCTTGAAGGGCGGGTGGCTTACGACGACCTGCTGGAAGTCTACCAGGCCACGCATCCGAAATTGGGCACCCCCGTCGTGGTGCAGGTGATCCGGCCGCAATGGATGCGCGGGCCGGCCACGCGCGCCGCTTTCGCACAACTGGCGGCTTCCCTGGCTGCCCTGCGTCACCCGAACATCCCGCGCGTCTACGACTACGGCATCGAAGAAGGGCTGGGCTATCTGGTGCTGGAACAGATCGAAGGCCAGACCCTGGCCGAACGCGTCGCCGAACTGTGCTCTCAGGGAAAAGTCATGCCCCTGCGCGAGGCGCTCGACTGGATCGATGGCCTCTTCAGGGCACTGGATTTCGCCCACCAGCGGGGCGTACTGCATCGATGCCTGTCGCCGGATCAGATCGTGATGAGGGACGGAGGCGAACCCGCCGTACTGGGATTCGGGCTGCGCTTCCTGCTGCACCCGCCCTCCCCCGACCAGGAGGACAAGGATGCGCCTTACCGGGCTCCTGAGATAGCGGCGGGGGACCTGGGCGATGCGCGCAGCGATGTGTACTCTCTTGGAGCCGTGCTGCTGGAGATGCTCTCCGGTATCGCGCCCGAGCCCGACGACCCGGAGCGCTGCCTGAAAGCCCGGGCCCGGGCCGGCAGGCGCTTCTCCCCCGGTCTGGAGCAGGTGCTGCGCAACGCCATCGCGCGCGACCCTCTGGCGCGCACCGAATCCGTGCGCGCGCTGGCCCGCGACATGTTCGGCGTGGTACGGGGCGAGCGCCCCCTCCGGAGACCGCCGCCAGCTGCCGAGAGCCGGGAGGTGAAACCCGCTCCGCCGGCGAAACCGGCCCGGCGCGAGGCCATACGACAGGCCTCCCCACGCCCCAAGCCCCCGCCGCCCCCCACCCCCTCCGTCGCTCCGCCGCAGGCTGCCCCCCCTGCACCCGAACCCTCCCACTCGCGCCCAGTGGAGGACGGCAACCCGCGGGCCTGGCGCGGCGCGCTGGCCATGGTCCTGGCAATGACCGCCTTGCTGGCCCTGGGGTGGTGGGGGACGGCCTGGGTGCGGGCGCGCACCGCCCCCTCCGCTGGGGCCCCTCGCTTTTCCGTGGGCACCGAGGTGCGCGTGAGCGTCGCCGGCGGGACGAGCGTCAGCGTGCTGCGCGGCTGCCCGACCGAGTTCTGGCAGGGCGTGCTCGGCATTGCGACGGATGGTCAGACGGGCCTGGTCGAGGCCCGCCGCGACTGCGACGGGGAGTGGTGGTATCAGGTCCGCATCCCCGCACTGCAGGCGAGCGAATGGGATGGCGTGGGATGGGTGGACGAGAAACATCTGGAACCGCGATGAGCCCGGGCCTGAGCAGCCCGCAGGGCAGCAACAGCGCGCTGGTCCGCACCTCGCCCCTGCGCGAGCCTCAGATGCCCATGCTGCGTCACGAGCGCCAGCTCGAGGCCCTGCTGCGCATCGGCACGGCAATGGCAGCCTCCCTGGGGCTCTCCAATTTGCTGCGGGGGGTGTGGCACAGCCTGGAAGGCGTGCTCGACATCGAGCTCTTTCTGGTTGCCCTGGTGGATGAAGCAGCCGGCCGCCTGAGTTTTCCTCTCTGCGCTTGCAACGGTGACGAACTCAATCTGACCCCGGTGGATTTCTTCCGCGACCCCTCGCTGGTTGCGATCGTGGTCCGTCATCGCCAGGTAGTCCGGTCGGGCGAGACAGGTCTGGACGACGAGCCCGCCCAGGCCGCGCCGGGTATTCCGTTGCCCGCCGCGTTCCTGGGCGTTCCGCTGATGAGCCAGGGTCGGGCCATGGGCGCCTTGCTGGTCGGAAGTCGGCGGGCGGGGGCCTACAGCCCGCGAGACAAGCGCTTCCTGCAGTTGGTCGCCACTCAGATCAGCCTGGCCGTCGAGAAGAGCCGGCTCTACGAAGCCGTGCTGCGGCACGCCCGCTCACTGGAAGAGCGCGTGGTGGCGCGCACGGCAGAGCTGCAGGCCGAGAAGACGCGCTTCGAGAGCACTGTACAGAGCCTGCGCGAAGGCCTGGTGCTCTTCGGCCTGGACGGGATGACCTCCTTCGCCAACCGCCGTGCCAGCGAATTGCTGCAAGTCCCGCTGGAAGAGTTGATCGGCACTCACGTGAAGGACCTGTGGCAAGATGTCGGACCCGCGATCCTCGAGAGAGAGGCCTTCCAGGAGAGTTTCCAGCGCGCGCTGCGGGCAGTGGAGACTTACCCGGAACTGGATCTATGCCTGCGGGATCCGGCCGCGGCGCGCGAAAGGGCGAGCGAAGTGCTCGACGCACCGGAAAGCGGGCGCTTTCTCAACCTGCGCCTCTTTCCCGTGCGCGATACGGCCGGCACACGCCTCGGTTCCGGCTTCATCCTGCTGGACATCACGCGCGAGCGCGAGATGGACCGCATGAAGGATGAGCTGATCAATGTGGTATCCCACGAACTGCGCACCCCCATTTCCAGCGTGATTGGCTTCGCGGAGCTGCTGCTCACGCGTCAGTTCCCCGCGCCACGTCAGCGCCAGATGATCGAGACGATACACCGTGAGGCGGAGCGCCTCTCGGCCCTGATCAACCACTTCCTTGACCTGCGGCGCCTGGAAAGCGGGAGCGAGATGATGGCTCTGCAGCGCGTGAACCTGAGCAAGCTGACGCGCAGCGTTGCCGCCAGCTTCGCCCTGAACCAGAAGCCTCACGTGCTGCGCCTGGAGGTGCCCGAGACACTGCCGCCGGTGCGCGCCGACCCGGAGCGGCTGGCCCAGGCATTGCACAACCTGATCTCCAACGCCATCAAGTACTCGCCGGACGGCGGGGAAGTGAGAGTGCGGGCCCAGCTGGCGCAAAGCGAAGTCGTGATCACCATCAGCGACGATGGCCTGGGGCTTCCCGCCGAGGCCATGCCGCATCTCTTCCAGAAATTCTACCGGGTGGACACCTCCGACCGGCGCAAGATCCGCGGCACCGGCCTGGGGCTGGCCATTGTGCGCCAGATCATCAGCGCCCACGGCGGCCGCATCTGGGCCGAGAGCCCGGGCCCCGGCCAGGGGAGCACTTTCGGCTTCACCCTGCCTGTGGCCGCGCCCACCACCTCCAGCCTGAAAGCCTCCGCTCCTGACGATCCCTATGTGCTGGTATACGAATCCGACCACGGGCAACAGGCCCTGCTCTGCGAGCACCTGAAATGCGGCGGCTATCACGTCTTCTCCAGCGGCCAGCCGGAGGTGATCCTGCAGACGCTGCGGCGGCAAAAGCCCATCGGCGTCGTGCTCGACGTGGCGCCGCCGGACCCCGATCAGGGCTGGGGCCTGTTGCGCGCCATACGCGAGCGATACCGCACCGAAGAACTCCCGATCCTGGTGACCAGCGTCCTGGATGAGCGCGAGACGGCCCTCTCCCTGGGAGCCAATGAGTATCTGGTCAAACCCTTCGACTCCAACCGCCTCATCGCCCTGCTGGAGCAAACTGCCAAACGGCGGGTGCTGGTGGTGGACGATGACGTGATGATCCTGGAGTTGATGCAGACCACGCTCACCCGCAGCGGCTATGAGGTGCATTGCGTTCAGAGCGGAGAGGCGGCGCTGGACTCGTTGTCCGACCTGGAGCCCGATCTCGTGATCCTCGACCTGATGATGCCTGAGATGAGCGGTTTCGACGTGCTGCGGGCCCTGCGCGACGACGGCGCCCGCCGCGATCTGCCGGTGCTGGTCCTCACCGCCAAGCACCTCAACGAGGAGGATCAACAGCTCCTGGAGCGCTACGGCGCTCACGTGTTGCCCAAAGGGCATTACACCGCCGTGCGCCTGCGGGCGGTGGTCGAACAGGCCCTGCGCGAGGCCCGCTTCCCGTCCCACCTGGCCGGCGCGCTGCATGAGGATATTTGCCATGACACACAAGATCCTGATCGCCGATGACGACCCTTCGCTGCGGCTGCTGGTCAGGGTGACGCTGTCCGACAGCTCCGTCACCCTGATCGAGGCCAACGACGGCTCCCAGGCGCTGGCGGCGGCGCGCGCTGAACGGCCGGATTTGATCCTGCTGGACGTCGCCATGCCCGGCCTCACCGGCCTGGAGGTCTGCCGCGCGCTGAAGCGCGATCCCACCACCGCCCCCATTCCAGTGGTGATGCTCAGCGCCAAGGACAAGGAACACGATCAGAACCTCGGCTTGGGAGCGGGCGCTGTGGCCTACCTGACCAAGCCCTTCAGCCCGCTGCAGTTGCTCTACCTGGTGGAGGACCTGCTGCACGAACCGCCCGCCGATCCCGGCTGAGGTGTGCGTCCTTCATGCCTTCTTCCCGCAGCTTTTACCCGTGCTTTACGGATTGGCTCTGCCCATCATGCTAGGATGAGCCCAGCGAGGAAGTCGCCGGGGGCGAGACCTGTCACCGGCACTGGCAGCCAGGAGGGGCGCAGCGTGCCTATCGCCCGCCCCATACTCGCAGGTCATACGGGCTCATGACAACCTCCCAGGTAACCCCCAAGCGCGTGGACGTCGATGACCTGATGCGCCGGGTCGGCGAATTGCCGCCTCTGCCGCAGGTGGCCCAGCGCGCCCTGCAACTCATCCGCGACCCCAGCTCTAATATGGCCGACCTGGCCGACGTGCTCTCGCTGGACCAGGCGCTGGCTGGCCTGGTCTTGCGGTGGGCGAATTCGGCCTACTACGGACTCGTGCACCCCGTGGCCACCGTGCGCCAGGCGGTGGTCTACCTGGGTCAGCAGACCATCGAAAACCTGATCATGGCTGGCTCGCTGGCGGCCTTCATGGCCCGCCCCGTCCCCGGATACGGCCTGGACCCGGGGGAACTGTGGAAGCACTCCGTCGCCGTCGCAGGAGGCGCACGCCTGGCTGCCTCCAGGTTCGGGATGCAGGTATCGGAGGAGGCCTATCATGCCGGCCTGCTCTGCGACATCGGCAAGCTGGCCTTCGAGGTCTTGCTGCGCGATGTCGATCTGGACGATCCGCAGTGGTGCAATCGACCGCTGCCCGACCTCGAGGCAGCCCATTTCGGTATCGACCACGCCAGCCTGGGCGCGGAGATGGCGCGCCGCTGGAACCTGCCCACCCCGCTGCTCGAAGCCATCGCCTTTCACCACCGCCCGGCTCAGGCCGGCGAGGGGGCCATCCACGCCGCAGCCGTCCACGTCGCCGATTACGCCGCCACCATGCTGGGCATCGGCATGGGGCGTGAGGGCATGCAGTACTCCCTGGACCCTATCGCCCTGGAGCGCCTGGGATGGACGGAAGCTTCCTTCTACGAAATGCTCGACCGGCTGGAGCCCCTGGTGGCTGAAGCGGAAGGCTTCCTGGACATCACCGCCTTCTGACGCTTCGCCGATCCCATGCGGACCCCCGGCGGTCCGTCCCGCCCGACCTTCCCCCACCTTAAGGTTACCTTTATTCGGCTTTCATCTCCGCTTTACGGACGCGCCCTGACCAGCGTGCTAGAGTGAGGCGGGACTCGGCGCGTGGCGCATGGGAGTCTGGGAGGGCTACGCATTTGATACGTGTGACGCGGCTGAATGGGAAGACCTTCTATGTAAACGCCGAGTTGATCCAGTTCGTCGAACGCACGGCGGACACGGTGATCACGCTCACCACCGGCGTTAAGGTCGTAGTGAGCGACGCTCCCGAAGCCGTGGTGGAGGCCATCGTGGAGTACCGGCGGCGGGCCTATGCCGACCGGGTTGCCACCGGAGGCTAGCTCATGGATCTTGCCACCATCATCGGCTTGCTCCTCGGCTTTGTGATCGTCATCGTGGTGATGATCATGGACGGCGGCTCACCGGCCGAGCTTTTCGCCAACCCCTCAGCCATCGTGCTCACGGTGGGCGGCGCGCTGGCCGCCACCATGGCCTCCTTCCCGCTCAAGGTCACCACATCGCTGCCCAAGCTCGTCATGGCTGCCCTCATGGGCCATAAGGCCGACCCCGTCGCCGCCATCGAGGTTCTCACCCAGATGGCGGACAAGGCCCGCCGTGAGGGGCTGCTGGCTCTCGAACAGGAAAGCAAGAACCTGGAAGACGACTTCCTGCGCAAGGGTGTGATGCTGGTGGTGGATGGTGTGGACCCCGCGCAAGTGCGCGCCATCATGGAAACCGAGATCACGCATATGAAGGAACGACACGGCAAGGGGGTCGAGTTCCTCAACAGCACCGGCGGCTTCGCCCCCACCATGGGCATCATCGGCACCGTGATGGGCCTGATCACCGTGCTGCAGCAGCTCGACAATCCGAGCAAGCTGGGGCACGCCATTGCGGGCGCCTTCCTGGCCACGCTGTGGGGCATCATGTCGGCCAACCTGATCTGGCTCCCGCTGGGCGGCAAGCTGAAGAACAAGAGTGAAGAGGAAGCGGCCTATCGCCGCATGTTGCTGGAGGGCATCCTGGCCCTGCAGGCCGGCGAGAACCCGCGCATCGTGCGCGAGAAACTGAGCGCCTTCCTGCCGCCCAAGGCCAGACCCTCCGAAGACAGCCGGGCCAAGGCGCAGAAGGCAGGAGCAGAGGCATGAGCCACGGCGGCGGCGGGTCGGAACGCTGGCTGGTCAGCTACGCTGACTTCATCACCCTGCTCATGGTGCTCTTCGTGGTGCTCTATTCAATGGGCCAGATGGACGTCCGCCGCTATAAGCAACTGGCTGAGAGCCTGCGCGCCGCTTTCTCCGGTGGCACGGCGCTCGTCGTCGATCCGGGCATCAGCACGGGAGGCGCCGGTGGCGGCGACACCGCCCCAGCTCCGATCACCGTCGCTGACATCCCTCAGCGCCCGCCAGACACGCTGGACGTGGCGACCCGCGTCACCGAATTGCTCACCTCCTACAACATCTCCAGTGAGGTGGCCGTCCAGAACAACATCGAGGGGTTGCTCATCTCTCTCAGCGAGAAACTGCTCTTCCTGCCAGGCACCGCCGAGCTGCGCGCCGAGGCCCTGCCCGTGCTCGAGGACGTGGCCGAGATGCTGCGCCCCCTGCCCAACGAGATCCGCGTTGTCGGCCATACCGACGACCAGCCGCCCCAGGATGAGCGTTATCAGGACAACTGGCAGCTTTCCGTGGCGCGCGCCGTGACCATCGTCAACTATCTGATCGCTGCCGGGGTGGAGCCCGAACGGCTCACGGCCAGCGGTAAAGGCGCTCAGCACCCCGTCTTTCCCAACGACACCCCCGAACACCGAGCGCTGAACAGCCGGGCCGACATCATCATTGTCTACCCCATCGAGACCGAGGTCATCGATCTGCAACTCTTCAGCGCGGATGATGCCCTGCCTCCGGATGCCCCGCCAGGCCTGGCAGGAGGTGAGCCGCAATGAAACGCATCCTCCCCTTATTGAAAGTCGTCGGCAAAGGGCTGCTGGCGCTGGCTGCCTTCAGCACGATGCTGATCAACAGCACCATGGCCTATATCATGTTCGCCCCCGACGACCTGCCAAAACCCTTCTACCTGGCCTACAGCACGCCTCCGGGGGCCGCAGCGGAAGCAGCCACCCTGGTCGATTACGCCGGCGGGGGAGGCGGAGGCGAATTCGCCCCCGCCCCCCTGGCCGAGGCGACGCCGGCGATCCCCGAACCCGGCGACGGATTCATGTTCAGCACCGGCACCAAGATCGTCAACCTGGCCGATCCAGGCGGACGTCGCTATCTGAAAACAACCATCGTGCTCGAGTTTGCGCCTCCCGCCTCGTTGCAGGCCGACGCTGCCGAGGCTCCCAAGGGAGAAGGTGAAGGTGACGGGCCCGTCGATCCGTCCACCCTTTTCAACGACGAACTGAACGCCCGCCTGCCCGTGATCAACGACGCCCTCACCACCCTGCTCTCCAGCAAGACCTTCGAAGAGATCTACACCATCGAGGGAAAAGAGAACCTGCGACAGGAGATCCTGGATACGATCAGCGAGCGACTGCCGGAATACCACGTGATCTATGTGTACTTCACAGAGTTCGTGGTGCAGTGAGCCCCCCACAGGCAACAAAGGAGTACAGCGCATGCACGCTCGCCTGGAAGTCCTGCGCCGATCACTGAAACGAACCTTGCACATCCCGGCCTGGGCCTTGGCCCTGGGGCCTCTGCTGGCCTTCGGGCTCCTCCTGCTTGGACTCGCGCTCGCCGCGCCCACCGGCCAACAGGGGGCCGCGCCAGATATCTCGCCGATCTCTACGGCCGGTCTGGTATTGAGCGTCGCTTTCAAGCTGCTGGCCATCGTGGCGCTCATCTACATGGCAGCCTACCTGCTGCGGCGCTGGCGCTCGGTCTCACCGCTGCGGGTCCGGCGGCGGGTCACCCTCGTCGAAAGCACGCGCCTCACGCAACGCCAGGCGCTGCACCTGGTGCAGGCGGGTGAGCGCCTGCTGCTCATCGGCGCCACCGATCAGGGCCTCTCCCTGTTGGCAGAGCTCGATCCCCTCCCCGAGGTGGAAGCCACCGCCGCGCCGCCAGCCGACCACGCATTCGCTCGATTGCTCAGCGCACAGCTGCCGGAATGGCTGAAATCGGCCGCGGCAGGCGCGATGCCGGGCAACGGACACGCGGAGGGCAGGAAAGGTCTGGAGGAGCCTCGGGCATGAGGCGCCTGCGCCCCACGCACTTCGCGCTGCTGGCACTCTTGGGACTGGCGTTGACGGCCTGCGCCGGCTCGCCCGAGTTTGCTGCGCCCGGCGTGACCCTTTCCGTCGAGCCAGCGGGCGACCCGCAGCAGGTGAGCACGGGCGTGCAGCTGCTGGTGCTGCTCACAGTGCTCTCGCTGGCCCCGACGATATTGATCCTGGCCACCTCCTTCACACGCATCGTTATTGTGCTCTCCCTGCTGCGCAGTGCCATCGGCACCCCCTCCTCGCCGCCCTCGCAGGTGGTGATCGGGTTGGCGCTGCTGCTCACCTTCTTCGTCATGGCCCCGGTGTACACCCAGGTGGACCAGCAAGCCATGCAGCCCTATCTGAACCGCGAGATCGACCAGCGCACGGCTTTCCAGCGCGCCGCAGAGCCGGTGCGCGAATTCATGTTCAAGCAGGTGCGCGAGAAGGACGTTGAACTCTTTTTGGCCATCGCCGATGAACCCAGGCCCGAGAGCCTGGAGGACATCCCCACCATCGTCCTCATGCCGGCCTTCGTCATCAGCGAGTTGCGCACGGCCTTCATGATGGGTTTCGTGCTCTACGTGCCTTTTCTGATCATCGACATGGTGATCTCCAGCGTGCTGCTGTCCATGGGGATGATGATGCTGCCTCCCTCATTGATCTCGCTGCCCTTCAAACTGCTGCTCTTCGTGATGGTGGACGGCTGGTACCTGGTGACGCGCTC
>JAJRUD010000030.1 GCA_024277995.1 Chloroflexota bacterium
CAGGTTGTGGTACGGCTCCGGCTCGGCCTTGTGGCTCATGATGGCCTGGATCAGCGCCGTGACCCGCCGCTTGCCCTGGGTGCTCAGGTAGCCGGCCTCCAGCAGGATGACCTCTCGCCACCAGGTGTCGCCCAGGCGGGCCAGGGTGTAGGGGACGTAGTCGGGCCGGTCGGACACGGCGCGGGCCGCCAGGTGCTCCTGGAAGGTCAGGTGGCTGAAGGCGTAGACGCCCTGCCCCCGCTCGGCCAGCAACCCGCTGCGCTCGTTGATGAGCCGCAGGAATTCATCCACCGCCTTGCTCGCCTGCCGCCCATCGCCGGTCATCTCCAGGAATTGCGCCCCCAGTTGCCGGCGCAGCTCGGCGACCTCGATCTCGCGGGCCCGTCGTTCCATCATCCACAGGGCCACCGGCTCCAGCAGGCTGCGCCGATCGCCAGCGTCCAGCTCGCGTCCGGCCATCACCGCCCGCGTGTCCAGCCCCTTGGCCTCGTCCCACTTGCCCAGCAGCACTTCTATGGCCTCTTCGTACAGTTCGGTGCGCCGCTCCGGCAACTGGGCGCGATAACGCTGCACCAGGGCGATGACTGTCAGCAGCAGCGGGTTGACGGCCAGCTCCCGCACCCGCTCGTTGTTGCGGATGGCCTCCAGCAGCGCCTCGGTCTGGCGACGGGCCTGCTGCCGTGCGTAGGGCGTCTCGCCGCCGGCCAGGGCCACTTCCACGGCCCGGTTCCAGTAGCGGACGAAACGCTCAATGTCGGCCTGGGTGAAGTCGCGCACGGTGGTCACGGCGTACTCCTCGCCCAGGCGGGCGCTGCCGGTGTAGCCCACCACCCGACTGGTGACCACGTAGCGGTTGTCGGGATAGGCGATGGTGAACCGCTCGATGATGCGCGCCACCCGACGCCGCAGGGCGAGGTCGGCCACCTCGTCCACGCCATCGAGCAGCACGGCACACTCACCGCGCCCCAACCGGTCGGCGAAGAACCGCTCCGGCAGGGCGATGTCCTGGTGGGCAAAGTAGGTGCGCAGGTAGTCCAGCAGCAGTTTGGGGCCGTCGGTGCTGGGGTCGGGGTGATGCGCTTCCAGGTAGCGGGCAAAGCTGCGCAGGGGGAGCAAGATGGGCAGCCGCTGCTCCGATAGTTCCAGGCGTTGGACCACCAGCCCTGTCTCGCCGGCCAGATCACGGGCGTAGGTGAGGGCCAGGTAGCGCAGCAGCGTGGTCTTGCCGCAACCGGGGTCGCCCAGCACCACCAGGCGCGGGTGGGCGGCCAGCGCCTCCTGCACCTTGACCTTGACCTGGGTCACCGTCTCTCGCCGCCGATCCGCACTCAGCCGGGCCATGCGCTCCGCCTCGCCGGGAGCCAGCCTGGCCACGTCGTCCACCCAGGCTTCCTCGGCGTCCACCGTCCGCCGCTCGGTGGCGGTCAGGGTAACGTACACCTCCTCCAGGTCAATGCTCACCAGCCGGCCGGCCGAGCGGATGCCCTGGAGCTGCAATCGGCGGTTGGCCTCGATGATGTGGCGCAGGTAGCGGGCCAACGCCGTGTCCGCGTCCAGTGTTGGCGGCCCCGGCGGGACGGCGTACACATCCCCGGCGACGTTGATCTGCCGCTCGACGCGCTGCTGGCGCTGGTCGAACACCGTGGCCGGATCCACGACCAGGCCGGCGAGTTCAGCCTGATAGTCCTCGTCGGAAAGCCGCCCCTGCTCATACAGGCGACGCAGCAAGGCCAGTTGTGCCCGCAAAGCTCTATCGGTTGGTTCTGACATGGATAGCCCTCCGCTCTTTGAACAGCACGTCCGGGTCGGGGACCTTGCGGGCCAGCGTCGCCCGCAAGACCTGGTGATCAATCGCCGGAAAGAATTGCTCCACGTCGCACTGGAGCACGTAGCGGAAACGGCGGGCGAAAGCCTGCGCCCGGTCCAGGGCGCGATGGGTACCCTTGCCCACGCGGTTGGCGTATGAGTCGTGGATGAAGCTCCGCTCGAAGATCGGCTCGGTGACGTTGCACAGCGCGTGGTGCACCACCCGGTCGCGAAACGGCGCAGCACTGATGAGCCGGCGCTTGGGCTCGTGGATGTAGAAGGAGTGATAGGCACCGGGCTGGTAGGTCCTGGTAGACAATTCCTGCTCCAGCTCCAACAAGCGATCAGCCAGGTTGTATTCAAAGACTGCCGCCGCGCGCTTGCCGCGCTTGCCACGAGACGCTTTGTGGTGAGCCAGCCGCAGGTTTTCCCAATCGTAGATCTTGGCGTACACTTCGCCCATCCTCACCTTCCCCAAAGCTCAGAGGAGCTTTCGGGAAGGCCAAAAGCTCAAAATCCGCCACCGGCGACCCGCCTTCGGCGGGTTTTGCTCCCCCCCCACAAGAAACGTGTCTCTCCTGACGATCCCAGAGTGCCAGAGTGCAGAGATTCAGAGGGCAGAGGGGGGAGAGATGGGGGAGACCACCACCCGAAAACCGATGACGTCCCAAGGGATGAACGGGAAGCGCCTGAGGCGGACCGCACAGCGGGCGCGGCCCTGAAGGTCGTCGAACGACCCGCCGCGCAACACACGG
>JAJRUD010000031.1 GCA_024277995.1 Chloroflexota bacterium
TCTTCGATACCATTTGGGAGCAACCCTATGCACCCCAGGTCCCCCGGCTCGTCGAAGGCCTCGAGGTGCTCTCCTCGCAAGGGGACGGCATGCTGTACGTGGCGGATCGCGAGCAGTGGCCTGACAGCCCGCACTGGTGAGTTCATGATTGCCAACGGAAAACCGCAGCCGAGGAGCCGATGGTGACGGCCTCGCCAAGGACCCGGATCCTGCAGGGGCTGGTCATTGCCCTGGGCCTGCTGCTGCTGGCCAGGCTCTACGCCTCTCTGGATCAATTCCAGTGGGATTTCAAGACCTATTACTACGCGGGCCGTGCGTTCCAGTCCGGCCTCAACCCCTATTACCTGCGTTCGCTTTCCCGGGTGGCCGGGGAAGAGATCGGCTTCTATTACGCGTATCCGCCCAGCGCGCTGCTGCTCTTCGACGTGCTTTCCCGCCTCCCCTTTCCCCTGGCTTCCAGGCTCTTCTTCATCGCAAAGGTCGCCGCGCTCATCGGGCTCTATCTGCTGTGGGGTCGGGGGTTTCTGCCGCTCGGGCTGGAGCCGCTCTTTCTGGCCTTCACCATCTTCGGCTTTGGTGGTGCGCTGTATGTGGATCTCGTATCGGGGAACGTGAACCTCTTCGAGCAGCTTGGAATCTGGTTGGCGTTGTGGGCCTTTCTGCGGCAGCGCTGGCGCCTCTTTGCTGTGGCGCTGGCCCTGGCCAGCCTCTTCAAGCTCTGGCCGTTGGCGCTGCTGCTCCTGCCTGTGCTGAGAGGCGGGCGCCGGGCTAGGCGCGCCGCTGGGGTTTCCTTTGCCCTCGGGATCGGTCTCCAGGCCCCCGGTTTCCTCCTCTACCCGGAGTTGGGGGCTACCTTCCTGCGACAGCTCCCGCAGTTGGATAGCCGCGGGCCCAGGAATCCCTCGCTGCTGGCCTTTCTGCGCGATCTGGGGGACTGGGCTGCGGGGAGGTGGAGCGCTCTGCCCGCCTGGTTGCCGGAGGCGGTCTTCCTGCTGGTAGCCGCGCTCATCCTGGGCATCGCCCTCATAGCCTTGCGGGGGCAGCGAGTGAGCCGGCGGCAGATGGCGGCGCTCCTCTGCCTGACGCTCGCGCTGGTGCTGCCGCGCTTCAAAGACTATACATACGTGCTGGTCTTGCTCCCAGCGTATCTGGCCCTGGTGGAGTGGATGCCGGCCGTGCGCGGGCGCTTTCTCGTCTTCTTGTTGATGCTCTCACCTACCATCCCGCTGCCCTTTGGTGTGGGGGGATTGATCTGGGAGTCCGTGACCCGCTACTGGCCGCTCTTCACAGCGGCCTTGATCTGGTGGGGCGTCTTGTGGCCGCTGGCCTTCCCGCAGAAGGCCCTTGTGCAGCGCGTTGACTGAACTCTGCCGTACCCGGCGCATGGCGGCGCGGCGATAGGTCGCGACGAATATGAGTTGCCGTGGACAGGGGCGCTCGTCCGCGGCCGCTCATCTGTTCCTGTCTGTCCCCTTTCTCACCTTTGAGTCTCACATTCTGAATAGCATGACCATGCTGCCATAGGCCGCGGAGCAGGTGATCGGGGAGGACCGCAAGGTGATCGCTCTCAGCGGCCTGATGGCAGCCATTTGCCGGCGGTGCTTGATTCGCGAGCGCTCTTGGGCGAAGGCCGCTTCCCGAATCGAGCCGCCGGCGTCCCTGCGAGTCGCCTTTGAGAGCGTGTTGGTCGGGCCGGTGGCGGGGCCACGGACCTTCTGGTGCGAGTAGAACGCCGGAGCGAAGATGCCGCGGCGGGGGTCAGGGTTATGGCCAGAGGAGTGAGTCTTTGGGATAATTGGCATGCGGATGTCCGCGCATGGAATTGCTCGATCGCCTGAGAGGCGGGTAGACCCAAGGGAGATCCCTGGGGCACTGGCGGCAGGGAAGTTGCCGGGATTCTTGCCCGATGCGATACTGATGCAATCCGACACAGCCTGCATCAGTGGGGCAGCGGGCGATCTCTATCGAGGTGGCATCAAATGAGGGTTGCGTTGCCAGGCAGAGCTGATGGGTCCGCCATCGAGTTGTTTGACGTCCGTTGGCTCGAGGAAGAGCCAGCCGGTTGGCGAGCGTTCCAGGCACTGGCGGGGCGGCTCGGAATTGGCCTGGGCTGGCACTATCTGCTCGACCTGATCTGGATCACGCGCAATCTGGGCCCCGTCCCTGGGCTCACGATCCTGGATGCGGGCGCCGGACTGGGGGTGTTGCAGTGGTGGCTGGCGGAGCGAGGGGCGCGGGTCATCAGCGTTGACCGCCAGGACCGGTCGGACTTACCCGGACGCTTCCGCCTGCGATATCGGGTGTCCGGGCTGAGGGCGACCGACCTCAAGCCCCTTGCAGCCCAGGTCGCCAATCGGTGGGGTGATGCTTCGCGCGGGCCGGGTAAGCGTGTGGCGGCGATCGTGCGCTCGCTGGGGAGCGCCGGGCTCGTGTTGCTGACGCCCAAGGCCGAAGGACGAATCTGGCTGTACCGGGCCGATCTGGCCGACTTGCGTGATGTGGAGAGCGAAAGCGTAGACGCGGTGGTCTCGCTCTCCGCGCTGGAGCACAACCCGCCCGATGTCCTGGCGCAGATCGTCCCCGAATTGCTGCGTGTGCTCAAGCCGGGTGGTGTGCTGCTGGCGACCCTGGCGGCAGCGGAGGGCGCAGACTGGTACCATGAACCCTCGCGCGGCTGGTGCTACAGTGAGGAATCGCTGCGCCGGTGCTTCGGCCTCCCTCACGACGTGGCGAGCAACTATGGCTCCTATGCAGAATACTTCGCCCGTCTCACGGCCAGCGAGGTGTTGCGGGATAACCTCCCTGCCCATTATTTCCAATCGGGCGACAACGGTATGCCCTGGGGGATCTGGGATCCGAAGTACATGCCGGTCGGGGTCCGCGTCACCAAGCCCGCTGCAGCGGCCGAAGGCGAGGCACCGCCGGGTGCGGAGGTCTCTTGAACATCGGGCATCGCCCGCTGGCGGCGCCAGACAGGCGGCGCAAAGCTTGAGGGCGCAGATGAGGCCGAGAGTGGGCTGCTGGTATAATGCCGCCGTAGCGCCGGGGGAGGATTCGAGATGGAGTGGGTCTTGTGGGGCCCATAGGTGGACGGCACACCATTGGCATGTGATCGTCTTTCGCAGCCTGGGACGTTCCGCGGCTTCGCTCCTCCCATGTCAGGTGCGGGCCGACATCTCTTCAAATCTGGCCTCGAGGGGCCGGTCCATCGCCGGTTGAACCGCTAGCCATGATCGTGTTCCTGATGTCTCCACCCTGCATCGCATGGCGGGCACACCGCATAGGATCTAGGTGAGACACGATCCTTTGCCCTGCCAGCAGGGCGGCGAAGGGCTCGCCACCAATGGATGATGCATGCGCCCAACACCCTCGGGAGGGATCATGGCGGCAGAGCACTATCCTCCAGCCTGCCATTCAGCCGCGACCATGGTCTGGTGGGTGCCTGGATGGTTTGCATCGGGGACAAGCCCTTGATCGATGCGGCCTTTCTGGTGAACTGGATGCAACGTGCATTCTCATCCACACTTCGGAGCTGGATAGGGCCTGCACCCGTCCGGGGAATCCCTCCGTCGCTGCACCTGGTGCTTGACTGGAAGTAGCTGCGAAGATCATTGAATTCAAATGGCGGAGAGCGAGGGATGAGTCAGCAAGTCGATCGCCGTGAGGTCATTGCCCTGGTGCCGATGCGGCATCACTCGGAGCGGGTTCCAGGCAAGAACTACCGCCAACTCGCGGGGAAGCCCCTCTTTCATCACATCCTGGAGACGCTGCAGGCTGTGCCCGAAATCCAGCGCATCGTCGTGGACACGGACAGCCCCATCATCCGCCAGGGGGTCTCGCAGACCTTTCCCGAGGTGCGCATTCTCGACCGCCCGGAGCATCTGCGCGGCGATACCGTGCCCATGAACGACGTGCTGCGCTACGATCTGGAACGGGAGCAGGCTCCCTTCTACCTGCAGACCCATGCCACCAACCCCCTGCTTCGACCGGAAACGATCCGGCAGGCCATCGCCCGCTTCTTCGATGTTTACCCGGAGTATGACTCGCTCTTCTCCGTGACCCGGTTGCAGACCCGCTTGTGGGACATGCAGGGTCATCCCCTGAACCACGACCCACAGGTCCTCATCCGGACACAAGATCTCCCGCCCTTGTACGAGGAAAACTCATGCCTCTACATCTTCGAGCGGGAGGGGTTCCTGGCTCGCGGCAATCGCCTCGGAGAGAGGCCGCTCCTGTTCGAGATGGCGGCCGAGGAGGCCATCGACATCGACGAGGAGACGGATTTCAACCTCGCCCAGTGCCTGATGCAGCTGCGCGGCGGAGAGGGGGCATAGGCCATGGGTCTGCGGGTGTTGGTCTCGGCTCCCTACATGCTGCCGGTCCTCGACCGCTTTCGAGGGCTTTTTGAACGGGCCCAGCTGGAGGTGGTCGCCGCGCAGGTGGAGGAACGGCTCTCCGAGGAGCAGTTGTTGGCTTACGCCGGCGAGTTTGACGGTGTGATCTGCGGCGACGACCGTTTCACCACCGAAGTGCTCGAAGCCTGGGCACCGCGATTGAAGGTCATCTCCAAGTGGGGCACGGGTATCGATTCCATTGACCAGGAGGCAGCCCGCCGGTTGGGGATCCGCGTCTGCAATACGCCAGGCGCTTTCACGGAAGCGGTCGCCGATAGCGTGCTTGCTTACATCCTGGCCTTCGCCCGCCGCACGCCATGGATGGACCGCGGCATGAAGGCCGGCCGCTGGGAGAAAATCCCCGGGCGAGCGCTGCACGAGTGCACGCTGGGCGTCGTGGGCGTCGGCGACATCGGCCGCGCCGTGCTGCGCAGGGCCGGGGCCTTCGGCATGCGTCTGCTGGGCAACGACATCGTCGAGCCCCCGGCGGAATTCGTGAATGCGGTCGGGGTGCAGATGGTGCCGCTGCCTGACCTGCTGCGTGAAGCCGATTTCGTAAGCCTGAACTGCGACCTGAACCCCACCTCCTATCATCTAATGGACGAAGCTCGCCTGCGGGGTATGCGCCCCACGGCGGTGCTGATCAACACGGCCCGGGGACCCGTCGTGGAGGAGCAGGCCCTGATTCGGGCCTTGCAGGAGGGATGGATCGCGGGCGCGGCGCTGGACGTTTTTGAAGAAGAACCGCTGCCCGCGCCCAGTCCGCTGCGCTCCATGGATCAGGTGTTGTTGGCCCCGCACAATGCAAACAGCAGCCCCCAGGCCTGGGAACGGGGGCACCGCAATACGATCCGCAACCTTTTCGAGGGCCTGGGTATGGAGGGTGAGGGGGCATTGGCCGGCGAAGCTCCGGCCCGGCCCTGAAAGCTGCTGCGCGCGTCATCCGGAAGACGAGTTTCCAGGAGAGGCGAAGAACATGCATCGAACGGCACTGATCACTGGGGCCGCGGGTGGTATCGGGCAGGCCACTGTGGCTGCCTTTGTCGAGCAGGGATGGCATGTGATCGCGCTTGACCGACAGCCCCTCGAGGATCTTCCCGAGCGGACGCAGTTCCACCAGGTGGATGTCTCCGACCCGCGCGCTGTGGAGAGCTTTTTCAGCCAGCTCTCGGCCCAGACCCCGCGCCTGGAGGCGCTGGTCAATAACGCCGCCATCCAGATCTGCAAGCCGCTGGTGGCGATGAGCGTGGAGGAGTGGGACGCAGTGATGGCCTCCAATGTGCGCTCCGTCTTCCTCATGGTGCGCGGCGCCTACCCGTTGTTGTGCGCCGCCCGTGGGGCGGTGGTCAACGTGAGTTCCGTGCACGCGGTGGCTACCTCCAAAGACATCGCTGCATACGCTGCCAGCAAGGGAGCACTATTGGCGCTGACGCGCGCCATGGCCCTGGAGTTCGCCGCTGAAGGCGTCCGCGTGAACGCCGTGTTGCCTGGCGCCGTGGACACCCATATGCTGCGCGCTGGACTGCATCGCAGCCACGTGGAGGGAGATTCCCTGGAGGTCCGCATGGCCGAGCTTGCGGAGCGCACGGTCATGGGGCGCATCGGGAAGCCCGAGGAAATCGCGCAGAGCATCCTTTTCCTGGCCGACGGGCCCCGCTCGTCCTTCATGACCGGCCAATCGCTTATCGTAGACGGCGGCGCCACGGCGCGGCTGAGCACAGAGTAACGCATCAGCATGGCCGAGGGCTTCTCCTGGTGGGGCCTTAGCCCCCTGCTGGCGCTCGGGTTGGGGGTCCTCCTTCTGGCTTGGTGGAAGCCGGAATGGGGCTGGCGCAAGGCTGCTTTGCGCGGCCTGGTCCTCTGGGCCATGGCGGCATCCCTGGCCGCGGAGGCACTGGGCGGGCTGCGACGGCTGGAGGGGCTCACGCTGCGCGTCGGCTGGGCGGGTGTGGTGGGGTTGCTGGGGCTGGCCCTGCTCTGGCGGGCGCGGCGGGCGCGGCCCCGGTTGAAGCTCACCCTTGCGCGCGATGCCGGGCCGGCGCCCTGGTTGATCATGGCCATCCTGGCGGCTACGGCATGGCTCGCCTGGCAGGTGCCGCCTCAGACCTGGGACTCGCTCAATTACCACATGAGCCGTGTGGCGCACTGGGCTCAGAATGGAAGCCTGGCGCACTACGCCACCGGCATCGAGGTGCAGAACAGCATGCCCCCCGGCGCTGAGGTGCTCAGCCTGCACCTCTATCTTGCGGGGGGCGGGGACCGCCTGGTCAACTTCGTCTCCTGGCTTGCCATGGTCGGCTCCGTGCTGGCTGTGGCTCGCCTGGCGGCTCAATTGGGGGGCGGTAGCAGGACGCAGTGGTTCGCCGCCGTGGTGGCCGCCACAATTCCCATGGGCATTATCCAGGCCTCCAGCACCATGACCGACTACGTGGTCGCGCTGTGGGCAGCCATCGCGGTGTCTGAGTTGCTGGAGGCCAGATCAGGCAGTGATGGCCTTCCCCTGGAGGCTGCTCTCTTTGGGGCAGGCGCGGCCGGGATGGCGGTCTACACCAAGCCGACGGCCATGGTGTACCTTTTGCCCTTTGCCCTGGTCGGCGCCTACTGGATCTGGCGCCGTTACTCGCTGCGCGGGGCCTTTGCCCTGGGTGCTCTGGCTCTCGTGGTGGTCCTCGGCCTCAACGCTGGCCATTGGCTGAGGAACCTGCGCACCTATGGTGATCCCTGGGGCGGCTCGGAGCGCGTCGCCCAGCATGGCAACCAGCTCCTGACCTTTCCCGCGCTCGTCTCCAACGTCACCCGCAACGCAGCGCTTCACCTGGGGACGCCGGACCCGCGCGCCAACAAGGCCCTGGCCCTGAGTCTGCTGGCCCTTCACGATGTGCTTGGGCTGGACCCGAGCGACCCTCGCACCACGGATTCCGGCGTCTTTCGCGTTCGCCGCACCACGGCGGAGGAGAACCACGCGGGCAACCTGGTGCATGCCCTGCTCCTGCTTGCTGTGCTCCTGCTCCTGGCCCTGCGCCGGCCGCGGCTTGAGGCGACCTATTATCTTTACTTCCTGGCGGTCCTTTCCACCTTCGTCCTCTTCAGCCTGCTATTCAAGTGGATCCCGACGGGCAGTCGCCTGCATCTGCCCTTCTTCATCCTGGCATCGCCCGCGCTGGCGGTGGCGCTGGCTGCGCTGCTGCCCGCAGCGTGGTCCCGCGGCCTGGCGTTGCTGCTGTTCCTGGGTGCTTTGCCCTATCTGCTGGCCATACCCTCCCGGCCTGTGCTCGCCGGGCCCGGCGGGCCGGTTGAGAGCGTGCTGCATGCCTCCCGAGAGGATTTGCTCTTTGCCAGCGCACTCTATCTGCAGGACCCTTACACCGCGCTGGCCGGGGAAATCGGCGCGGCCGATTGCCGGCGCGTGGGGCTCATGCTGCGCGGCAACGGCGCCGAGTATCCCCTCTGGGTGCTGCTGGGGGCCCCCGACGCGGAACTGGATATGGAATGGATCGTATCCGATACGCCCTCAGCAAAGTATATGAAGAAGGACTTCGCTCCATGTGCTATCATCTGCGAGCAGTGCCCTGAGGCGTGGGCACGTTTGCGGGGCCTGACCCCCAGGCTGCAGCGCGGAGGCTTCCGTCTTTATCAATGAACGAGCATCCACCTTCCCGCGAGCGCTCAGCCTCACAGGCACGTTCTCTGAGATCTCGCCTCCGGCGAGCGCTTCCCGAGCCGATGTGGGCCGCAGGCTCATCCATCTACTGGTGGTGGTACAACCGCGGCCGGCACCGGGTCGCGTCCTGGTTGAGCCCGCGCTGGCACAGGGACCGTGCGCGGCTTGCGGCCTTCCGGGATCGCCATCGCGGGCAGCGCTGCTTTATCCTGGGCAACGGCCCCAGCCTGAGGCGGACCGACCTCAGCCTGTTGCGGGACGAGGTCACCTTCGGCCTGAATCGCATTTATCTCCTCTTTGATGAGATGGGTTTCGCCACCACGTATTACGTCTCCGTCAATGATCTGGTCATCGAGCAATGTGCCGAAGACATCGCCCGGCTGGCCATGCCCAAGTTCATCACCTGGCGCGGTCGTCGCTGGCTCCGACACGATCCTCAGGTCATCTTCCTGGATACGGATTACACCGGCCGAGAGACCTTTTCTCAGGACGCAACTGGCCGCATCTTTGAGGGCTTCACCGTCACCTATGTCGCCCTGCAGCTGGCCTACTTCATGGGTTTTCAAGAGGTGGTCTTGATCGGTGTCGATCACAGTTTTCAGACGAAAGGACGGGCGAATGAAGTGGTCCGCTCCAGTGGGGCAGACCCCAACCACTTCTCGCCGGACTACTTCGGCCCGGGTTTTCAGTGGCAATTGCCGGACCTGGAAGGCTCGGAGCGGGCCTATCGCATGGCGCGGGAGGCCTTCGAGGCCGACGGGCGGCGTGTGGTGGACGCGACCATTGAGGGCAAGCTGCAGGTCTTTCCCAAGGTAGAGTATGGTTCCCTGTTTGGGGAGAGACGGCGTCGCAATGGAGTGGCGCAGTGAAAAGGTCTCCCTCGCGGTCGCTGGGAGCCGCGGCGACGCGACGGGTGGAGGCCCTTGCTCCGTCAATCCCCGTGGCGCTCGCGGCGCTCCTGTTGCTCCCGAGGCTGCGCTGGCCGGCCTTTGGCATGTTCGACGACGCCGTCACGCTGAGGACGGCCCGCGCGCTGGTGCAGGGCAAATGGGGTATGTGGGACATGGCCGCGGGCCGCTTTCGTCCCCTTTACTGGGCCTTCTGGGCCTTGCTGGAAGCCCTCTTCGGCGAAGGCCCCTTGTGGTGGTTCCTGGCCCAGGGGGCGCTATTGCTGGGGAGTGTGCTTGCGCTGGTGATCCTGGCCCGACGCCTGGGCGCCGGGCCGCTCGCCGGCGCGCTTACCGGGGTGCTCTTCACCCTCGCGCCAGCGACGGTTGAGTCCTTCTACACCCTCTCCAAAGGAGAACCGCTGCAGGTTTTCTTCCTGCTGATGGCGCTCCTGGTGGCGCTTCCCGCGGCGCCGGCGCTGCGGGGAAATGCTTCCGCCTGGCGCGTCCTGGGCGTTGCGTCCCTGGTGTTGCTCTCCATCGCCTCCAAGGAAAGCGGCATCGCCATCGTACCGCTGGCCGTGCTGTTCTATCTGGTGGCCATCGCCACCGCTGATGAGGCGCGGCGCAGGAACTGGCGGGATCTGGCGCTGGGCGCGCTGCTGGGCGGCGGGCTCTATCTTGCTGCCCGGGCTCTGGCCTTTGGCGGCAGTCCACTTGCCGGCGGCGGCTACGCCAGTGCGTACCTGGGATCGGGCCCTGCCGTCTGGGCTCAGCGGGCCATGACCTGGGCAGCCCGTGTTCTGCACGACATGCCCTACCTGCTGCTGGCGGGCCCTGTTCTGGCCGTCGCCGTGGTCAGGGGGCGCGGCCAGGCCCGGCTCCGGGGGGTGCGCTGGCTGCTCATGGGGACGGCCTGGTTGGCGCTCTGGGTGGCCGTCTTGCTGCCGGTGCGCTTCGTGGTGGGCTATTACCTCTTGCCATTCGCACTGGCGGCGTCGCTGGCGGGCGGGTTGGCCCTGGAAGTGCTCTACAAAGCGGTGGTTGCCCCGTACGCAAGGCTGTCCTTGGGACGGCGCCTGGCGCTCGGCGGCGTGGCGCTGATCCTGGGGTTGATGATGACAGCCGGCGCGGTCAATGCCCTCTCAGACGGCCGCATCCAGCTTGCGGTCGACGGGGTCAACCAGGCCTTTCTCACCCGCTTGCGGAAAACGGCGCCCCAGGGCGGCTCGCTCTGGCTCAACATCCGGTCGGAAAGCGAGTACGCTTACGAGTTCCGCCTTCACATGCAGCTGCTGCAGGCTCGAAGCGACCTGAGCGTGCAGCAGCTCGACGCCGATTCCCTGGCGAGCGTTCAGGACGGCCTGCTCATCCTTCCCTACATCGAGAATCAGCCAGCCATGACCGTGCGCCTGGGCTTCGATGAACCCTCTCAGAGGCGATGGAACGATGCTGCTCGCCGGGCGCTGCTCGACGGGCGCGAACCCCTGGCCCGGGAGTTGGTGGAACTCAAGCTGCTGCGCGTGGAGCTGCCATTCCTGGCCTGCCAGTGGGTGCCGCACCGCACCACCTATTGCCAGCAGGCGCAGTCATTCCTGGATCGTCGCATCTTCACCTATGGCTGGGAGGTCTATGCGCTCGGGGATGAGGCGACTCACGATGTGGGGCATAATATGGCCGGAGCCGTACCGTGATGCCGAGAGTGGAGTGGGGCCGATGATCGCCGACCTGAATGAGAAGACGCTCGACGTGGTGGTCCCTGTCTTTAATGAGGCCGAGAGCATCCGCACCTTCCACGCTCGCCTGCGCA
>JAJRUD010000032.1 GCA_024277995.1 Chloroflexota bacterium
ACCGAGACGGGCGTGCTGACCATGACCCAGCCGATTACTGAGACTGCCGGGATCACCGCCGCGGCTCCTGGAGAGGAAGCGCCCCTGCTGGCCCCCTTGACGGTGGAAAAAGTGGCGGTGGACGCAGAGGCCGAGGTCCTGTACCTCTCCGGCCGGGGCGAGCCTGAGAGTGAGGTGCAGGTGCTGCTGGACGAGCGGGTGGCGGCTACGACCACGGTGGCGTCCACGGGCGAGTGGGCTGCATCCGCACCTCTGACCAGCACGGTCGATATCGAAACCCTGGACGTGAAGGTCCAGGCTGTGGCTGCGGACGGCGGCATTGCGCCGTTGACCACGCCGCTGGCCGCGCTGCGCCGGCTGCTGCGGGCCGCCATGCCAACCCCGACCGCTACGCCCACGAATACGCCGACGAATACGCCGGAACCTACAGCGACGTCGACGAACACGCCTGAGCCCACCGCGACGCCAACCAATACGCCTACAGACACGCCGGAACCGACGGCTACGTCCACAAATACGCCGACGAATACACCGACCAATACACCGGAACCGACGCCCACCAATACGGCTACGAACACCCCCAAACCGACGGCCACGCCGACCAATACACCGACGAACACGCCCGAACCGACAGCCACGCCGACCGCTACGCCGACGAATACGCCAAAACCGACGGCCACGCCGACCCGGACGCCAACTGACACCCCTGAGCCTACGGCTACGAACACCCCCAAACCGACGGCCACGCCAACGAATACGCCTGAACCTACAGCCACGGCGACAAACACGCCAACCCTAACGGCCACGCCGACGAATACGCCGGAGCCAACGGCCACGCCTACGAATACGCCGGAACCGACAGCCACGCCAACGAACACCCCCACAGCCACGGCTGCACCACCGCTGGCCGTCAGCGTCTCCATCACAGACCTGGAGGCCATTCTGTCGTCCCTCATCACCACCCGCGCGGTGACGAGCACGGCTGCGATCTCGTCCGCTATTGTCGCGCCCACTACGGTTTCCCCCACCGCGCCTGCTCCCCAGGCTGAAGCGCCCGCCACTCTGCCCCTAACCGGCTTCTCCGGCCTGGATCGGGGCGCGATCAGCCTGGGCGCGGCCTTGTTGGTCATCCTGGGTCTGATCGGTGTGGAAGTGGGGCGTAAGCAGCGCGGCAAAATGTAAGTCTGAGTCACGCATCCCGATCTTGAACGCGAAGCGCTTGCGGTTTGCCACAGAGGCGCGGGGACGCAAAGAATCGCAGAGGCCTGGCCCGCCGGCAAAGACTCTGCGTTCCTCTGCATCTTTGCGCCTACTAAGAAACTCACTCCCCCAGTTTCTTTTAGGAGGAATTGAACCGATCAGGTTCAACTGGGGGCTCTGCGTCAAAGGACACCCAACCCGGACCGGACCCTGCCCATGACCGCCCAACCCCGTCTCACCTTCGATCTCCACATCCACCTGCCGGAAGGGCCGGGAGCCCCGCCGGCTGCGGGTGCGGGCCTGGACCGAGGGCTATTCGGCCGAGGCCGTGGAGAGCGTGACCCTGGAGCCGGGCGCGTCGACCGAAGCGCGCCTGCTGCCCACCCTCTTTCCGGAGAAACTGGCCGACCTCCCCGAGCAGCCCCAGGCCACCCTGCACGTGGCTTGGGGCGAGTGGAGGAGGCCATCGGCTATACTGAGCAGGCCCTGGCCATCAGCCGGGAGATCGGCGACCGCCGGGGCGAAGGCAACCACCTGGCGAACATGGGCATGGCCTACCACCGGTTGGGGGACAACGAGCGGGCGCGTCGGCTCTGGCAAGAGGCGTTGGCGATTTTTGAGGAGATCAAGTCGCCCCATGCGCAGACGGTGCGTGGGTGGCTAGATTCTCTCTTGTAACGCAACATTCATGTTGCAAAGCCGGGCCAAGCCGAGCCCGACCAGGCAACGCCCGGCTGGCAGGGGACCGCCCCAGGCTGAAGCCGTGGGGCTATGAAAACGACGCCCGCTAAAGGCGGGCTGGGGGGCGGAGAGCCTGCGTCCAATCAGCCCCATTGATGGGGCGCCGCAGTGATAGCCCCATCCGTTTACGGCGGGGCGGACCCCGTACGAGTGCGTCCCACGCCATCAGCCGATCCCGCCAACCAGTCGCGTTCCATGGCGTGGGATGGACTCGCCGTTTGCCTGGAGACTCCCGGTCAACCCGTCCGGCCCACGCCCGCGGGGTTGGCGGGTAGACGGAGATTCGACCGGGCGTGGAACGCACTCGTCATCCCCTCACCCGCTCATCCCCCTGCCACTGCATGGTATACAGCCCATAATACCGCTCCCGCCGGGCCAGCAGCTCCTCGTGGGAGCCGACCTCGACGATGCGCCCGTGATCCATGACCACGATCTTGTCGGCGTTGACGATGGTGCTCAGCCGGTGGGCGATGACGAAGCTGGTGCGCCCGGCCATGAGCCGGTCCAGGGCCTGCTGGATGATCTTTTCGGTCGCGGTGTCGATACTGCTGGTGGCCTCGTCCAGGATCAGGATGCGCGGGTCGGCCAGGAGCGCGCGGGCGAAGGAGATGAGCTGGCCCTGGCCCACACTCAGGTTGACGCCGTTTTCGCCCACTTCGGTCTCGTACCCGTCCGGCAGCCGGGAGATGAATGCGTCCGCGCCCACGGCTTTGGCCGCCGCGACCACCTCCTCGTCGCTGGCGTCCAGCCGGCCGTAGCGGATGTTGTCGCGCAGGGTCCCGCCGAAGAGGAAGGTGTCCTGGAGCACGATGCCAAGCTGGGAGCGCAGGCTGGCCATGGTCACGTCGCGCAGGTCGTGGCCATCGATGCAGATGCAGCCCTCGGTCACATCGAAGAAGCGGGCCAGCAGGCGGATCATGGTGCTCTTACCCGCACCCGTCTCGCCCACCAGCGCGATGCGCTCCCCGGGCCGGGCGTGGAGATTGATGTCTTGCAGGACCGGCTCGCCCGCCTTGTACGCGAAGCTCACATGCTCGAAATCCACATAGCCCTGGACCGGCGGCAGGGGAATCGCGTCCGGTTTGTCGGTCAGGTCCGGTTCGGTGTCGATGAGGGCGAAGATGCGTTCGCTGGCGGCCATGGTGGCCTGGAAGGTGTTGTAGCGCTGGGCCAGCTCGCGGATGGGGTCAAAGAAGCGCTCCACGTAGAGGATGAAGGCCAGCAGCGCGCCCGCGGTCAGCGCATCGCCCAGGACCAGCCAGCCGCCCACGCCCACCACCAGCGCGGTGGCCAGCGCGCCCATGAAGTCCACGCCGGGGAAGAAGATGGCCGCCAGCCGGGCCGCGTCCACGTTGGCGTCGAAGTAGGCGTAGTTCAGGTCCCGGAAATAGAGCGCGTTCTCCCGCTCCCGGGTGAAGCTCTTGGTGACGCGGATGCCGGAGATGGACTCGTTCAGGTAGCCGTTGATTAGGGAGAGGCGCTGGCGGGTGGCCCGGTAGGCCTTGCGCACCCGTTTGCGCCAGTAGTTGGTCAGCAGGAGCATGAGCGGCAGCACCGCGAAGGCCACCAGGGCCAGCCGCCAGTTCATCCACAACATAACGGCGACAATGCCGGTCAGGATAAAAACGGAGCGGGCCAGGCCGGTGATGGACCAGGTGACGAAATCCTGGAGCACGCCCACGTCGCTGATCAGGCGGCTCATGAGGCGGCCCACGCTGTAGTTGACGTGGAAGCTCAGGGGCAGCCGGTGCAGGTGCTGGAAGAGGGTGCTACGCATGTCGGCCACGATTTTGGTGCCCACATAGGCCATGATGGCGATGCGCGAGCGGTTGAAGATCCACTCGCCCACGGCCACGAGGAGGAAGAGCAGGCTCCACTCGCGCAGGGAGCGGGCGTTCCCGGCGCGGATGCCGTCATCCACCGCGCGGCCGATGATCCACGGCCCGGAGATGCTTAGCAGCGCGGTCACGATCATGAGCGCGACGGCGACGATGAGCCGGGTGCGATAGGGGCGCATATAGTAGATCAGGCGCGCCAGCAGGCGGGCGTCATAAGCCTGACCCAGGACGTCATCCTCATCGTCCTCATTGAGCAGGCGCTGCACCCGGTTCTCACGCCGCCGCCGTTCCTGGTCCTCGATGGAGACAGCTTGACCGTAGAGCCAGTCAGGCTCGGTTTGCACGCCGTCAGTCTTGGATTGCGTTTTCTGGCTCATGATCTTCCTTGCAAAAAGAAACTGCTCGACGCAGAGGCGCGGAGGCGCAAAGATGCGTAGAGAAAAAGCAGTTGCAGTTCTTTGCGCCCCTTTGCGCCCCTTTGCGTCATCGCGGCTCTGCGTCAAATGCGTCAACCTGCGTCGCCTTCCTGAACTCCTCCTGATCCCGCAGTTGCAGGTCGTAGATCTCCCGGTAGAGGCCGTCCTGGGCCAGCAGCGTCTCATGGGTCCCGCGCTGGATGATGCGCCCGTGGTCCAGCACCAGGATCAGGTCCGCGTTTTTGAGGGTGAGCAGCCGCTGGGCGATGACGAAGCTGGTGCGTCCGGCCATGAGCTTCTCCAGCGCCTGCTGGATCAGGTGCTCGGTCTCGGTGTCCACGCTGCTGGTGGAATCGTCCAGGATCAGGATCTTCGGGTCGCGCAGGAGCGCGCGGGCGATAGCGATGCGCTGTCGCTGGCCGCCGCTCAGGGTCACCCCCCGCTCGCCGACCATGGTCTCGTAGCCTTCGGGGAAGTGCATGATGAAATCGTGGGCATTGGCGGCTTTGGCCGCGGCCACGATCTCCTCGCGGGTGGCGTCCCGGTGGCCATAGGCGATGTTCTCCTCGATGGTGGCGCTAAAGAGGAACGGGTTCTGGAGCACCATGCCGATCTGGCGGCGCAGGCTGTGGATGGTCACGTCGCGGATGTCCACGCCGTCGATGAGCACCCGGCCTTCGGTCGGGTCGTAGAAGCGGGGCAGCAGGTTGATGACCGTGGACTTGCCCGAACCGGTGGGGCCGATGAGGGCCACGGTCTGGCCCGGTTCGACCCGGAACGAGACCCGATCCAGCACCCGGTTCCCGCCCTGGTAGGCGAAGGAGACGTTGTCGAAGATCACCTGGCCGCGGATGTCGCTCATCTCCTGCGCGTCCTCGGTCTCCACGATCTCGCTGGGCATGTCGATAATGGTGAAGACCCGGGTGGCGCTGGCCCCGGCCGTGGCCGCCAGGTTGGCCAGAAAGCCCAGCCGCTGGGCCGGGCCGTTGAGCATCAGCACATAGGAAAGCATGGCGAAAAGAGAGCCGACCGTGATCCCGCCCTCGATGGCCAGAGGCCCGCCAAACCAGAGCAGCAGAAAGACGCTGGAGCCGATGAGAAAGGTGAAGAAGGGCCAGTTGTTGGCCCAGGTGCGGATGACGGTGTAGCGCCGGTCGAACCAGGCCTTGTTCTCTTTCTCGAACTTCTCCTGCTCATAGGGTTCGCGGGCGAAGGCCTTGACCACGGTGACGCCGGTCATGCTCTCCTGCATGGCCGTGGAGAGCGCGCCCATCTGCTCCTGGACAGCCTTGAACATGGGACGCACCTTGCCGCCAAAGCGCACGGTGGCGAAGAGGAGAACGATGATGGGTCCCATGGCCAGCAGGGCCAGTTGGACGTTTTCCGCGAACATGGCCACAGTCACGCCGCTGGCCAGCAGCAGGACCGCGGTCAGGTCCATGAGGCCGATGCCCACGAAGCGCTCCACCTCGGAGATGTCGCTGGTGGCCCGGCTCATGAGGTCACCGGTCTGGGCCTGGTCGTGGAAGGAAAAGGGCAGGTGCTGGACCGCGTCGTAGAAGTCGTTGCGCAGATCGAATGCCACCCGGTGGGTCAGCCAGAGGCCGAAATAGCGCTGTCCGAACGAGGCCACGCCGCGCAGCACGGCCACGCCCAGGATCAAGGCCGCGGCCAGGGCCAGCACCTTCATGTCCTTGGCCGCCAGCCCCCGATCGATGGCCCCCTTGATGATCTGGGGGACGAAGAGGCTCAGCAGCGTGGCCGACACCATGGAGGCATAGCCAATCGAGACCCGCGCCAGATAGGGGCGCAGATAGCCGATCAGCCGCCGGTAGACATTGGGCCGGTTACTCATACTCGTCCTTTCCAAGGACTCTTGTGGGTTTTGAGCGTTCCCCGCCTCGTCTGCGACAGGAGATCGTGCGGCTACAAGCCGCACCTACGACGGCGGGGGCTGTTGAACAAGTATGCTACACTGTGGACGTAAATAAAGGCAAACTGAGGGGGAGGAGAATACATCGAGGATC
>JAJRUD010000033.1 GCA_024277995.1 Chloroflexota bacterium
GGCGTGTGCCACTTCACGCGCGGCGTGTTCGCCGGCCTGGCGAGCGCCCTCTTCGGCGCCGAAGTGCGCGCCATGGAGTCGAGCTGCCTGGCGAAGGGTGAGGCCCTCTGCCGCTTCGAGATCGAGGCCGCTGCATGAGCGCGGAGTACCCCTTCCAGACCCAGATCCAGGTGCGCTTCAACGAGACCGACCTGCAGGGGCACGTGAACTTCGGCCACTACCTGTTCTACTTCGACGTGGGCCTGACAGGCTACCTGTCCGCCATCGGCTACGACTACAGGCGCATCCTGGAAGAGGGCGCCGACCTGCTATTTGTGGAATCCCACTGCAACTACAAGGCCCGCGCCTACTGGCCTGAGGTGCTGGAGATCCACGCCCGCATCGGGCACCTGGGCAACCGCAGCCTGCGCTTCGAGTTCATGGTGCGCGCCAAGGAGGACCAGCGCCTCGTGGCCACAGGTCACATCGTCGCCGTGACCGCCCGTCGCGGCACTTTCGCACCCTGCCCGATCCCCGATTCCCTTCGCCAGGCCATCCTGGCCTTCGAGCCCGCGCTGCGCCAGAGCGGCTGAGCAGCAGATCGGCCGCCGCCGGCGGGCCTTCCGCCCTCCATATAGCCGGCCCGTCGCCGAGGTACAGACTCCGGCCGGCCGCATGAAAAAACCCGGTATCGATCCGACACCGGGCTAACCATCCCTTGCGGATATCGCATCGCCTGCAGGCCCGCTGCCCGGCGCCCGCGCCGTGCTCAGCGGTCGCGCCAGGCTGGCTTCCGCTTCTCCATGAAGGCCTTCAAGCCCTCGCTCGCGTCCTCCGTCGCCATGAGCTCCTCCAGATAGAGTCGCTCCATCTGCGCCAGGCCGTCGTCCCATCCTGCCGTGCCCAAGGATAGAGCGCGCTTGTTGAGGCGCAAGGCGACGGCGCTCATGTCGCAAAGTTGCCCGAGCAGGTCATCCAATGCCTGGGCGAGTACCTGCGCCGGCAGGGCCCTATCCACCAGCCCGATCTCTGCCGCCTCAACCGCCTCCAATTGCACGCCGGTGAACAGCAACCGTGCCGCTTGGCGCGGGCCGACGAGCATGGGCAGACGCAGCGCGGCGATGGGAGCCATAGCAGCCAACCGAATTTCGGGCTGGCCGATGCGAGCGCCCTCGGCCATCAAGGCGAAATCGCAGCAGATCACCAGTTCGCAGCCGCCGCCGAGCGCGTGGCCATGGACCAGGGCCACCGTCGGGCATGGGAACTCCGCCAACGCCTGGCACACGCGGTTGAAGAGCGGGATCATCGTGCCGACGCGCTCCGGAGTATGATCGGCGACATCTACCCCGGCCGAGAACATCCGTCCCTCAGCCCGCAAGACCAGCGCCTTGAGGGGCCCCGCCTCAGCCAGCGCTTTCAGCGCCTCTTCCATTTCCTCCAGCATCGCGATGTGCATCACGTTGGCGGGCGGCCGGTTCAAGACCAGGCGCGCCACGCCAGCCTGCACAGTGGACGTCACGAACTCCCGGTTGCTTTCGGCCATAACTTCACCTCCCTGTCGATCCCCGTCCGCCATGCCCGGCGCGGGCACGCAGAGACGCGCCGCTCTCATATCGCGCTTCTGCGACGACCGGCACCCATCCGGGGCATCAAGTATAGCATGTGGCCGGTGGATCAGGCCAAGCCGAAGGGCCTGGCTTTCCGCCTTCCGCCGCCTGCGCGTCACCCCTTGAGCAAGGCTCACGCCACGCGGGGAAGAGCCGAGGCGGCCCGGTTAATTTCGACCCCGCCAGAGATTGGCGGGGGCGAGGGAGGAGGAGAGAAGAAAGGAGAGGAGAAGGCCGAACTTGTCTCAGCGGCGCACGCGCGCCGCCACAGAATGGGCGAATACTGCCAGTCCACCGGTCAGGCCCAGGCCCACCGCCATCGCGATGGTCGCCGCCACGGCGATGAGCAGCGGAGCCTCCAGGGCGAATGCCATTCCCGGCATGTCTGGCCCTTCCAGGGACGAGGAGGCTAACAGGGCGAGCAACAAACCCAAGGGCGAGAAGAGCACATATCCGGCAACCACCATCTGGCGTCCGAGCGGGTTGCGCATGCCGCCCAGGAAGGTGATCAGCAACAGGCTGCTCGCCACACCGGCCAGGAAGAGGCCGAAAGCCTGCCCCACGAGCTCAACGCCGTGGGGAAGGTAGCGGAAATGGAGCGCCTGAAAGCCGATCCCCACGAGAGCCCAGGCCAGTCCGAAGAGCACGGTTGCCAGAAGGTTTTTTCTCATCATCGCCCACTCCTTGTCAGATACACCATGATTGTGCCACGGGCGGCACCCTTTTGGGGTCTCTTGAAAGTGAATTGTAAGGCGCCTCAGAACCGCCTGGTGCCGCATGCTATAATCGCTCTCGAAGCTCAGCATCGCTCTCAGGAGGCGTGGGATGTATGACGCGAAGGAGCTCGAGGCGCTGCGACAGGCCGTGGAACGTTGGGAGGAAACCACATTGCAGCAGACGCTCGCCCACAAGCCCGAAAGGCGCGAGCGCTTCATCACCGCCTCCTCCGAGCCTGTGGATCGTCTTTACACGCCATTGGACGTCAAGGACCTGAACTACCTGCGCGATCTGGGCCTGCCGGGCGAATACCCCTTCACGCGCGGCGTGCACCCCACCCTTTATCGGGGTAAGCTGTGGACCATGCGCATGTTCGCCGGATTCGGCACGGCGGAAGAGACCAACCAGCGCTTCAAGTACCTGCTCGAGCGAGGCCAGACCGGGCTTTCCATCGCCTTCGACCTGCCCACCCTGATGGGCTACGATAGCGACTCCCCCGAGGCGCTGGGCGAGTTCGGCAAGTGCGGCGTGGCCGTCTCCTCGCTGAAGGACATGGAAATCCTGCTGGAGGGTATCCCGCTCGACAAGGTTTCCACCAGCATGACCATCAACTCCCCGGCCGCCGTCATCTGGGCCATGTACATCGCCACCGCCGAGAAGCAGGGCGTGCGCCCCGACCAACTGCGCGGCACCATCCAGAACGACATCCTGAAGGAGTACATCGCACAGAAGGAGTACATCTTCCCACCGGAGCCCTCCATGCGCCTGGTGGTGGACACCATAGAGTTCGGCACCCAGCGCCTGCCCCTATGGAACACCATCTCCATCTCCGGCTATCACATCCGCGAAGCGGGCTCCACCGCCGCCCAGGAACTGGCCTTCACCCTGGCCGACGGCATGGAATACGTGCGCTGGGGGATGGAGCGCGGCATGGAGGTGGACAGCTTCGCGCCGCGTCTCTCCTTCTTCTTCAACGCTCACAATGACTTCTTCGAAGAGATCGCCAAGTATCGCGCCGCGCGGCGCATCTGGGCTCACGAGATGCGCCACACCTTCGGCGCCGAGAACCCCCGCTCCTGGCTGATGCGCTTCCACACTCAGACCGCCGGCGTCACCCTCACCGCCCAGCAGCCTGAGAACAACATCGTGCGCGTCGCCGTCCAGGCTCTGGCAGCGATCCTCGGCGGCACTCAGTCGCTGCACACCAACTCCATGGACGAGGCCCTCGCCCTGCCCTCCGAGCACGCCGCCACCATTGCCCTGCGCACGCAGCAGATCCTGGCCGAAGAGAGCGGCGTGGCCAACACGGTCGATCCCCTGGGAGGGTCCTTCTTCGTGGAAGCTATGACCAACCGCATGGAGAGCCAGGCGCGCCAGTACTTCCAGCGCATCGAGGAGCTGGGCGGCGTGCTGCCGGCCATCGAGGCCGGCTTCTTCCAGCGCGAGATCTCCGAGGCCGCCTACCGTTATCAGCGCGAGATCGATGATGGCCAACGGTTCATCGTGGGCGTCAACGCCTACAACGACGACGTCCCCTTCGAGATCCCGCTGCTGCAGATGGACCCGCGCGGCCACGACCGTCAGATGCAGCGCCTGCAGGAACTGCGCGCCAGCCGCGACAACGGGGCCGTCGGGCAGGCGCTGGACCGGCTGCGCCTCGCCTGCCAGGGCACCGAGAACACCATGCCCCACATCCTGCAGGCCGTGCGGGTCTACGCCACGCTGGGGGAAATCATCGGCGTAATGAAAGAGGTCTTCGGGACCTACGAGGAGCCTACCTGGATCTAGCGCGACTTGATTCGATCCCAAGCACCTGCGCGTGAACTGAAACGAAGGCTCGCACCTGGTGCGAGCCCTACCGGCAGCCAAGGCCAGGCACCGATCGGCTCCTGACCGGCGGTTGCCCGGAACCGGCCGGCGCGGCCTGACACCACACCTCCCCCGCATGCCTTCTCCCTCAACGCCCCCAGACTGACTGGCGCAAGCACCAATCGGGTGTACCATATGCAGAGTGGCTGCGGGCCGGGCGCCATGCATATCCGGCAATCGAGCGCCTGGCAATGGGCCACATTGCAGCAGGCCTGAGAAGGCGCAGCCTAGCGGGATGAAGGACCGGTTCTTCAGACCGCGGGAAGTCTTGCAGCGATCGTTGGGCAGATCAGGACCCGAAACAGGAGGGGATATCAATGAGCCGCTCAAGACATCCAGCCCTTGCAGTCGCGTTGCTGGCGCTGGCGGCCGCCGCCTTGGCCTGCGCCCTCCCCGGGTCAGCCCCCACGCCCGACACCAGCGTTCTGGAAACGGCCGTGGCCGCCACGCTCACCGCCGTCGCGCCGATGCCGAGCAACACGCCGGCCGCGCCTCCGACGGCGGAGCCGCCCGCCGCCAGCCCGACCCCCACCTCGCCGCCAGCCTCCCCCACTCCCCCACCCCCGACGGCGACCAACACACCACCCCCGGGCGGGGTCAGCCTGAATTGCGACGGCACCTACCAGCGGGTGCGCATCACCGACGGCGGCGCCTCCGGCAAGACCATCTCCGTGGACAACTGGAACGGCTCTTCGTGGGTCAACGTCTGGAACGTCGCCGGCGGCGACCCGATGATCCGCCAGATCGAGGACGAGGCCGGATATTATCCCTTCGGCGCCTGCGAGAAACTGATCATCGTCCCCCTCCGCTATGCCGGATCGGGGGCCGTGCTGGAGCTGACCATCCACAAATGGACGGGCAGCGCCGTGAAGCAGGTGTATTACAAGGACGGCGTGCACGGGCAGTGGAGCAAGGTGGGCGACACCATCATCTTCGAGGAGTCGCTCTATCTCTATGGCGAGCCCAATTGCTGCCCCTGCAACCGTCAGGTATTGGAGCACACATGGAACGGCAGCGCTTTCGTGCAGACCGGATCGCTGATCAGTCCCACGTACAGCGGGACGCCTCCGCCTATATGCACACCATAGCCCGCTGGCGCTGATACCGCGCTCGCATGCAGGGCACGCCCTTTGGGCGGGCATCATGCAAGGTGGCGCATCGTCCAGCACCTGGCTATACTAACGTTGCTGGAAGTAATCACAACAGGCATCAATCCCAAAGCTGGAGGAGAGGGCATCATGGATTTTGGATCGGCTTTCACTTTTGTCACCAAGGACGAAGACTGGATCAAGAAGATGGCCATCGCGGCGGTGCTGGTCTTGACCGGCATCGGTATCATCCCCGTGCTGGGTTGGTCAGTGGCCATCACTCGCCGCACCATCGAGGGGGAGACCGAGGGCCTGCCCGAGTGGAGCGACTTCGGCGCCCTGGTGATCGACGGTCTCAAGTACATCGGAGCGGCTTTCATCTGGATGCTCCCGTACATCATCGTCGTGGCCTGCTTCAGCGTGATCGCCGCCCTGGCCGCCGGACAGATGGGCAACCGCTCGGACGCCAACACCATGACACTGATCATCAACCTGTGTCTCAGCCTGATCAGTCTGCCCTATATCATCATCTTCACCATCCTGCTCCCCGCCCTGCAGGGGCGCATCGCCACCAGCGATTCCTTCGCTGAAGCGGTGAACCCTGCGGCAGCATTCAAGCTGGTGCGGGCCAACCCCGGCGGCTACCTGCTGGCCTGGCTCGTTGGCGGGCTGGCGATGAGCGTGCTGAGCTTCGTCGGCACCCTGGTCTGCCTCGTCGGCTTCTACCCCGCCGCCGCCTACGGCTACGCCATCACCGGCAACCTGGCCGGCCAGGCTTATCGCGAGGCCGAGAACCGCGGCGCCCTGGCAGCAGCCTGACCGCCA
>JAJRUD010000034.1 GCA_024277995.1 Chloroflexota bacterium
CATAGGCGTGACTCTGCGCCAGCCGCGCGTAATCGACGGCGCCGGTTTGGGGCTCGACGGCCGCGGCCCGCATCGCCTCTGCCGCCCGGCGCAGCGCGGCCGCCGGATCGCCTGTCCCGGAGCGCGGCTCGCCGCTGTTCAGCACCTCCCCCGGCTTTATGCCCAGCAGCGCGTCGATCAGGCGCTGCCCCCCACGGATGAGGGACCCGCGCCGGCGCATGCCGGCCGTGATGGATCGCGCCGAGGTCGTCCGGCGCCGCCTCGAAGAAGGTGATGTCATGGCTGCATTGTATCGCCTTCTGGCGGCACGCACGGTACACCCGGCTACAATGACCACACCGCCGCTGGCCCGCTCAATCTATGGTATGATTCGCGGCGGTAAGAGAACCCCGACCCGCGAGGGGAAGATGGCCGAGCCCGAGAAGATCACCATCATTGAGGGGCCGCCTCCCACCTTCGAGATGGCCCAAGACACCTGGCTGCTGGGTCTGACCGAGGGCCCCCAGCCCTACCAGATCGCCCTCTGCCGGGTGCGCACTTTCAACGGCCCGGCTCTGGTGGAGCGGTGCTATCGCGCCTGGCGCGACAAACAGCCCATCAGCCTGGAGTATCGCGACGAAGAGGGCCTCACCCAGCAGGCCCCCATCCTGGCCATACGCTGGGTCGAATTGCCCGAGGGCGACGTACTGCTGATCTGGGTGCGCCACGCGAACCAGGGCATCGAGTTCCGGCTCGAGTTCGATATCGACGACTTCGAGGACCTCGACGACCTGGAGGATTTCGACCCCTTCGACGAGGAGGGCGACGATCCCGGCGGGGGCAACCCTGACTTCTTGATCTGAACCCGGCCGGGCGCCTGCGCGCCCGGCTGTCCGTTCAGGGACACGCCGGGGCGCCCATCCGCTGGAAACCGAGACGCGAGAGGATGCGGCATGCGCGACTATGAGACCCTCTTGACGGATCACAAGGGAGGGGTTCTCACCCTGACCCTCAACCGCCCCAAGGCCAACGCTTTCAATCTGCAGATGATCGACGAGCTCAGCGACGCCATCAAGCGCGCCGGCCGCGAGGCCGGCGTCCGCTGCCTGCTCTTGACCGGCGCCGGGCGTGTCTTCAGCGCCGGCCAGGACATCACTGCCTTCGTCGAGGAGGAGGAAGACCTCTCCCTGCGCGAGCACCTGCTGAAAACCTACAACCCGCTCGTGCTGCGCATGCGCCGCATCGAGAAGCCCATCGTATGTGCCATCAACGGCGCCGTGGCCGGCGCCGGCCTGGGTGTGGCGCTGGCCACCGACATTCGCCTGGCGGCCGAAGGCGCTCGCTTCGTCTTCGGCTTCACCGGGATCGGGCTGACAGGGGATTCGGGGATCTCGCTCACATTGCCGCTGCTCATCGGCCTGGCGCGCGCCAGCGAAATGGCCTTCACCAACAAGCCGATCAGCGCGCAGCAGGCATTGGATTATGGACTCGTCAACAGCGTCCTCCCCGATGATGAACTGCGGGCGGCGGCCATGGAACTGGCACTCTCCCTGGCCAAGGGTCCGACGCGCGCCATCGGCCTTACCAAGCGTGCCTTCAACCGCGCTGTGCTCCCAACCCTGGATGCCATATTGGACTACGAGGCTCATCTGCAGGAGGTCGCAGGCCATACCGAGGACCATCGCGAAGGGGTCGAGGCTTTCCTGGAGAAGCGGCCTGCCAACTTCAAGGGAAGTTGAGGACCGGTGCACTCCCACTTACAGCGTGGAGGTGGCCCATGCCTGAGATTGATGGAGTTCCCTTTTGCGACGGCTGCGGCGCGGAGATTGTGGTCGCGCCGGTCGTCAAAGGCAACATGATGCACTGCTGCGAGGACTGCGCCGAGGGGCTGCCCTGCGAATGTGCCCTCATCCTCGAGGACGATCGCCAGAGCGACCAGGGCGAAGGGCCCATCTTCTAGCCTGAGGCGCAGGCACGTATCCGCCGTTCGATCACAGCTCCTCTGTGAGCGGCACAGGGGCACGGCAGAGCCGTGCCCTTGTGTCTTCCGGGAGTCGGACCGCCGGGGGCGCTTCCCGCCTGTCCCTCCTCAATCGCCGCCCTCTTCCCAGCCCACCTGCGACGCGCCAGCGCAGCAGCAGTAATTCCGCGTGGTAGTGACCGTCATAGCCCTCCACCCCCGTGACGCTGCGCCCCTCACCCGCCTCACCGGCGAACACCTTGGGCATGTCGTGGTATTTGGTGCAGCCGGCATCGTCCACCGGCCGCATGGTCACCGCCGGATCACGGTAGTTGCCCGAGCGGTAGGCCAGCAGGTCCAGCAAGCCGTTGCCCATCGCCACCAGGCGGCCCCGCACGCCGGGTCCGCTGTGGCAGTCGATGCAGCGCGTCTCCTCGCCGCGATGCCACGCCGCCAGATCGCGCTCGCGGTTGGTCAAGGAGTTCTGGTAATAGGTGGTCTCGGGCTTCGTGTGGCAGGAGGCGCAGAAGGCGTCGTCGTTTTCCTTCTGTACCGCGACGCCATAGACCGTCAATACGGTTGCTATGGCGAGCAGCAACGCCCCGCCGAGAGCCGCCAGGCCGCGAACTGCCCAGCTCTTGGCACCACTCATGGGTCACCCCTCCCGGAAGACGTCTCAGGCCGCGCCATGCGGGGGAGTATGGACCCGACATTGACCGCTCGTCCAGATGGGCACGCGTTGGCAGGACCGGGAAAATGGTCCCCCATGGCCCCCGGGTATGCCCGCCGCCATGCCCATCGAAAGCGCCGCAGACGGCAAGGGCCGACGCCGTGCCGTTCCTGCCTTCAGTTCCGGCCCGCGCGATGCTCGCGGCTTCAAGGCCTCAGGGTTCATGCCCGCCTGTGCCTCGTCAAATGAGCGAGGGACAGGCGACAGGCCCGTCCCTCTTTGTATGCCCAGGTTGTCGAAGCACGGTCTCACCCGGAGGACTGTCCCAGGCGGGCGCGCTCCTCATCGACGACGGAGTCCTCCAGCTTCTTGAAGAGCGGCTTGGGCTTCTGAAGCGCCTGCCCGGGCGGGAGTTCGCTGGCCTCCCATCGTCCCGTCGCCCGGCTGGCGTCGTACACCAGGGCCTCATGGCTGCGGCTCTCCTCCTGGAAGGTCTCGATGCGCTGCTCGCCGAAGAGCTCTCCCTGGTAGCCCAGCATGCGGTGCAGGAGCTGGCTGCTGAAAGGCAGAAAGGGAGCCAGCAGCGTCTTGATCGAGTCCACCGCCCGCAGGGCGGTGTAGACCGTCCTGGCCGCTTCGGCTTTGTCCTCCTTCACCACTGCGAACCAGGGCGCGCGGTCCAGATAGCCATTGACGGCGCGCGCCAGGCCCAGCGCCTCGTTCAGGGCGGCGCGCAGCTTGACAGCCTCCAGCAGCCCTCCGACCGTCTCAAAGCCCTCTTCGACCCGGGCGAGCAGCTCCTGGTCGATGGCGCGCAGCTCACCGGGCTCGGGCACGCGGCCTTCCCAATGGCGATAGGCGAAGGAAAGCACCCGATGGGCCAGGTTGCCCCAGGCCGCCACCAGTTCATCGTTATTGCGCCGCACGTAATCCGCCCAGCCGAAATCGCTGTCGCGCGTTTCGGGCATTGTGGCGGCCACGTAGTAGCGGATCGCGTCCGGATCGTGGCGCTGCAGTATGTCCGGCAGCCAGATGGCCCAGTTGCGGCTCTTGCTGAACTGGCGCCCCTCGATGTTCATGAACTCGTTGGCCGGCACATCAAAAGGCAGGTTGAGGTGTCGGCTCTCGTCCTGCTCGTAGATGCGATCCACGCCCAGCAGCTCGGCAGGCCAGATGACGGTGTGGAAGGGGATGTTGTCCTTGCCGATGAAATTATAGATGCGCGCCTGGGGGTTGTACCACCAGTCCTTCCAGGCCTCGGGCTGGCCGATGTTCTTGGCCCATTCCACCGAGGCGGTGAAGTAGCCCATCACCGCTTCAAACCACACATAGAGACGCTTATCGCTCCAGTCGGGCAGCGGAACGGACACCCCCCACTCGATGTCGCGCGTAACCGGTCTGCCCTTCAGGCCGCCCTGGATGTAGTTGCGGGTGAACTTCACCACGTTGCCCCGCCAGTGATGGGCGTGTTCCTCCAGGTAGGCCAGCAGCCGGTCGCTGAAGGCAGGCAAATTGAAGAAGAAATGCTCCGTCTCGCGCACCACGGGGCGGCTGCCATCGATCTTGCTGCGCGGGTCGATGAGTTCTGTGGCCTCCAACAGATTGCCGCAGTTGTCACACTGATCGCCGCGCGCCTCCGTA
Organism: Chloroflexota bacterium; assembly: GCA_024277995.1. GTDB lineage: Bacteria > Chloroflexota > Anaerolineae > Anaerolineales > E44-bin32 > JAJRUD01. The sequence continues at coordinate 4,251 of JAJRUD010000034.1, forward strand.
TAGCCGCAGCGGGGGCAGGTTCCCTCGACATAGCGGTCGGGCAGGAAACGGCCCTGCGTCTCCGAATAGAGCTGGCGTTGGACCTGGCGGTAGAGGTGGCCGGCTTCGTACAGGCGCAGGAAGAAGTCCTGCGCGATGCGGTGGTGGTTCTCCGTGTCGGTGTGCGTGAAGAGATCGTAGCTGATGCCGATGGCCAGTTGCGTCTCCAGGAAGCGTCTGTGGTAGTACTCGAAGAGCTCGCGCGCCGTGATGCCGCGCCTGTCCGCTTCCACGGTGATCGGTGTGCCGTGCGAATCCGAACCGGAGACCATGAGCACCCGGTTCCCTTTAAGGCGGTGATAGCGGGCGAAGATGTCGGCCGGCAGATAGGCGCCGGCCAGATGCCCAACGTGCAGGTCCCCGTTGGCATAGGGCCAGGCGACGGAGACGTGAATGAAGTCGCTCATGATGCACCTCGATGGCGGCTGATCTGCGAGTGTCCGGCGGCGGAAAAAGGAACCGCCAGCGCGAGGCTGGCGGGGGGATGCTGCCGGGGCCGGGCGTCTTCAAGCGCGACCGGCCCACGCCGATGGGCCTCGATCCATCGGCGCCGGCAGCCTGCGCATGGCCATCCTTGTGAAGAGCCGCGGTTCTTTCCGCATGGGAACGTCCCTTGCTACAGCTTGCACGTATTCTAAGGCCTGAGGGACAAATGTCAAGCGCCCTGACCGCGGGCGCCTGTCCTGGCCGTCGGCGATCAGAGCGCTGCAGGTGCCTGATGGCTCGGCTGGGGGAGCGTCACAGGCAGGTTCAGCCCGCATCCGAGTCGCGTTCGGCCAAGTTAGCTCACGCCGGCCGCCTGTGTCATCTGCGCCTTCTCGGCTTCGGTGCCGGGCGCGCCGGCCAGCCAGAATCCGGCATACATGAGAACGGCGGCGATCAGCTCACCCAGGTAGAGGTATTCTCCCGCTCCCAGACGCGTGAGGGCGCTGGCGAAGGCGATGGCAAGCGCTCCGGCGGCGATCAGCACATTGCCCACCACTCGGTTGGGAAGCACTTTCTTGCGCAGGAAGAGCCAGGCGGAATACAGCGCCCCGCCCACGAGCGTGATCATGCCGTAGATGTTGAAGAAGGGCGTGGTCAGGCGCACGGTTGCGCCATCCTGCACGCTGGGCATGATGGCGCGATATTGTTCGCTGATGGGCAAGGCCGGGTTGTAGGCGGTCACGTCCAGCTTCGGCATGAGCTGTATCATCATCACCGTCGCCACCAGGCTGCCGACCACCAGCAGGGCCGTCACCACGTGCACCCAACGCTTGCGCACCAGCAGCAACAGCGTCCCATGGCCGATCCAACCGGCGTTGAGCGCTGCGCCGAAGAGATACCAGATGAAGAAGATGATCGGGCTCCATCCCACCGCGCTGAAGTAGGCCTCGGCGAAGCTCCCGGCGCCGAACATGGCCAGGCCGATGGCCCAGAAGAGGAAATGCGGCTTGCGGCGCACCAGCCAGCGGCGGAAGACGGAGACGGTGAAGATCAGCATGATAAGGGTCGAGAAAAAGGGCAGGATCTGATTGATGGTCATGAATCCCTACAGAGGTTGGGGGTCAACGGAAGGGCACGAAGCCGAGCAACACCCCTGCAGCGAGGATAATGAGGGCAACCATGATGACCCCCAGTGTGATGATCAGGACGGGGATGAGCTTGGTGTAGAAGAACGAGTCTTCTGGCACCCGCGAGCCGCTGGGCTTGAGTCGCGAAAGGAACGGCCTGCGCGGGGCGCTCTTTTCGGCGCCTTGTTCCGTCTCTTGCTTGCTTTCTGGCAACGGGTTCTCCTTGCGTCAATGTGCGCCCACACTGCGGAGGTCGATCGCGGCAGCGGACGCTCTCGCTATACTTATACGGACTGCAGGCCCCGTGGGTCAACGCAGGTTCGCGCAGATTGCCGAACGTTAAGCGATTCCTCATCCTTCTCTCATCTTGGGCCGCCGACCTTACGCGCGCCTTACAAAAGCACACCAGCACAGAAAAGCTGAATAGAATCGAGGCGTAAGAAGGCGCAAGCTCCGTGCTCCGGCAGACGGAGCCCGGCATCCCAGGAGGTGGCTTATCGGGAGATGCGAAGGACCCGTGTCACGGCCGCTCAGCGCTGAGCGGCGAGTGAAAAGCGAGGCCTTCTGCCGCCGCCTCGCTTTTCCTCTTAACCTCCCCATCCTATAATCGGGTTGATATTCTTCCCCAGTCGGCTGGTATCGCTCCTGGGCCCCTATCGCGCCGAGAGGTTCGAACCGCCTTCGGCGGGGCCCCGATGGGAAACCCGAGACCATGACCCCCGTCAAGCAAGGCTCCAAATACTTCGGCCTGTACGCGTTTCTGCGCACCTGCTCGAAGGATCAAGTCGTCCTCTCCTTCGCCGAGATCGAGCGCCTGCTGGGAGCCCCGCTGCCGCCCTCAGCGCGCGCCGGAAGGGCGTTTTGGAGCAACCGCGGGCGGGGCGCGCTGCAGGCGGCGGCCTGGATGGAGGCCGGCTACCACGTCCAGGCGGTGGACCTGCGGCGGCAGCGAGTGACCTTTGCGCGCCCCAGGCTGCGCTACAGCGTGCGCCGTGAGGGGGATACGGTCCTTTGGGACGGGGCGCTGGTGCGGGCGCTGCGTGCCCACCTGGGGCAGACACAGGCCGAGTTCGCCGAGCAGCTCGGCGTGCGGCAGCAGACGGTGAGCGAATGGGAACGGGGGGTCTACGTGCCAACGCGCTCGCGCTCCAAGCACCTCACCATGGTGGCCGAACGGGCCGGGTTTCCCTTCACAGCCGAGGAGCAGGGGCGGCGCCATGCCCCTGGTGATCTGCACACGAAAACCTCTTGACATTTCTTGCGCTACCGTGTATGATGTCAATACCCCAACAGGGGGTTTCGGCCCGGGTGGGGCGCCCGAGATCCTGGGAGCACCGTGCGGTGAAGGGGGATGGGAGCACGGAGCCCCGATGGCTCCGGGCGCTCTGCTTTTGCTAACCCATGTGGCATCAATCAGGCATTAACCCTTTCTCCGGCCGATGCAAGACGGCGCACCTATTGAGGCCACCGCATCAGCGCCCGGGCGATGGGAGCAAGGGATGCCTGTTATCCGCCGACCCATATCCCTTGCCTGCCGCCTCCCTAGCTCTGTGTTGAATTTGAAACACATCCAAGAGGCCGTCTCACTCTTGGCAATCCAGCAGAGGGTGGTTTAATAGGGCCTCTCAGATGTATGGAGGCCGGCCGAGGTGTTCCGTCGCCGCAGGCGAAAAGCTCTGCAACAGGCGCTGCGAGGCGCGCGCGATCCGCAGCTGCGCGCGCTGCAGGAAGAGATCGTCCGCCGCCGCGAGCGGGTGGCCGAGCTGGAACTCGAGCTTTTCGACACGCGCGCCGACCTGGCTCGCTTCGAACAGGAGCTCGAAGCACGCCTGGGGCCGCTGCAGCAGCACCTGGAATCCCTTCAGGCTGAACTGCGCGAGACGCGGCGCAGGGCCGCGCTGCGGGCACAGTGGAAGGATCGCGACGAACCCCTGGTGGACGTGGAGGAACAGTTCCGCCGCACCTGGACGCCGCGCGAGCCCTCCGCCGAGCGTCCTTCCCCCAGGCCAAGAGACGAAGGCCTGCAGGAACAGATCAAGGCGCTCTATCGTGAACTGGCCAAGCGCTTCCACCCCGATCTGACCACCGACCCCGAGGAAAAAGCATGGCGGGCCGGGCGCATGGCCCAGGTCAATGAAGCCTATGCCGTCGGCGATCTCGCCGCGCTGCGCAGGCTGGCGGCCAGCCCAGAACGACCCGAGCGTGCTCCGCAGAAAACACGCGAACAACTCATGGCCGACATGCGGGCCGAGATCGCACGCCTGGATCGGCTGATCGCCGACCTGGAGCGCCAATTGGACGCACTGGTGCGCTCGCACACCGTCCAATTGATGCTCGATGCCAGCATCGCCCGCCGCGCCGGGCGGGACCTGCTGGCGGAGATGGCGGCCGACCTGGAGGCCGAAATCGCTCAGGTGGAGATCGAACTGGCGTCCTTGCAGTGACAAAAAAGCCTCCCACTGGCTGACAGCCAGCGGGAGGCTCGCTCTGCTGATCAGGCAGTTTCCCCCTTCAACATCTGGCGCAGGACCATGTGCAGGATGCCCCCGTGGCGATAGTACTCCACCTCCACCGGGGCATCGATGCGCACGCGCGCCTGGAATTCGACCACGCCGCCTCCGTCACGCTCAGCGCGCACGGTCACGAGGGCGCCGGGTTGGAGATCCTCGTCCACGCCCAAGATGTCGTACACCTCATGGCCCGAGAGGCGCAGGCTCTGGGCGCTTTCACCGGGCATAAACTGCAGGGGCAGCACTCCCATGCCCAACAGGTTGGAGCGGTGAATGCGCTCGAAGGATTCGGCGATCACGGCCCGCACGCCGAGCAGCAGGGTCCCCTTGGCCGCCCAGTCGCGCGAGGAGCCGGTGCCGTACTCCTTGCCGGCCAACACTACCAGCGGCACCCCCTCTTCTCTGTATTTCATGGCCGCGTCGTAGATACTCATGCGCTCGCCGTCGGGCAGGTGAACGGTCACGCCACCCTCAACGCCGGGCACCAACAGGTTCTTGAGGCGGATGTTGCCGAAGGTGCCGCGGGTCATCACCTGGTCGTTGCCGCGGCGCGAACCTAAGCTGTTGAAATCACGCGGCTGCACGCCGCGTTCGATCAGGTAGCGGCCTGCAGGACTGTCCACCGGGATGGCCCCGGCCGGCGAAATGTGATCCGTGGTAACTGAATCCCCCAAGAGGGCCAGCACGCGTGCGCCGCGTATCTCGCGTATGGGCGGGGGCTCAGGGCCCAGGTCCATGAAGAAAGGAGGCTCGTGGATGTAAGTGGACTGGGGGTTCCATTCATAGAGCTCGCCGCCGCTGACCGGAATGGCGTTCCACGTCGCGTTCCCGCTGAAGACGTCCGCGTAGCGTTCCTTGAACATCTCGGGGCTCAGCGAGCGCTCGATGGTTTGGCGCACTTCCTCCTGAGTGGGCCAGATATCGCGCAGGAAAACCGGCTCCCCGGCCGCGTCGTATCCCAGCGGCTCGTTGATCAGGTCGACGCTGGCGTTGCCAGCGATGGCGTATGCCACCACCAGCGGCGGTGAGGCCAGGTAGTTGGCGCGCACGTGGGGATTGATTCGCCCCTCGAAATTGCGGTTGCCCGAAAGCACGGCCGCCGCCACAAGGTCTGCTTCGCTGATCGCCTTCACTACCTCGCCGGGCAGTGGGCCGCTGTTGCCGATGCAGGTGGTGCATCCATAGCCCACCACGTTGAATCCCAGTTCGGCCAAGTCGTCCAGCAGGCCCGCCTCCCGCAGATACTCGGTGACCACGCGCGAGCCGGGGGCCAGGCTGGTCTTGACGTAGGACGGGACCCGCAAGCCCCGCTCGGCGGCGTTCCTGGCCAGCAACCCGGCCGCGACCATCACCGAGGGATTGGATGTGTTGGTGCAGGAAGTGATGGCAGCGATCACCACCGCGCCGTGCGCGATCTCGACCTGAGAGCCGTTGGTACCCACAGTGGCGCGGCGATTGAGCGCCTCCCCCGAGAGCCCGAAGCCACCCTCGCTCGTGGGCGCAGCGAGCACCCGATTGAAAGCTGACTTCATTTCCGATAGCGCAATCCGGTCCTGCGGCCGCTTGGGGCCCGCCAGGCTGGTCTCTACCGTGCTCAGGTCCAATTCCATCACGTCGCTGTACTCGGGATCCGGCATCGCAGCGGTCCGAAAAAGGCCCTGCTCCTTGCAATAGCGCTCGACCAGGTCGATCAACGCCTCGTCCCTGCCCGTCAGACGCAGATAGTGCAGGGTCTCATCATCCACGGGGAAGAAGCCCATGGTGGCGCCGTACTCGGGCGCCATATTGGCGATGGTGGCCCGGTCCGGCAGCGACAGATTGGCAAGCCCCGGGCCGAAGAATTCGACGAATTTCCCCACCACGCCCCGCTGGCGCAGCATCTGCGTCACCGTGAGCACCAGGTCGGTGGCCGTGGTGCCTTCGGGCAGGCGGCCCACCAGGCGGAAGCCCACCACCTCCGGTGCGACGATGATGATGGGCTGCCCCAGGATGGCGGCCTCGGCCTCGATGCCCCCTACGCCCCAGCCCAACACCCCCAGCGCGTTGATCATGGTGGTATGGGAATCGGTGCCCACCAGGCTGTCGGGGAAGGCCACCATCTCGCCGCCCACCTCCCGCGCCTGGACCACTGTGGCCAGATACTCCAGATTCACCTGGTGGACGATGCCGGTGGCGGGCGGCACGACGTGGAAATTATCGAAGGCCTGCTGCCCCCAGCGCAGGAACTCGTAACGCTCACGGTTGCGCTGAAACTCCATCTCCGCGTTGCGGCGCAGCGCCTGCGGCGAGGCGAAGAAGTCCACCTGAACCGAATGGTCGATGACCAGGTCGACGGGCACGAGCGGGTTGATGCGCCGCGGATCGCCACCCAGACGGGCCAAAGCGCAACGCATGGCGGCCAGGTCCACCACAGCCGGCACTCCGGTGAAATCCTGCATGATGACGCGGGCCGGCTTGTAGGGGACCTCGGGGCGAGTCGAAGATTTGGGTTTCCAGGCGGCCAGGGCAGCCAAGTCCTCTTCGGTGATCTCGCGGCCGTTAACCTGGCGCAGCACTGATTCAAGCAGCACGCGGATGGAGAAAGGCAGATGATCGATTCGCGTCAGGCCAGCCTTTTCAAGGCTTTCCAACCGATAGATGGCAAACGTGCCAGCTGCTGTGTTCAGTTTTCCTCTGGCAGAGAATGGGTCTTCTGGCATCACGCACTCCTTAGGCAACCACCCAGCATAGGTCCGTTCCCAGCACTGCCCCTCCCGAGAGAGGAGCATGCCATTCAATCCCTCCGCTCCCCTGGCCTGGCAATCCCGGCACAGGGATCGGCCTGAGACCGGAGCGAGACAGAGGGGTCTCGAGACTTGCCCTTCACCCCGTCTTTGGCCTTTGCATACCGCCAGGCGTTCGGAATGACACGGCAAAATGTAAGGTATTTGAAAGGCCCAGGGAGAGTATAATCGATGAGGCGTGTAGGGACAGAAGATCCTTTTCAGCCCAGGAGGGGGTGCGTATGCTGAACACCATCGGTGCCGCCGGCATGGCCCCTCTGCTCTGGGTCCTGGCCGGCGTCATCATCGCATTGCATCGAGCGGGCTGGCGACGGGGCAGCCCGATGTTGCGCGTGTTCCTGGGCGGCATCATACCTCTGATCGCCGTACAGCACCTGCTCCCCCACTCCATCGATCAACCCAACCCCTCGGTCCCTGCGGCAGAACTCGCGCTGCTGCTCGGCGTGCTCATCATCTACGCCATCGAGGGCCCCACTCTCGTCGCCCCCTTGCTGGCAGGCCTGCTGGTCCTGGCACTGGTAGCCGGTGCGCTCGCTCCGCTGCTCGGCGCTTTCACCGAACTGTTCCCCTTGACCTCGCTGGCCACGTCGATGGATTTGGCGGCCGCGCTGCGACTGCAGTTGCTGGCCCTGATCGGCATGGGTCTTGGGATGTATGCATTGCTGGCCGTGTATCAGGCGCTGGCCAACCGCTGGCCCCGGCGCGCGCATTGGCTGGGCAGCGGCCTGGGACTGCTGATCGCCGCCGTCATCCTCGGCGCTTTCCACGTCGTTGGGGAGACCCGGGACGCTGCATCGTGGATGGCGAACCTTTGGCCGACCTTCAAGATCTGGATGCTCGGCGTTGTGCTGCTATGGCCCCTGACGGTCCTATACCTGAGCTATCTGCGGCGCAGGTTCGGTGATCCGGTCAGTCACCCTCCTTTCGAGGCCCTGCGACAGACCTTCCAGATCTTCAGCATGATGCGCGACCTGGAACGGCAGGCCTCCCACGCCCAATTGGAGGCCCAGGAAGCCTATCGCAAGCGCAGCCAGGAACTGGAATCCCTGCGCCAGGCCAGCCTGAGCGTGACCTCCACGCTGGAACTCCCGGGCGTGCTCGAAGCGATCCTGGAGCACACACTGCGCCTTGTGGCGGCTGACGACGCGCACATCTTCCTCTACGACGGCGAGCGCCTCACCTTCGGCGCCGCGCTCTGGTCCGACGGCCGCAAGGGGACACCCTTCGCCGAGCCGCGCAAGGACGGACTCACCTACACCGTCGCCAGATCGGGACAGCGCATCGTCATCCCCGTCGCGAACGAGGACCCCATCTACAGCGACTGGCCCTGGGGCGGCGCCATCATCGGGATGCCGCTCACCATCGGCGAGCGCGTCGTGGGCGTGATGAACGTCGCCTTCGATCAGCCCCATGAATTCGAGGAGAGCGAGCTGCGCGTGCTGGAGTTGCTCGGCGACCAGGCGGCCGTAGCCATCGAAAACGCCCGCCTCTTCGAGCGCAGCGAGGCCGAACGCCGGCGCGTACAGCTGCTGTACGACGTCACGCAGGCGCTGGCCAGCAGCCTGAACCCACGCGAGATCATGCAGAGGGCAATGGAACTGACGACCACCGCGCTGGGCGGGCTTTTCGGGGACGGTTTCCTGCTTGAGCCAGAAAGCGACGCACTGCGCCTTTACGGCTCCTTCGGCCACGTCGGCATCAGCCCCGAGGAGCTGGACGAACGCGTGGACATGCGCGTCGGCAAAGGCGTCATCGGCTGGATCGCAGCCCAACGTCAACCGCTCCTGGTGGCTGACGTGCGCCAGGACGAGCGCTGGCTGCCCTTCCCCGGGATCGACGACCCCGTGCGCAGCGCCCTGGGCGCCCCCATCATGGCCGGCCAGGAGCTTCTGGGCGTGATGGTCTTCTTCCACAACCGGGTGGGGTATTTCCAGCAAGACCATCTGGACTTGCTGATAGCCATCAGCCGGCAGGTGGCTCTGGCGCTGTCCAACGCACGCCGCTATGGAGAGGTGGAGCGCCGCCTCATGGAATTCACCCTGTTGCAGGATGTGGCCAGGGTGATCAACCGACGGCTGGAACTCAAGCCCCTGCTGGAAGCGGTGGTCGAACAAGTGGCGCGCGTGCTCGGCTATCCGGTGGTGGAGATCTTCCTGGTCGAAGACAACGAACTGGTCGTCGCGGCCAGCAACGAGAAGTCCACCTCATCGATCCGGCGCATTCCGCTCGACATGGGCGTGGTCGGCCGAAGTCAACGAACCGGCCGGGCTCAACTGGTCCCCGACGTGAGCCATGACCCCGATTACGTGGAGGTGCTGCCGAGCACAGGTTCCGAGATCGCGGTCCCACTGAGCAAGGGGGATGTGGTCATCGGCGTGCTGAACGTCGAGTCTCCGCAGCGCAACGGGCTGGATGAGAACGATCTCCAGTTGCTCACATTGCTCGCAGACCAGGTCTCCGTCGCCATCGAAAACGCTGCCCTCTACGAGCGACTGCGGCGCCATAACGAAGAGCTCGAGCGGCTGGTCACAGCGCGCACCACCGAACTGGAGCAGGCCCTGGATCAGGCCAGGGAGGCTGATCGCCTGAAGACACAGTTCGTCTCAGACGTCTCCCACGAACTGCGCACCCCCCTGAGCAACATCCGTCTCTACTTGGACTTGCTCGCCCAGGGGCGCGCCGAGCGCTTTGAAACCTATCTACAAACCCTCAACCGCGAGACGGACCGGCTGGTCACGCTGATCGAAGACTTGCTCGCCATCTCGCGCCTTGACGCCGGGACGGTCACGCCCAACATGGAACCCGTGGACGTGAACGCGCTGGCCGGGGGGCTGGTGAAAGACCGGCGGCGGCTGTTCGCCGAGAAGGGGCTGCAACTGGACTTGCAGCCCCAGGCCGACCTACCTCAAGTGCTGGCGGACCCGCGCATGCTGTCCCAGGTGATGGCCAACCTGATGACCAACGCCCTGCACTACACTCCGGGAGGAGGGCGGGTGGTCGTAGCCACCAGCCTGCAAAACCGTGACGGGCAGGATTGGGTCACAATATCCGTGGCGGACACCGGGGTGGGGATACCCGAGTCGGAGCTGTTGCGCATCTTCGATCGCTTTTTCCGCGGCGCGGCCAGCCGCCAGATGGGGACGCCCGGCACCGGCCTGGGACTGGCCATTTGCAAGGAGATCCTGGATCGTCACGGTGGAGGCATCACCGTCGAGAGCCGCGAGGGCAAGGGCAGCACCTTCACCGTCTGGCTGCCACCCTGGAAGAGCGCGCCGCTCGCCCTGGCCGAGCTGGAAAGCCAGCGCGAAGAGACCTGAGCCTCAGGCCAAGCCCATCTCGCGGTCCAGGGCGTCAAGATCCGCGTATTTCCCCAGCAGTTGCAGGAAGGATTCCAGCTTCTCGGGTTGACCGAGGCGGGTCTTGCCGTACGCCCGCTCGACGGCCTCCACCGTCTCGATGGTGTTCGATTTGACCAGCAGTACCGGGACGTTGAGCGTTTCCGCCTGCTGAATGATGAGCGGGCTGGGATGAAGATTGCCCGTCAGGATCAAGACCACAGTCGAGGTTTCCAGCGCCGCGAGCTGGATGTCGGTGCGATCCCCGCCGGTGATGACGGCCTTGTTCTGCTGGCGGCGGAAGTGGGAGAGGGCGACGTCGGCCGTCATAGCGCCCACCGTGAAGGTCTCCACCAGGGCGTTGGGGTCCAGGTTGGTGGTGAGCACTTCAGCGTCGAGCAGGGTGACGAGCTCCCCTACACTCAGAGCCGACAGCCTGGGCACATTGGGAAGGGCGCCCAACACACGGATGCCTTCGCTCTCCAGGAAGGGCTGGGCGTATTCCTTGACGAAGCTCATCGCCTGTTCCGGAATATGATTGAGCAGCACCCCCAGCAATTGCTCCTGCAGGCGGAAGCGCGCCGTGAGCGCGTCGTCCACCAGCGACATCTCCCCCCGGTATTTCACCACCACGAGCGCCGGCGCTCCCAGCACTTCCGCCACCCGCAGGTTGGAGAGGCCGATGGCGTACCCCTCGCGCAGGCTGGCGCCGCCCTCCAGCAGGAGCACGTCGGCGCCGCGGCCAGCCCGCTCCGCCGCGGCCTTGATGTCTTCCAGTTGAGCCCCACGCCTCACCCCCTTCAGTTGCTCGCGCAGTGTGGAGGAGGTGACGATGACCGCGCAGAGGGCGGTGGGATCAGCCGGCAACCCCAATACACGCTGCACGAAGGCTGCGTCCTCGTCGGCCAGCTTGCCTTCAGGCGTGCGCCATGGCTGCGTACTCACCGGCTTGAGGTAGGCGATCTGGAGACCGCGATCCTGAAGCCGCTTGCCCAGCGCCAGGCACAGGGCCGTCTTGCCGGAGTAAGGCTCCACGGAAGTGACATACAGGGCTTTCATGGCACACTCCCTTCAGCGGGGGGCAGCGAATGCGCATCGAGCGAGCGGGAGGCGGGCTTCAGGACGAGGCGCATATCGATAGCGATGCCGCCCTGGCCTTGTTCGTAGACTACGTAGGGGTTAATGTCCAACTCGATGATCTCGGGGAAGTCCAACACCAGTTGCCCGATCCGCAGCAGCGCCTCCACCAGCGCCTGCTGGTCCACCGGAGGCTGCCCGCGCACGCCTTCCAACAAGGCCTTGGCGCGGATTTCACCCAGCATGGCCTGCGCCTCCCGCCGCGAGAACGGCGCGATGCGGAAGGCCGCATCCTTCAAGATCTCCACATAGATGCCCCCCAGGGCGAAGGTGACCAGCGGCCCGAATTGCGGGTCACGATTCATGCCGATGAGCACTTCCAGGCCCGGGGGAACCATTTTCTGGACCAGACAACCCCAGAGCCTGGCTTCGGGCAGATAGCGCTGGGCGCGGTAGGTGATCAGGTCGAAGGCATCGCGCACGTCGCCCGCGTTCTGCAGGCCGACCTTGACGCCACCCACGTCGGTCTTGTGCAGGATATCGGGGGAGGCCACCTTCAGCACCACCGGGTAGCCCATGCCGTTGGCGATCTCGACGGCCTCTTCCGGGTTGCTCGCCAGTTCCGAGGGCGGGATCTCCAGGCCATAGGCCTGCAGGATGGCGCGCGCCTCCGCATCACCGATGGTCACGCGTCCCTCGGCCAGAGTGCGATCGAAGACCGCTCGCACCGCCGCCTGATCCACCTGAAAACTCTCATACTCCGGCTCGGGTTCGGCCCGATAGCGGCGATAGCGGCTCATGGCCTGCAACGCCCCGGCGGCCCGCTCCGGATGCGGAAAATTGGGCACGTTGTAGCGCTCAAGCACCTCGATACCGGCACCCACGCGCGCCTCCCCCATGAAGCAGGTCAGCACCGGGATGGGGACGCGGGCGGCCACTTCAGCCACGGCCTGCGCGGTCTCCACGATCTCGGTCATGGCCTGGGGGGTCAGGATGACCAGCACCGCATCCACTCCTGGATCGGCGACCACCCGTTCCAGCGCGAAGCGGTAACGGTCGGCGCGCGCGTCGCCGAGCACGTCCACCGGATTGGCCGCGCTGGCGGCGTCCGGCAGGAACTGCTCCAGCTCGCGAATACATTCCGGCTGGAAGCGCGCCAGGCTCAGCCCGGCCCGCTCCAGGGCGTCGGTGGCCAGGATTCCCGGCCCACCGGCGTTGGTGACGATGGCCACCCGATCGCCGCGCAGCGGGGGCAGGTAGCCGAACGCCAGGGCCTGATCGAAGAGGTCCTGCATCGACTGGGCGCGCAGCACTCGCGCCTGCAGGAAGGCCGCGTGATAGGCCTGTTCCGAGCCGGCCAGCGAGCCGGTGTGCGAACTGACGGCCCGCGATCCGGCCTTGGTGACGCCCGACTTGACTGCGACGATGGGTTTCTTCTCGGACACGCGGCGCGCCGTGCGGATGAAGGCCTGGCCGTCGGGAAGCCCCTCGGTGTAGATCAAGATCACCCGCACGTCGGGGTCTTCCGCCCAGACCTGCAGCAGGTCGACCTCGCTGACGTCGGCTTTGTTCCCCAGCGAGACGAACTTGCTCAGCCCCAATCGCCCCGCCTGCGCCCAATCCAGGATGGCCGTGCCCAGCGCGCCCGACTGGGACATGAAGGCCATCGGACCCCCTGGAGGCATCCCGGCCGAGAAGGAGGCGTTGAGCGGTGTGACGGTGTCGATGACACCCAGGCAGTTGGGGCCGATCAGGCGCAGGCCGTACTGGTGGGCGATGGAGACCAGTTCCATTTCCCGCTCCAGCCCCTCCCGGCCGGCTTCGCGGAATCCGGCGCTGATGACAATGGCAGCCGGGATGCCCTTCTCGCCGCAGGTGCGCAGCGCATCAGGCACGTGCGGGTAGGGGATGACGATCACCGCCAGGTCGATGGCATCCGGCACATCCAGCACACTGGGATATGCCTGCAGACCGAGGATCGTCTCGGCTTTGGGGTTGATGGGATAGACGCGGCGCGTCTCATTGAGGAAACCGCCGTTGACCAGGTTGGCCAGCACCGCGTGACCAAGCTTCTGGGGTTTCGTCGAGGCCCCGATGACTGCCACTGAGCGGGGTGTAAAGAACGCTTCCAGGGTCACCGGATGTCCTCCGAATTCCGATGGGTTCTTTCAAGTGTACCCGATGGCCAGGGCGGCGGCCAGACCGGGAGGCCGCGCGTACATGTTCGCATTCGTTTCAGGCCGATGGCTCAGCCCAGGTGCCCCTCACGCCGCCTGGCGGACGCGGGCTGCCACCGGGGCGTAGCTGCGGCGGTGGATGGAACAGGGACCCAACTGATCCAGCGCTGCCCGGTGGGCCGCGGTGCCGTACCCCTTGTGGCGGGCGAATTCATAGCCGGGGTAGGCACGTTCGTAGGCCTGCATCATAGCGTCGCGGCTCACTTTGGCGATCACCGAGGCGGCGGCGATGGAAAGCGAGCGCGCATCACCATGAGCCAGGGCGATCTGCGGCGTCTCCACATCAGGGAGCACAAGATAATCCAGCAGCAGATGCTGCGGCCTGAGGGGCAATGCCTGCAGGGCACGACGCATGGCCAGACGAGTGGCCGGGATCACCCCCAGGCGGTCCACTTCCCAGGAGAGCGCCAACCCGACAGCCAGCGCGCTGGCCACGCGGCGCACCTCCCGCGCCCAGCGCGCGCGTTGACCGACGCTCATCTGCTTCGAGTCGCGGACCCCTTTCAGGCGCTGGAGCAGATCCGGTCCATCGAGCGGCAACATCACCGCGGCCGCCACCACCGGGCCAGCCCAGGCGCCGCGACCGGCCTCGTCCAACCCTGCCACCAGATGACAGCCCGTCTCCCGGCAGGTTTCCTCCAGCTCAAGATTTGGACGGAAAGGGGTCTCAGTTCGGTGCATCGTACAGGCCTTGCCACCAGTTGCGGCGGATGCGTATCAGATCCAGCAACATGCTCATCGAATCGCGCCACAAGCGCACACGGCTCTCGGGGTCGAAGTACCAGGGGATCGGCACCTCGACCACCCTGTACCCGGCTTTGAGGGCCAGGAAGAGAATCTCCACATCGAAGGTCCACCCCTCCAACCGCTGCCGGCGAAAGAGATCCTCAGCCACCTCCGCCCGGAAACACTTGAAACCGCACTGCGTATCGCGGAATCCGGGGACCGCCAACAGGCGCACCAGCCAGTTGAAACCGCGGCCGCTCCAATGACGGTACCACGGCTCCCCGTAACGCACCGCGCCGGGGGCCTCGCGCGAGGCGATGGCGATATCAACACCCTCCAGTTGCGGCGGCAGGAAGCGAGTGACCTCCTCGATGGGCATGGAGAGGTCGGCGTCGCAGATGAAGCGATACGTTCCGCGGGCCTCGAGCATCCCGCTGCGGACGGCCAATCCCTTGCCGCGGCGACTCTCACGCAGCAACTGCACGTTTGCGTGCCGGCGAGCGAAGGATAGCGCGACCTCAGCCGTCTGGTCCTGGCTGCCGTTTTCCACGACCAGGACTTCCGCCGTGAATGGTTGCTCCCGCAGGAAGGTCATGATGCGGCGCAGGCTGTCGGGCAGGCGTCGTTCCTCATTGTGGGCCGGGATGATGATTGAGAGGAAGGGGGTCAAGTGGAGTAGCCTCAGGGTAAGGGAATCGCCCTCATGCTCAGAAGAGGAAGTCGCTCATCACCAGCATGACCAGGACACCCAAGACGAGCAATTCCAGGAAAAGCATCACGGCCAGCAACATCCATTGTCGCCGGCTGATTCCCGAGAAGATGAAACGTCGTGCTCGGGGTTGCTCGCCTTCCAGGGGGGCGAAGGGCGAAGCAGCCTGCATATCATCCGCCGGCAATGGTAGGCCCTGGCCCTCCTCGGGTTCCATTTCGCTCTCGGGCTCAGGCCGCCTGGGTTCCAGCAAGATGTCGCGAATGTCGTGCACGTCGTCCTGATCCATGATGGGCTGGAACTGCTGCAGGTTTGCGGCGAAGTGGTCTACCGCATCCGCCAGCACCACTCTGGCGCGCGGCCGGGCCGCGTCCACGTAGGTGCGATGCCTGGTGAACAGGAGTACGGCCTCGACTTCAGGCAAGGGGAAGCCCTGCGATTGCAGGAATCGATGTACGGCCTGCGCCTTGACGAGGGCCTCAGCCTGCAGATTCGGGCGGGCGCGCTTGAAACGACGCGTGCGCCCGTCGAAGCGCAACCACTCCTCCCCTTTGGCCCGAAACACGCCTTTCGCCCCCGAGGGGATCAAGACACGCACTCCCTGCGGGCTGATCAGGATCATCGGGATCGTGCCGCTGACGCCCGGCAGTGAGACGTTGCGCAGCAGCACGTGCTCGTCTCCCAGGCTGCGGCTGAGCCACTCCGTCACAACCTCTTGAGCCTGCATCTGGCCATACCAGCCGAATCCGTGCTCCAGGGTCCCACGCAGCCGGTTCTCCAAGCTGATGCTGCCGTCCTCCTCGCGGTACTTGGAACGATCAATGACGATCATCGCAACACATGTCCTCCGGCCCCCGTGTGATGAGTGTGGGGCGCGAAGCTCACGCGCAGCCCGGTCGGCGACGCAACGGGATTATACGGCAGTCCGCGCAATGAGGCGAATAGTTCCTGACTCCCTCAGGCGGAAGGGCCCCGCCACCGAAACCGGCCAGAGCGAACCGCGCACCCACTTCACGGCTATAATGAGGACAAGAGGAGTTCACCATGCATCGCGTTCGCAAAGGTCTTAGCTGGTTGGCTTTGGGATTGGCCCTGCTGCTCCCGCCGGGTGCACATGCGCAGCCTGAAAGGGCAGCCATGCTGCTCACCACCCGGGGACCGCTGACCCCCGCCATGGCGGAGTATATCGACCGCGGCTTGGCCAGCGCCGCCGAGGAACAGGCCGAACTGGTGATCCTCCAACTGGACACACCCGGTGGGTCGGTGGACCTGATGAACCGCATGGTGCAATCCATCCGCGGCAGCCGCGTCCCGGTAGTGGTCTACGTCGCGCCGCGCGGCGCGATCGCCGGCAGTGCGGGCACCGTGATCACTTTAGCCGGGCACGTGGCCGCCATGGCGCCCGAGACGGCCATCGGCGCTGCCAGCCCGGTGGGCCTGCAAGGCGAGGACCTGGGGGAGACCATCGAGACCAAGCAGAAAGAGATCCTGAAGGCCACGGTGCGCAGCCTGGCCGGCAGACGCGGCGAGCAGGCCGTGGCCCTGGCCGAGTCGACTATCGAGGCCGCCAAGGCGGCCTCGGCCCAGGAAGCGCTCGAGGTGGGTCTGATCGACATCATGGCCAATGACGTCCAGGACCTGCTGCGCCAACTCGACGGGGTTGTCGTCCAGATGCCCGAGGGCGAACGCACGCTGCACACAACCGATCTGACCATCGTGGAGGTTGAGCAGACCTTCATCGAGCGCTTGCTGCAGGCGCTCACCAATCCCAACATCGTCTTCCTGCTGCTCACAGTGGGCGTACAGGCGCTGTTGATCGAAATCTCCAGCCCCGGCGGGTGGGTGGCTGGATTCATCGGCGTTGTATGCCTGGCGCTCGGGGTTTATGGCCTGGGGGTGCTGCCGGTCAACTGGGTTGGCCTGATCTTCCTCGCCACCGCCTTCGTGCTCTTCGTGATGGACGTCAAGGCACCCACCCATGGTGCCCTGACGGCCGCGGGAGTGGTCTCGTTCATCGTCGGCGCGCTGGTGCTGTTCAATTCATCCAACACCCCCGCCTTCCAGCGCGTATCGGTTCCGCTGGTAGTCGGCGCTGGCCTGCTGACCGCCGGATTGTTCTTTGCGGTGCTGACCTTCGCCCTACGCGCCCAGCGTCGACCGGTGGCCGTGGGTACGGAGGCGCTCATCGGGCGCGTCGGCGAGGCGCGCAGCGAACTGTCACCATCGGGCACCGTGCAGGTGGCCGGCGAACTGTGGACCGCGGAGAGTGAGGGGGAAAAGCCCATCCCAAAGGGCGCCCGCATCGAGGTGATCGGCGTGGAGGGGCTGCGGCTTCGCGTGCGGCAATGGTCCAAACAGTCCAGTTGACTCCGCCCCGCACAGCCTGTATATTAGCCGCAGCCTGAAGGCCCTCATTGGGGAGGAGAACATTATGTCATCTTCATCCTTCCGCCTGGTCGTCCGCACAGGCCCGACCCCAGGGACGGTTTTCGACCTGACCAAAGAGGTCACGCTCATCGGTCGTGATGTAACCAATGACGTGGTGCTTGGGGATCCAGAGGTCTCACGACAGCACGCGCGCCTGACGCGCACTCCCGGGGGCTACGTGCTGGAGGACCTGGGCTCGACCAACGGCACCTTTGTGAACGGCGAGCGTCTGGTCGCCCCGCGCGTGCTCAACCCCGGAGACCTGGTCGGCTTCGGCGAGAACGTGACCGTCACCTTCGACGCCACCGCTCCGCAAGCGGCAGCGACGGTGATGGGCTCGGCGGCCCAGGCCCCGCCGGTGCGACCGGCGCCCCAGCCCCAGCCCGTCGCCCCCGTGACCCCGCCGCCTGCGGCAGTTGCGCCTGCGGCCCCGGCGGCTCCGGCCGCGGCAGAGGAGAAAAAGCCCCGTCCCCGCTGGTTGTTGGCCGGCTGCGGATGCCTGGTGCTGCTGCTGGCCTTCGGCGCGTTCCTGTGGTTCATGGACGCCTACTACCCGAATATCCTTTACGCTCCCCTGCGTATCTTGGGCTTCTGACAGAGCGCGTCACTGGAAGAGAAACAGCGCCCCCGCACTCCCGCCCCCGCAAGGGGGCACGCGTCCAACGGGGAGATACGTCTTCAGACAACTCCCCCATCGTGGGGGCGGAGAGCACACTACTATGGGACCCGCGATAGGGTCGGGAGGGCTGCCGGAGACTCTTCTCGCTTGGCAGTCGCCCAGTCAGCCCGCGGTCCCGTGGTTTTCCTGTAACTTGCAATAATCGACGCAACGCGTA
Organism: Chloroflexota bacterium; assembly: GCA_024277995.1. Taxonomy (GTDB): domain Bacteria; phylum Chloroflexota; class Anaerolineae; order Anaerolineales; family E44-bin32; genus JAJRUD01. Next base: position 22,483 of record JAJRUD010000034.1, read on the forward strand.
GAGTATAGGCAACATTCCACTTCATGCCGGGGGGCGCCTCATGCTTGTCCTGTCTCGCGCCGGTCGAGACCAGTCGACCATTCCACAAGACCTGGACAATCTCCCACCTGAACTGCCATTTGCCGCGCGAGCGGATACCCTGATATGAGCCAATTGTGGTGGAGGAGGCATCATGGCACTCGGTCTCAAAAACGTTCAGTCGAAAGAGAACGGCAACCGCAGGTCCTTCCTGAAGTGGCTGCTGGGTTTTGGCATTTTCTCAACCATCGCGAGTGTGCTGATACCTGTCATCGGGTATCTCATACCGCCTGAGAGGGGAAGCACCGCTGGTGGCGGCCGTGTACTCGTAGGGACGACCCTCGACATCCCCTTTGGGATGGGGAAAGTCGTGCAACTGGGAAACAAGCCCGTCATCGTCATCAACACGCCGCAGGGCATAACGGCTTTTTCCGCCATATGCACGCACCTGGGCTGCATCGTCGACTGGGATGCTGAGCGCCAGTTGATCTTATGCCCCTGCCACGACGGTCTTTTCAACCCCCAAACCGGGGCGGTGATCGCCGGCCCTCCACCCGCACCCTTACCGCCAGTGCCGGTTTCCCTCGAGGACGAAGAGATCTATCTGGGAGAGGCGTAAGATGAACGACCAGGTCATCGATCGACCGACTTCCCTGGCACAACGAGTGATCGACTGGATGGACGAGCGATACGAGCTTCGATCGCTTCTGGACGCGATGCTCCACGTCTACGTCCCACGCGAGGCCAAGACCTTCTATCTGGGGGGTATCACGCTCTTCCTCTTCTTCATGCAGGCTTCTTCCGGCATCCTGTTGACGCTCTACTACCAGCCGACTCCAGACACGGCCTACAACAGCGTCCTGTTCATCACCAGCGACGTGTCCTTCGGATGGCTCATCCGCAGCGTCCACGCCTGGGGCGCCAACCTGATGATCGTGGCGTGCGTATTGCACTTGTTGCGCGTGTTCTTCCAGGGTGCCTATAAGCGCCCCAGGGAGATCACCTGGGTGTTGGGGGTCTTCTTGCTCTTCATCACCCTCGGCTTTGGCTTCACCGGCTACCTGCTGCCCTGGGACCAGCGGGCCTTTTGGGCAACGACCGTTGGAACGGAAAGCGCCGGGGCTGTGCCCGTGATCGGGGATTTCCTGCTGAATTTCATCCGCGGTGGGGCAACGGTGTCGGACGTGACGCTCACGCGTTTCTTCGGCATCCACACCCTGGTGCTGCCCGTGAGCCTGGCAGCCGTCTTGCTCGTACACATCGTCCTCATCCATCAACACGGGCTGGCCAATCCGAAGAAACCGGCCGGGCAGGTCAAGCCGGATGAGGAGCCAGGGATTCCCTTCTTCCCCCACTACATTCTCGATGAGGCGATCGCCTGGTACATCGTGCTGGCCGTTCTCGTCATCCTGGCTTCCCTGTTCCCGGCGGGACTGGAAGCGAAGGCCAATCCCCTGGAGACTCCAGCACACATCAAGCCGGAATGGTACTTCCTGTCGCTCTATCAGTTCCTGAAGCTGGTGCCGCGAACGGTTGGAGTGCTCACACCGGTTGCAGCAGCGCCCTTGCTCATACTCCTTCCGTTCCTGGACAGGAACCCCGAGGTGGCTCCCGCCAAACGCCCGCGGATGATCGCGGCGGGTGTGCTGCTGTTGCTCGCGATCACCATTCTTACCGTCTGGGGTCATTTCAGCTAGTCAAATCCAACAACGGCTGGAGGGGCGGGATGTTCGCAAGAGTTCTGGAGAAGCTCATGAAACAAAGGGTGACGTGGATCGCCGCGTTCGTGGTGATCGCCATTATTGTTCCGGGGGGGTTCGCCAAGGCCTTCTCGGCCGCGCCCCCATCACCAGAGCAGGGAGCCACCGAGGTGATGCCGCCAAGCCCCGGCCTCACTTCGCCGGACCTCGCTCCCCTTTCCCAAGGCCCCCTTGCACGATCGCCGGATGAGTCGCCAAACAACTGCTTCAAGTGCCATGCCAATCTGCCCGGGCCGCACGGGGGCATCGCCAGCAAGTGGGATGCCAGTGTCCACGGCAGGGCCGGCATCGCCTGCGCGGATTGCCACGGGGGCAATCCAGAGACCGACGAGATGATCCTGGCCATGAGCCCCGAAGCTGGCTTCATCGGTGTGCCGCCCAGACGCGACATCCCCGCCCTGTGTGGAGGCTGCCATTCAGACGTGGAACGCATGCGCCAGTTCAACATCCCCACCGATCAGTTGCCGAAATACCAGGAGAGCGTCCACGGGGTGAAACTGGCTCAAGGCGATATCAGGGTCGCGATCTGCACCGATTGCCACGGGTCCCACGACGTCCTGAAGGCCTCCGATCCAAACGCAGCGGTATCTCCGTACAACGTCCCCTACCTGTGCGCAAAATGCCATTCCGATGAAGCACTGATGGAACCCTACGGCCTGCCGACCGATCAACTCGACATCTATGAAAAGAGCGTCCATGGCGAGGCCCTGCTCGGCAGGAAGGACATCCGCGCCCCCTCGTGCGCTTCTTGCCACGGCTCACACGCCGCGAAGCCCCCTACGAGCGACGAGGTGGTCAACGTGTGCGGGAAATGCCATACGGCGACCCAGAAACTGTACGAGGAGAGCCTGCACGCACGCATCGGCGACGCAGCACCCAAGTGCTGGACATGCCACGGAACACACGACATCATCAAGCCGAGCGAGGACAACTTCCTGCACCCTGAGCCCTTGGTGGACCAGCCATGTGGCGAATGCCACGTGGATGACACCACCTTCCGGATGGAGGCCGCTCGCTTCGAATCCCCGGAAGACCGGCGATGCGACACCTGCCACCACCCGACCTCATGGGTGATGACCCAGATCAAGGCGATGAAGAACGCCCTCGTCGAGGCCCAGGAAGCCTATCAGGCTGCCGAAGACGCCATCCAGGATGCCGCCGCACGTGGCATGATCGTCAATGACGCCGAAGTCTTGCTCACCGAGGCCCACACCAGCATCATCAGAGCCCGCGCCGTCGTGCACACCACAAAGCTGACGCGCGTCACCGAATTGACCGATGACGCCAAGGAAGCAGCCATCAAGGCGCGCGACCTGGCTGATACGAAACTGGCCGATAACCTCTTCCGCCGCCGGGCGATGGTTGTCGTCATCGGGATCATCGCCATCAACATCGTCGGCTTGATCGCATTGAAGTATCAGCTCAACCGGCATTCCGAGGGATCGTGATGACGTAGACGAAGGCGCCCTCCAAGATCCAACGCAGGCCGCCCGGATCCACCATCTCGCGAGCGCCCCTCGCCGCCCCGGAACCCACAAACGTGGAGCCAGGGCGGCGAGGGATTTTCATGTGCCATTGCACGGGCAGGTAGGCTGCCATGAGGTGATTGCGGGGCCTGGAGCGCTGGGCGCGCAGCCCCCCAGCGCGACGCTCGCCACAGCATGTAACGACGCCCGCCATTTTGCATCCAAGAAGAAAGGAATGACCATCACACAACCTGGAGTCGACACCCATGGAAATGGAAATCACTTTCCCCGGCGGCGCGCGCGTTGACGCCCGCTTCGGCCCGTACACCGTCAGGACTGACCAGCCACCGCAGGGCGGCGGTGAGGGCTCAGCCCCCACGCCCTTCGCTACCTTTCTGGCCGCGATCGGCACCTGCGCCGGCATCTACGTCCTGGGCTTCCTGAAGCAGCGCGGGCTCCCCGCGGAAGGCGTGCGCATCGTCCAGCGCATGCACGCCAACCCTCTCACCGGCATGGTCGAGCAGATCGATCTGGAGATACAGGTCCCAGAGGGATTCCCCGTCAAGTATCGCCAGGCGTTGATACGCACCGCAGAGCTGTGCGCAGTCAAGAAGCACTTCGAACAACCGCCGCGATTCCACATCACGGCGGAGGCCGTTCCGGTGTCCATCGCCTGAACCCGATAGAATCCGTGTACAATCGAGGGCGGAGGTCTGCCATGACAGCATGGCGCTTCGCCCTCGTCCTTTTCACGATCATGCTCTCGGCCTGCGGCCGCGGCGCGCCAGCCGCCGTGGAGAGCAATCCCGCCGCCACCGCTGCCCGCATCCCTGCGACGCAGGCTGAGGATCCCTACGCCGAGGCGCGCCAGCGGCTGCTGCGCGAGATCACAACCATGGGCATTCGCGACGAACGCGCTCTCGACGCCATCGCACGCGTCCCTCGGCACGAGTTCGTCCCTGCCGAATACCGCGATCAGGCCTATGGCAATCACCCGCTGCCCATCGGCTACGGCCAGACCATCTCGCAACCCTACATCGTAGCCCTGATGACACAAGAGCTGCAGGTGCAGCCGGGAGATCGCGTGCTGGAGGTGGGCACCGGTTCCGGGTACCAGTCCGCCGTGCTGGCGGAGTTGGGCGTGCAGGTCTACAGCATTGAGATCATCGGTCCGCTGGCGGAAAGCGCCCGCGCCCGGCTGGAGCGGCTCGGCTATTCCGTGCAGGTGCGCCATGCTGATGGCTACTACGGCTGGCCGGAGGAGGCGCCCTTCGACGGCATCATCGTCACCGCCGCGCCGGACCACGTCCCACCACCCCTGCTCGAACAGTTGAAGGTGGGCGGCGTGCTGGTGATCCCGGTGGGACCGGTCGGGGGCTACCAGGAACTGTGGCGCATCACGCGCAAGGGGGCGGAGGACTACGAATCTGTCAGCCTGGGGGGGGTGCGCTTCGTACCGCTGCTGCGGGAAGAAGTCCCCGAGTGATCAGAACACGCACCAACCATCTTCGCTCCTGCCAGACGTCCCTCGCGGGCGGGCCCGATTCTCTCCCTGCGCCTTCGGCGCCATCCCGATCCGGCAGCCAGGCGTAACGTCACGGCGGCTATCCACCCGTGGGGCAGCATGCCCACCGAGTCACTCAAACGCGATGGAGAACAGAGGCCAGCCCGGCCGAGTCGTCTCGCGGAACAGAAGCTAGAGTCTGCGCTGGGCCGCCCAGGCCACAAGATACGCCGCCAGACCGAGGGCCATGGTGGCACTCAATCCCAGATCCAAGGAGGCCATGGCTGCCAGCACGCCGCTCACGCCGGAGGCCGCGCCGTTCACCGCCCAGGCCCATGGGATCAGGCGCGGCTCGCGACGGGCCAGGAGCCGCAGCCCGGCCGCGAAGGGCACACCCATCAAGAATCCCGGTCCGATCAATAAGGCCGCATCCAGCAAGAAGCGCGCCCATAACGGCCAGGGCAAGGCTGCGCTCACCACCCGAGGCAGGGTCAACAACAGGGCAAGCAGCGCCAGCCCCAGGCCGGCGAAGGCGTATCGCAGGGGCAAGCGATGCGAGAGCAGGCTCCCCGCTCCGGAGCTCAACAGCAGCAGGAAGAGCGTGGCGGCCAGCGCGATCGCCGGGCGATCCAGCAACAGCGTCAGGCGCTGGATGATCGCTATCTCCACCAGGAGGTAGCCGCCGCCCAGACAGGCGTAATAGGCCACCATCGCGAATCCGGGTCGCGCGGCTCGTCCCTCTCGCAACAGCAAGGGCGCCGCCGCCAGCGCCAGTGATAGCATCAGCATCACAGCCAGCAGCCCTAACAACACAAGATACCCGCTCCCCCCGAAAGGCTGCATGACCCGTCCCAGTGTCGCCAGCACGTCGGGGATCTGCCGCCAGCGGAAGAAGTGGAAGAAATACGGGCGCTCGTCGCTGGGTGGGCGCAGGTTGAAGGCATAGGAATCCGCGGTCCCCGGAAGGTCTTCCAGCAGCGCAGCGAAGAGCTCGTGATAGGTGTCCTCGGGCAGCCGGTTGTGACGATTGAGCTCGGAGGGGTCCAGATCGGGCAGGTGGATGGGGTCGTAGCCGTTGGTCTCCAGGAACCGTCGCACGCTGGCCAGTTCGGCCACCGTGAAGGGACGGCCGGCGGCGATCATGGTGGCTGTGCGCATGCCGCGATAGGCGACCAGGCGCGCCGCCGGATCCTGCACCCCCCGGGTTTCCAGCGCGGCCAACAGGGTGGCCCAGGCGCGCGCCGACTCGCTCGGCGGTGTCCCCAACCAGCGGGTGATCACCAGCAGGCCGTCCGGCGCCAGGGAGTCATACGCCTCCGCCAGCGCTTCCCGCGTGAGCAGGTAGTCCTCGCTCAGACTGAAAGCCCCTGAGGTGACCGGTCGGAAAGGGTCGCTCAGGGCGAAGAGCACAATGTCGTAGTCTCCGTCTGCGCCTCGCAGCGCGGCGCGCGAGGTGACCGGCAGGACCTGCAGGCGCGGGTCGAAGAGCAATTCCCGGCTGAAGCTGGCGTATGGCCTGCGCAGGGCCCACAAGAGCAGCGGTTCGTCGGTGGGCAGGAGCACGCGATCTGCGCCCGCGGCCAGAGCCAGGACGGCATCCAGCCCGGCGCCCGGGCGCAGCAGGAGGGTTTGCGCATGAGGGCGCAGCAGAAATGCCAGGCCCGCCGGCATGCGCAGGGCGAGCTCGCTCGCCAGCGGATCCCGCGCCTCCAGGGACGTGATCGGATAGGGGCCGTCGCCGTCCAGATAAGCGCCCACCTGCGGGGGCATGGGCAGTCGGGCGTTCAGGCTCAAACCGGGGAGCTGATGCAG
>JAJRUD010000035.1 GCA_024277995.1 Chloroflexota bacterium
CGCAAACACGTGGAGAAGGACCCGGCGCTGGAGCGCCGCTTCCAACCGGTCTTTGTGGACGAGCCCAGCGTGGAGGACACCATCAGCATCCTGCGCGGCCTGAAGGAACGCTACGAGATTCACCACGGCGTGCGCATCACCGACAGCGCGGTCATCGCCGCCGCGACCCTCTCGCAGCGCTACATCGCCGACCGCCATCTGCCGGATAAGGCCATCGATCTGATCGATGAGGCCGCGGCGCGTCTGCGCACGGAGATCGACTCCAAGCCGCAGGCGCTGGACGAGGTGGATCGCCACATCATGCAGCTCGAGATTGAGCGCGAAGCCTTGAAAAAGGAAAAGGACAAGGCCTCGCGCGAGCGGCTGGCGCGCATCGAACAGGAGCTGGCGGACCTGCGCGAGCAATCCGCGCAGCTACACGCCCGCTGGCAGGCCGAGAAGCAGGCCATCGCCGAGCTGCGCGCCGTCAAGGAGCAGATCGAGCAGACCCGTCTGCAGATCGAACAGGCCGAGCGGCGTGCCGACCTGGAGGAAGCGGCCCGCCTGCGCTACGGCACGCTGCGCGAACTGGAGAGCAGGCTGGCCGATCAGGAGCAGAAGCTCAAGAAGATGCAGCAGGAAGGCGGCGGCCTGTTGAAAGAAGAGGTGGACGCCGAAGACATCGCCCAGGTGGTCTCGCGCTGGACGGGCATCCCCGTCTCCAGGTTGCTGGAGGGCGAGACGCAAAAACTTATGCACATGGAGGATCGCCTGCATGAGCGGGTAGTGGGCCAGGATGAGGCCGTGCGCGCCGTGGCCAACGCCGTGCGCCGGGCGCGGGCCGGCATCCAGGACGCCGATCGGCCCATCGGCTCCTTCATCTTTCTGGGCCCGACAGGCGTCGGTAAGACCGAACTGGCGCGCGCCCTGGCCGAGTTCCTGTTCGACGACGAGCGGGCCATGGTGCGCATCGATATGGGCGAGTACCAGGAGAAGCACACCGTGTCGCGCCTGATCGGCGCCCCACCGGGCTACGTGGGCTACGAGGAGGGCGGACAGTTGACGGAGGCCGTGCGCCGCCGACCCTACAGCGTGATTCTCTTCGACGAGATCGAGAAGGCACACCCGGAAGTCTTCAACGTGCTGCTGCAGCTGCTGGACGATGGCCGTTTGACCGACGGTCAGGGTCGGACGGTGGACTTCCGCAACACCGTCGTCATCATGACCAGCAACCTGGGGACCGAGCTGTGGGGCGACCCGGCGCAGGCGCAGCAGGTTACTGAGGAAGGGGTGCGCGAGATGCTGGCACGGCACTTCCGCCCCGAGTTCCTCAACCGCATCGACGAGATCGTGATCTTCCGTCGCCTGAGTCAGGAGGACCTGAAGCGCATCGTCGACATCCAGCTCCGTCGGGTGGCCGAGCGGCTGGCCGAGCAGGGCTATGGGCTGGAGGTGGAGGAGGAAGCCAAGGCCTATCTGGCTCAGGTGGGCTACGATCCGGTCTACGGCGCCAGGCCGCTGAAGCGAGCCATACAGCGTGAGCTGCAGGACCCGCTGGCGCTGAAGATCATCGCCGGTGAGTTCCGCCCCGGCGACCTGATCCGCGTCGACCGCGGGCGAGAAGGTCTGACTTTCGCCGCCGTGGCTCAGGCTGAGTCGGTGGAGGAAGCAGCCTGAGCGTAGCAACCCGGAAGCCTGCTGCTTCCGGGTTGCTTTGTTATCCGCGGCCTCAGAAGGTGATCACCCGGAATCCCTGTGCCAGCAGGCCGCGCAGGCTTGGGTGCCCCTCGAACTCCCCCAGCAGCTCGACGCCACAGGCGCGCACCTGCTCCGTCACTCCGAAGGCACCGGCGCAGTATTCGCAGACACCCTGCAGCGCGCGCCGCGTAGTCGATCTGAATGCGGTCGTACGGCGCCGACATCAGCGGCGAGGCGATGATGAAGTCAGCCGTGGCCCGGTTGCTGGCGGTGGGAATGTTGCAGAGCACCGCGATGCGCAGCAGGGCCTTCACATCTGGGTCGTGGGGTTGAGGCTCCAAAGGGTCCCAAAAGAAGATCAACAGGTCGATCTGGCCCTCGACGATGCGGGCGCCGATCTGCTGGTCGCCCCCCAGGGGGCCGCTGAGCAAGCGATGGATGGGCAGGCCCAACGCCTCGGCCAGCATCTTGCCGGTACCCCCTGTGGCACAGAGTTCGTGCTCGGATAAGGTGCCGCGATTGTAGCGCGCCCAGGCGAGCAGGTCCTCCTTGCGGTGGTCGTGTGCCACCAGGGCGATGCGCTTTCGCCTGGGCATGGCGACCACTTTGGGCTTGGGGCGCGGGGTCGAAGTCATACGCTGTCACTCCTCGCGTCTGCCGGATCGCGGGACAGGGAGATCGCGCTGTCCCGCCTGCTCATCGCGCACTTACATCCTATACCAGCTCCCCCCCAAGCAGCAAACCGACCGTGTGTCTTCTTCATGGTCGTGCGGGAGTCGCTGGGAAACGACGTCTTGCCTGATGGGCAGGCAGGGGAGGTGCACCGCCTTCGCCGCCCTCCTCATGTACAATGCGGGCGTGCCCTGGAGGTGGAGCATGCGCGCCGTTCATTGCCCGGCGGCATCCTTGGGCCTGGGCCTGCTCGCGGCGGGATCGCTGGCCTTCGAGATCGCGTTGACGCGACTCTTCGCCGTGCAGCAGTTTCACCACTTTGCCTTCATTGCCATCAGTCTGGCGGTGATGGGCATCGCCGCCGGCGGCGTTCTGGTCGCGTGGGGGCGGCTCCGCCCCTCGCTGGCCTGGCTGGCGGCGTTCTTTTCCCTCGCGACCGCCCTCGGCTACCTCACGCTCAATCTGCTTCCCTTCGATTCGTATGCCGTGGCCTGGGACCGGCGTCAGATCGTGATCCTGCTGATAGATTTCCTGGCTGCAGGCCTGCCTTTTCTCTTCGCCGGTTGGGCTGTGGCGCAGGCGCTGGCTGCAGCCGGTGAGCGCGTGCGCTTGCCCTACGCTGCCAATCTGATCGGGTCGGCGTTGGGCCCGGCTCTTGCCCTGGCGGCCCATGCACTGCATGGCGTGGCAGGCGCCATGGCTCTCGCCCTGGCCCTGGGGTTGCTGGCGGCGGCCGCGTTTGCGTCGTCCCGCTGGCCGCGCGCCGTGCTGGCGGGCCTGGCCCTGTCCGTGTTGTGGTTAGGTGCCTCTCCGCCCGACACGCTCGCGCTTCGTATTTCACCCTACAAGCCGTTGGCGCAGGCCCTGCTCGCGCCGGACGCACGCCTGGCTCTCACGCGCAGGAGCCCGGCGCGGCGGCTGGACGTGGTGGAAAGCAGCAGCCTGCATCAGCTCCCCGGTTTGAGCCTGAACGCCCGACTGCCCATGCCCCCGCAGGTGGGCGCTTATCTGGACGGCGACGGCCCCTATCCGATCACGTCCCTGGAGGCGCGGGATCCGCTGGCGAGCGAGCTCGCCCTGCGC
>JAJRUD010000036.1 GCA_024277995.1 Chloroflexota bacterium
GTCCATATGGCTGAGAGACAAGCTGCTCCTGGAGGAGGGTTAGCGGGCAGCAATATCGGGTGACTGGAAAGTGCGTTGGCCATACCGAGCCTAGCCCCAGGGGGCGGTCCGATGGAGCGGCAGAGACCTAGACGGGGTTTCTCCCGCGCAGAACCAACCATCCGGGCTGCCCCCTGGTTTCATTCTTGTTTGTTCAGGCGGGCCGCGCCCCACCTTGACCTCGCTTCCTGCAGGCGGATACAATGCCGCTGGGAGGCATGGCCAATGGCAAATCTGATCACACTGAGTCGCATCCCGCTCTTAGTAGTCGTCGTCCTGATGCTGTACTTGGGGGATGCGACTGTGCGAATGATCGCTGTTCCGCTGCTGTTCCTGCTCATGCTGCTCGACACGGTGGACGGGATCGTGGCGCGAGCATCGGGAACGGACAGCCTGCTGGGGAGCGTGCTGGACATCGCTGCCGACCGGATCTACGAACTGGTGCTGTGGGTGGTGTTCACCGACCTGGGATTGATCCCCATCGTCATCCCGATCACCGTGATCATCCGCACCACGCTGACAGACGCGCTGCGCAGCATCGGGGTTGGCAGCGGCGTGCGTCCCTTCGAGCAGCATCGCTCGCGAATAGGCAGGTTCCTGGTGGGCTCCCCCATCATGCGTGGCGGCTACGGCACCAGCAAGGTGATCGCCTTCACCACCCTGGCGCTGGCCTTGGCTTTGCGAAGTTTCCCTGAAGGTGGAAGAGCGGCGACTTTGGCGCCAAACACACTCTCCATCGCGATCGTCATCTCCTGGATTGCGGTGGTGCTGTGCGTGGTGCGCGGCCTGCCGGTGATCGTGGGGTCGGCACGGCGTCACATGGGCGGCGAATCTCCCCATGGCGGATAAGCGCGCATTCAATCCGGTCGCCGCGCTGGCAAACAGCCGTGTGGGTCCTGCTTTGGGGCTGACTATCGCCCGCACGGTACCCTACAGATATGCCAGGCGCCTTGCGCGTTGGCTGGCCGACCGGGCGGCGGCGCGCAGCGGGTCGAGGCTCGTGCGCGCCGTGCGCGCCAATCAGGCCGTGGTGCGCGGCCTTCCCTACGGCGAGCCGCGCCTGGATGATGCAGTGTGCGCCGTGCTGCGCCAGGCCGCTCACAGTCATCTGGTCCTCTTTCGGGCCGTGGCGCGCGGCGCGGGGGCGTTGAAAGAGGCGGGTTGTCTGGCTCCGGAATTCGAGGCCACGATCCGCGGGGCGATGGCCAGCGGGCGCGGCGTGCTGGTGGCCGGCGCGCACATGGGCAGCTTCGACGTCGCCATGCTGACGCTGGGAGAACGCGGCCTGCCCGCTCAAGTGCTCGCCTATCACAACCCCGAGGGAAGCTATAAGGCTTTGAACGCCATCCGGCTGCGATTCGGGCTGGACCTCACGCCGATCAGCCTGGCGGCGCTGCGAAAGGCTCATCGCAGGCTGTCGCAGGGAGGCCTGGTGGTGACCGGCGTGGACCGCCCCGATCCCTCCGGCGAGGACCTGGAGTTCTTCGGCCGACGCGCCCTGATGCCTGCCGGATACGCGCGCCTGGCCCTGCAGGCCGGTGCACTGGTGCTGCCGGCGGCCTGCCTGCGCAAGGGGGACTACGGCTATCAGGTCGTGGGAGGCCCACCCATTGAGCCGCCCCAGATCGCAGACTCGCGGCAGGGCGCACGTATGCTGGCCCAAGAGGTGCTGAAGCAGTTGGAACGGATCATCGCTGAGCATCCCTCGCAGTGGCTGATGTTCTTCCCGGTCTGGCCCGAGAGCCTGCCGCAGGCGCTGCCGTGATGGACGCGGCACGCGCCGCTGGCGTCGCCATATCCCTGGCGCGGGTGTTCTCGGGGGTGGCGCTGCTTCTGCCAGCGGTGGTGGCGGTGGACAGGCGTGTCTTTCAAGCGATCAACCGGGTGGGCGCTGGGCGGTGGATGGATGTGTGCTTTGCGCTGGCGCGCCCTTTCGGTACTTCCCTCGGGTTCATCGCGGCGGCAGCTCTGATCGTGTTATGGCGCTGGCCTGCGGGCGCGTGGTTCGCGCTGGCAGGCGCCACCCTGGCCGCTGTGAAGCGGGGCCTGAAGCTCTGGCTGCGCCGCGACCGTCCCTTTCGACGCGAGGCGACGGCAGTTGTGCGCCTGAGCCATGCGCCACAAGACCCGAGTTCCCCCAGCGGCGACGCGGCGCGCGCCTGGTATCTGTGGTCGGCCATCATGCTGCTTTTCTCCCTCACCCCGCCCGCGCGTCTGGTGATGGCGCTGCTGGCGGCAGGTGTGGCGTTGGGGAGGGGGCGCTCGGGCGTGCACTACCCGCTGGACGTATGGGCCGGATCGTTGCTCGGGTTGGGCTGGGGCGCGGCCTGGATGTCGTACCGGTGATGGAGCGCGTGGCGACAAAAGGACTATAATTCAGGACATGGTGGAGGAAGCGCTGCGCAAGCGCGCCGAGGAACTCCGGCGGCTGATCCAATATCACAACTACCGCTATCACGTCTTAGATTCCCCGATCATCAGCGACTACGAATACGACCAACTGATGCGCGAACTGCAGGAGTTGGAGGCTGCGCATCCGGAGTTGATCACGCCGGATTCGCCGACACAGCGCGTCGGCGGCGAACCGGCCGAAGGTTTCGTGCGCGTGCGGCACCCACAGCCCATCCTGAGCCTGTCGAACGCCTTCGACACCGAGGAAGTGCGCGCCTGGTTCGAGCGCGTCCGCAAGCTGGATGAGCGCGTCGAGCAGGCCACCTTCGTCGTGGAACCCAAGCTGGATGGCCTGACGGTGGTGCTGCATTACGAGAAGGGCCTTTTCACACTCGGCGCGACGCGCGGCGACGGCGAGTACGGCGAGGACATCACGGCCAACCTGCGCACGGTGCAGAGCCTGCCATTGCGCATCCCGGTCGAGCCGCAGGCAGCCGATGTGCCGTCGCGTCTGGTGGTGCGCGGGGAAGGATTGATCTTCCGCAGAGATTTCGACGAGCTGAACCGAAAACTCGCCCAGGCGGGCGAGCGCACCTACGTCAACCCGCGCAATACGGCGGCGGGGTCGCTGCGTCAGTTGGATCCTCGCATCACGGCGCAACGCCCGATCCGGCTCTTCTGCTATGCCATCGTCGATGCGGAAGGGCTGACGGTACGCACTCAGTGGGAGACGCTGCAGTACCTGCGCAGGCTGGGATTCCCGGTAGCGCAGGAAGTCGCATACTGCGACGATCTGGAGCAGGCCATTCAGGTCGCACAGGAACTGGAGGAGAAGCGCGACGAGCTGCCCTACGAATTGGATGGGGCGGTGATCAAGATCAACCAGCTGGACCTGGTTGAAGCGCTGGGCGTGGTGGGCAAGGATCCGCGTGGCGCGATCGCCTATAAGTTCCCGGCGCAGGTGGTCACCACCCGGCTGGAGGACATCGGCGTCAACGTGGGCCGCACGGGCGTGATCACGCCCTACGCCGTACTGGAGCCGGTAGAAGTAGGTGGGGTGACCATCAGACAGGCCACGCTGCACAACTTCGACTACATCCAGGAGAAGGACATCCGTATCGGCGACCGCGTGATGATCAAGCGCGCCGGGGACGTGATCCCCTACGTCATCGGCCCGGTCGTGGGGGCGCGAACGGGCGCCGAGCAGCCCTATACGCCGCCGGATCGTTGTCCCTCCTGCGGCGAGCCGCTGGAACGCATCGAGGGTGAGGTGGCGGTCTACTGTGTGAACTCCGGCTGCCCGGCGCAGCTCGTGCGCAACCTGGAGCATTTTGCCTCGCGCGCGGCGATGGACATCGAAGGCATGGGCATCAAGATCGCCGAGGCCCTGGTGCGCGAGGGGCTGGTCGAGGACCTGGCCGATCTGTATGCCCTCTCGAAAGACGACCTGTTGAAGCTGGAGGCTTTTGCCGACAAGAAAGCTGAGAACCTGCTGGCGTCCATCGCGGCCAGCAAGGAGCGCTCGCTGGCGCGTCTGATCAACGGCCTCGGTATTCGCGGCGTGGGGGAGACGGTCGCCGGGCTGCTCGCTGAGCGCTTTGCCGATCTGGACGCCCTGGCTGATGCTTCCAGGGAAGAGCTGGAAGCGATCGAGGGGATCGGGCCTGAGATCGCCACCGCGGTGGTCGATTGGTTTGCGCAGCCGCGCAACAGGCGTATGCTTGCCAAGTTGCGGGCGGCGGAAGTGTGGCCGAAGGGAGGTCGAACAGAGCCCGAGCGTGTCGCACAGACGTTGGCGGGTTTGACCTTTGTGTTGACGGGCACGCTACCCAACCTGGCGCGCCAGGAGGCTCGGCGATTGATCGAGTCTCACGGCGGGAAAGTGACGGGCAGCGTCAGCGGCAAGACCGATTACTTGGTGGTGGGCGAAAGCCCGGGCTCCAAGCTGCAAAAGGCGCGGGAGCTGGGGGTGCGCGAGATCGACGAGGCAGGGCTGTTGGACCTGATTGAGCGAGGGAGGAGTGGGGGGGAGTCCTGAACGCGGTCTGGACGAAGCGGGAGAGGTCGGCCCAAAGAGAGGCAAAGGCCCACACCATCGCGCCGCCCGCTGGTGCGCGCGGCGTGAATGGAACCCTCGGCCTCCATTGACAGCCTTCGGCGGGCGGGCTAGACTTCTGCGGGAGCGAAAGGAACCTATCCCCGAGGAGCAGAGGACGGATGGAAAACGAGCGCCGTGACGACAGTATCGAGCGCCGCATACGAGCGATGTGCACACGCGTGCAGCAAATCCAGCAAGAAGGCTTGTATTTCTACAACATTCCTATCGAGGAACTGCACGGCGGGGCGCGTGTGCTGGTGAACGGCCGCGAAATGGGCATGTTCGCCTCCTACGGCTACCTGGGCTTGTTGGGTCACCCGCGCATCAACGCCGCTGCGCAGCGCGCAGTGGCCAAGTATGGCAGCGGGACCCATGGCGTGCGCACGCTGGCCGGCACGCTGACGCTGCATCGCGAGCTCGAGGACATGATAGCGGAGTTCAAAGGGGCAGAAGCGGCTGTCACCTTCTCCTCCGGCTACGTGACGAACCTGACCACGGTCTCGGCCCTGGTCGGTCGGCACGATTACGTTTTCAGCGATAAATTGAACCACGCCAGCATCGTAGACGGCTGCTTGCTGTCCGGTGCCAAATTCGTGCGCTTCCGCCACAACGACATGAATGACCTGGAGGAGAAGCTCCGGGAAGCCCCCACAACGGCCGGCAAGCTCGTAGTTGCGGACGCGGTATTCAGCATGGACGGCGACATAATCGACCTGCCAGGGGTTGTGGATCTCTGTCGGCGCTACGGCGCGTGGCTCATGATCGACGAAGCCCATTCGCTGGGCGTCCTGGGGAAGAATGGCAAGGGCATCGAAGAGCATTTCGGCCTGGAGGGGACGGTCGACATCAAAATGGGCACGCTCAGCAAGACCATTCCCAGTGTCGGTGGGTACATCGCTGGCAGTGCGGACCTGATCCGCTATCTGCGCCATCAGTCAAGGGCCTACATCTTTTCCGCCGCGCTGCCGCCTGCGCAGGCGGCGGCCGCGCTGGAAGCCTTCCGCGTGATCCAGGATGAGGTGTGGCGGGTGGAGGCCCTGCGCAGCAATGCCGAGATGTTCATTAAGGGACTCAAGCGCCGCGGCTTCGATACCATGAAGACCGAGACGGCCATCGTGCCCGTGCTGTGCGGCACCGACGAGAAGGCCTTCGCCATGACGCGCGAAGCGCATCAAGAGGACGTGTTCGTGCTCCCGGTGGTCTCACCGGCGGTCCCCGAGGGGTTGGCCCGCTTGCGGGCCACGGTGACGGCGGCCCACGCGCCAGAGGACATCGAGCACGCTATGGATGTCTTCGAGCGGGCCGGCAAGAAGATCGGCGTGATATAGATCCCTGCAAAGCAGCGAAGAGCCACCCATATGGTTCAAATCAGGCTCAAGCCGGGGCGTGAGCGCTCCGTGCTGCGGCGCCATCCCTGGATCTTTTCCGGGGCGATAGCGCGCGTCGAAGGTCACCCGGCGGCAGGCGAGACGGTGGAGGTGTTGGATGCTGGCGGGCAGTGGTTGGCGCGTGCGGCCTACTCCCCCCATTCGCAGATACGCGGCCGTGTCTGGACCTGGCGGCGGGACGAGGTCGTCGACGAGGCCTTTTTCGCCGACAGGTTGGAATTGGCGCTCGCGTCGCGGGATCGACTCGCGGCTGATGAAACGATCACGGCCTATCGCGAGGTGCACGCAGAATCCGATCGCCTGCCGGGGCTCATCGTGGACAGATACGGTGAATACCGCGTGGTCCAATTCCTCACAGCGGGCATGGAGCGCTGGCGGGATGTGGTGGTGCGCATGCTCGCGGCGCGAGGAGACGCGATCGGGATTTACGAGCGCTCAGACGTCGGCGTGCGCGAACAGGAGGGCCTGGCGCTGCGCCGCGGTCACCTTTGGGGGCAGGAGCCGCCGGAATGGTTGGAGATCACGGAATATGGGTTGCGATTCCACGTTGACGTGCGCACGGGTCACAAGACGGGCTTCTACCTTGATCAACGCGAGAACCGCCGTCTGCTGCGTGAGAGCCTGAGCGGCGGGCGGGTCCTGAATTGCTTCGCCTACACGGGCGGGTTCACTATCGCGGCGCTGGCGGCAGGTGCGAGCGAAGTAGTTTCCATCGACAGCTCAGGGCCGGCGTTGACACTGGCGCGCGAGAATGTGCGGCTCAATGGTCTGGACGAGGGGCGCTGCGCCTGGCGTGAGGCGGATGTTTTCCGCGAGCTGCGCGCGCTGCGCGATGCGGCCGAGCAGTTCGATGTGGTTATCCTGGATCCACCGCGCTTCGCAGCACGAGCCTCGCAGGCGGCCAGCGCAGCCCGCGGCTATAAGGACATCAACCTCCTGGCCCTGCGGCTGTTGCGCCCGGGGGGCATGCTCTTCACCTTCTCCTGCTCAGGGGGCGTGACGCCAGAACTGTTCCAGAAGATCGTCGCAGGAGCGGCGTTGGACGCCCGGGTGCATGCCCAGATCGTGGCGTGGCTTGGCCAGCCCGGGGACCACCCCGTGTCGCTGGCCTTTCCCGAAGGCCGCTATTTGAAAGGGTTGGTCTGCCGCGTCACAGGCCCGCAGTGAGGAGGCCGCGCTAGCCGCTCCCCTGTCCGGGGCTGTCCTGGGCGGCTGCCATCTTGCGACGCATGACGATGCGCAGCGCGGTGCGGTGCAGCCGGCGAACGCGCTGTGCGGCTTCTTCCTGGTTGGCCTGTTCCATCGATTGCGCAGTGGCCAACAGCGCCCCCAGGAATTGCTCGTCGATCGAATCTGCTGAGGCTTCCAATTCGGCCTCGGCGGCATCGACGTCTTCCATCGCCAGGATGCGTTGCGCGAGTTGGACGCCAGGGGGAAGGGCGGAGCGGATGATCTCCTGCAGACGGCGATCGATGGCCTCCAGGCGCTCAGCCAGCGCCTGATCGTCGCGCTCGCGGGCAGCCATCAAATTTGCCTGCAAGATACTCAAAAATAGTTCATCGATGAGCGGCAGCGCCTGCAGGAGATCCCCGTCAAGGTCCTGGGATTCGGCCAGGCGCTTCAGAAGGCTCGCGGCCTCGGCTGCGCGCGCTTCCTGTATCTTATCGATTTCCTGTGTGAGCTCAAGAACGCGGCTGCGGAGTTCCTCCAGGCGCTCTTTCTCCTCGCCCTGGGCGGCGTCGATGCGCTCGCTCAGAAGCTGGAAGAAGGCGTAATCCAGAGCTGGGCGCGTCAGATTGGCCAGGGCCACGAGGCGCGCCTCGTTCGGCGCCTGGATGAACAGCTCCACCAGAGTCTGGCGATCTAGGCTATCCCCCAGGTCGCGCAGGCTCTCCGACGCGGCCCGCAGCTCGGCCTCCTGCTGACGCAGTTCTTTCCCGAAGGAGCTCATGGAGAGCACCTTGCCGAGCACGGCAGCCGCGGCCTCGCGAGCCTGGCCCTGGCCGGTCGACTGAAGGGCCATGCTGGCCAGTTGGAAGAAGCCCTCGTCCAGCTCTGCGTCGTGCTCGGCCACGAAAGCTTCGAGTTGGTCTTCTGGGGTTCGCAGCAGGGCCTCGAAAAGGCGCATCTTGGCCTGCTGGGCCTCGATTTGCTCGCGCGTGATGCCGTCCGCTTCCAGAATGCGCTCGATGAGGCCCTGCATGGTCAGCACCGCTTGCGGTTGAAGGAGATAGGCCTTGCGCGCTTCCGGGGGGAGTGAATCGACGACGCGGTTGATCAGACGCCCGAGGGTGCGTTCCTGGTCGTCCTTGCTCAAGTTCAGCTCCATGGGGATGTAGGTGAGCAGCAGTTCCTTCTCGGGGTCGTGGTAGACCAGTGGCGCTGCGATCTGACCTTCGAAGCCGCAGAGGGAGCAGCGAACGTGGTTCAGGCCTCCCGACAGCAGGCGTGCCTTGGAAGCGGGGTCCTGGTGGACGTCTATGATTTGCTCCAGGTGGGCCTGGATGGGAGCCTTGCAGTTTGGACAGCGGATCTGAGTCAGCGATTCGGGCATGCTCTCTCTCTCATGAGGGTATCAGGCTTCGACTGCGCGCGGGATGGAGAAGCAGATCCGGGTGCCATTCTTGACCTTATCGTCGACCCAAATCCGCCCGCCGTGGGCCTCCACAATGGCTTTGGCAAGATAGAGACCCAGGCCGGCCCCCTGGGTGGTGCGCGCCGTGTGGCTGGCACGGTAGAAGCGTTCGAAGATGTGCGGAATGTCTGAGGGCGGAATCCCGGGTCCTTCGTCGCTCACAGAGACGACCACGTCCTTCTCGCGCACCCGACCTTCGACGAGGATCCGCCCGCCTTTTGGTGAGTATTTCACTGCGTTGGAAAGCAGGTTGGAAAGGACCTGGGACAGGCGGCTTTCGTCGGCGTGGACCAGCGGGAAGTCCGCCGGGAAGTCGATTTCGAGGCGGTGTTCTTCGGATTGGGTGCGGAAGCGTTCAACCAGCCGCGCCGCCAATTGCTCCAGGTCGACCTCTGAGCGTGACAGCGTGATACCCCCGGCCTGAAGGCGGGAAGCTTCCAACAGATCGTCGATCAAGGACGCCAGACGATCCGCCTCCTCCTCGATGACGGCCAGGCTGTCGCGCACGATCGCGGGATCCCAATGGGCATCCTCGCGCCGCAGTGTCCCGACATAGCCCTTGATGAGCGCGACGGGTGTGCGCAGTTCGTGGCTGACGATGGATATGAAGGTGCTCTTCAGTTCCTCCGCCTCGCGAAAGCGCGTGATGTCGCGCACGATGGCGACGATGCTGAGGAGCTCCTCTTGTGGCGAGAGGGTTGGGGCGTAGGTGATCCCCACGCTGATGGGCGAGCCATCCCGGCGCTGTAGATCGCCTTCGACGTAGAGCGTGGCTTGCGGGCCAAGCGGCCATCCACCGGCTTCGGCCTCCTCCAGCGTCGGCCCCAGGTCGACCTTGAGCCAGTGGATCACGTCCCGATGGGGCCTGCCGAGCACATCTTCCGGTGGATATCCCGTCAGGCGGCTGCAAGCCCGGTTGAAGCGCAGGAAGCGGAAGCCGGGATCCAGGATGAAGATGCCGTCGGCGGAGGAGTCGAGCACGGCATCCAGGTGGCGCTTCTGCTCTGCGATCTGCGTGTACAGGCGGGCGTTATGGACGGCGATGGCGGCCTGCGCGGCGAAGCCCTGCAGCAGGTCGATGTCCTCGGCGGAGAAGCGTCCGTGGTAGGCACGGAAGACGAAGATCATGCCCACCACTTCCTGGCGCGAGATCAGCGGCAGCCCGACTCCCGTCAGCAGGCCCATGGAAGCGGCCTGTGTCATGCGCTGCAGGCGCCGGTTGACTTCGGGCAGTTCAAAGCGTTCCGGATCGTTGTGGGCAGGGATGTCGCTCAGCAGGCGGTTGAGCCGCTTGAGGAAGCCGGCGCTGATGCCGTGGGAAGTTGCTATGTGCCAGCCGCTTTGCTCACGCAGGGCGATCAGGCCGGCGCGCCCGGCGAGCAGTTCGGCGGCCACATGCACGATGCGAGAGAGAACCTGCTCGAGATCCAGTTCCTCGGTGATGGCCCTGGAAATCTCGAGCAGGTAATCGCGTTGCCTCACCCGGTGATCGGGTAGCATGTGTCTCTCAGTCCAGTCCTTCGGCTTCGGCCTCGGTGAGCGCCGCTTCGATGATGGCCAGGCCTTCGTCAATGAGCTCGCGGCTTATGTTGAGGGGCGGAGAAATGCGCAGCGCGTTCTCGCCGCATCCCAGCATGAGCAGGCCCTTTTCAAAGGCCCTGTCGGCGACTCGATCGCGCAGCTTGACCGCCGGCTCTTTGGTCGCACGATCCTTGACCAGCTCCACGCCGATCATCAGGCCCTTGCCGCGCACCTGGCCGATGGAGGGGTGGCGGGCCTGGATCTCGGACAAGGCATCCAGCGTGTATTCACCCATCTCGGCCGCGTTGCGCATCATGCCGTTTGCGATCAGATCCAGGGTGGCCAGCGCGGCGCGACAGGCGATGGGGTTGCCGCCGAAAGTGTTGCCGTGTGCGCCAGTGGGCCAGTCCATCACGCTCTCGCGGGCGATGATGGCGCCGAGCGGCAGGCCGGAGGCCAGCCCCTTGGCGCTGCAGACGATATCGGGCTCCACGTTCCAGTGCTCAATGGCCCACCACTTTCCTGTGCGCCCGACCCCGGACTGAACCTCGTCCGCCACGAGCAGGATGCCGTGCCTGTCGCACAGCCGCCGCAAGGCGGGGAAGAAGCCGGGCGGCGGCACCACGTATCCGCCCTCTCCCTGGATGGGCTCCACGAGGATGGCGGCGCAGTCATCCGGGGGCAGCACGTGCTTGAGCACGACGTGTTCGATGTAGTCCACGACGGTCTGGCCGTAATCCTCGTGTGTGGCGTTGAGCAGCGGGCGGTAGGCGTTGGGATACGGCACGTGGACCACGCCGTTCATGAGCGGTGCGAAGCCCTGGCGGTAGACGGGCTTGCTCGCGGTGAAGGCGAGCGCGCCCATGGTGCGGCCGTGGAAGGCCCCGTAGAAACCGATGACCCCCTGTCGTCCGGTGTGGCGCCGAGCCAGCTTGATGGCCGCCTCGACGGCCTCGGCCCCCGAGTTGCCGAGGAAGACGCGCGCCGGTTCCTCGAAGGGGGCGATGGCGGCCAATCGCTCGGAGAGTTCGATCCACGAGGAGTGGTAGAAGTCGGAAGAGATGTGCAGGAAGCGCTCCGCCTGCTCCTGGATCGCCTTCACGACCTGCGGATGGCAATGGCCAGTCGAGTTCACGGCGATCCCGGCTGCGAAATCAATGTATCGGTTTCCATCCACGTCCCAAACCTCAGACCCCTTGCCGTGGTCCATGACAAAGGGGTAGGCACGTGGATACGAGGGGGAGATGACAGCGCGGTCGCGGTCCAGGAACTGCTGCGCCTTGGGTCCGGGGATCTTTGATGCGTTCAACGGTCTCTGCCTCCTGTGGTGGACTAGGATGAGCGCCTTGGTATCCCTTACAGGCCCCCGGCCTGAGCCCGTCTGGCGCTCGCGGCGCCGGGCCATGGGGCTGGGATGGGCTTGTCGTTGGCCAGAGTGAGCGCATTGGCTGCAGGCCGATGCGCTCCGGCTTCGACGCGACGGCCTCAGCCATCGGCATTCGCTTGCTGAACCACTAGATTATATCACCGCGGCTTTGCGGCCAAGGCGTTCCGGTGTATAAAAGATGAAAGGTTTCGCCGCGTTCTGCTCTTTGGAAGGAGAAGAAGCGATGGAGGAACGTCCCTGGACGAAGAAGTATGACCCCGGGGTTCCGGCGCACATCGATTACCCCGAGGTACCGCTGTATCAGTTCCTCGAGGATGCAGCGCGGAGGTTCCCTGACCGGCCTTGTGCCATCTTCAAGGGGCACGTGATTACCTACAGGGAGATGAATGACCTGAGCGACCGACTGGCGGCGGCCCTGGTGGATATGGGCGTCCAGAAAGGTCAGCCGGTGGGCATCTTCATGCCCAATACGCCCCAATTCGTGATGGCCTTCTACGCCATTCTCAAGGCCGGTGGGGTGGTGGTGGCGACCAACCCGCTCTACACGGTGCGCGAGCTCGAGCACCAGCTCAACGATGCCGGTGTTGAAATCATGCTGGTCATGAGCAATTTCTACAAGAAGGTCACCGACGTGCGCACCAAGACCAAGCTGCGCCGAATGGTGGTCACCAACATCAAGGAATACCTGCCCGGTTTGTTGCGCTTCCTGTTCACCTTGACGAAGGAGAAGAAAGACGGCCATCGCGTCGAACTGGAAGAGGGCGACGTGTGGCTGCAGGACCTGCTGGCGCGCTACAAACCCTCGGATCGGCCGAAGCTGGACATCGGGCCGGAGGATACGGCGCTATTCCAGTACAGCGGCGGCACCACCGGCTTGTCCAAGGCCGCCATCGCCCTGCACCGTAACCTGGTCGCCAACACCTTGCAGATCCGCAATTGGATGCCCGATCTGGAGGACGGGAAAGAAGTGGTGCTGATGGCGATCCCCATGTTCCACGTCTACGGCATGGTGGCGGGGATGTCCTTCGCCGTGCAAAGCGGCGCCTCGATGGTGATGATCCCGAACCCACGCGACCTGAAGGATGTGCTCAGCAGCATCGACAAATACAAACCGACCATCTTCCCCGGCGTGCCCACCATGTACAACGCCATCAACAACCACCCCGACGTGCTGGCCGGCAAGTACGACCTGAGCTCGATCAAGGGCTGCATTTCGGGCTCCGCGCCTTTGCTGCGCGAGACGAAAGAGAAGTTCGAAGCGCTCACCGGCGGGAAGCTGGTGGAGGGATACGGCCTCTCCGAGGCTCCGACGGCCACACACTGCAACCCCATGCAGGGCGAGAACCGTCCGGGATCCATCGGGTTGCCGATGCCGGACGTGGATTGCCGCATCGTGTCGCTGGACGACGGAGTCACCGTGCTGCCGCCGGGTGAGGTCGGCGAGTTGGTGATCCGCGGGCCGCAGGTGATGAAGGGCTATCACAATATGCCCACCGAGACGGCCAATACGTTGAAAGATGGCTGGCTGTACACCGGTGACATTGCCCGCATGGACGAAGACGGCTACTTCTACATCGTCGATCGCAAGAAGGAACTCATCAAGCCGGGCGGCTATCAGGTCTGGCCGCGCGAGGTGGAGGAGGTCATCGCCGAGCACCCGAAGGTGCTGGAGGTGGGCGTGGCCGGCATCCCGGATGCCTATCGCGGCGAAACGGTCAAGGCCTGGGTGGTCTTGAAACCGGGCGAGACGGCAACGGTGGATGAGATCAGGGCCTGGTGCAAGGAGCGGCTGGCGGCCTATAAGGTGCCGACGCAGGTAGAGTTCCGCGACGAACTGCCCAAGACCACCGTGGGTAAGATCCTGCGCCGGGAGCTGGTGCGCCAGGACAGGGAACGCCAGCAGGCCGAGCAGGCGCAGGAGGGCAAGGAAGTCTGAGCGATGTCTCTCTCAGGCGCCGGGAATGGATAGCGAACCGGCCGCTCCTCAAGGAGCGGCCGGTTTTCTCTTGCTTTGTCATCAGCTCGCCGTCACCTGGAGCAGAGGGGTGCCCGTGGGATGCCTCATGCGGCGCGGCCGATGGAGGGCCCCAGGCGGCGCTGCAATTGGCCGGTGACTGAAAGGAGAGCCTCAACTGGATGAAGCGGAGGCCGGGGCGGAGGCCAAAGCGGGCGTGCCGCCGTTCTTGGGGGGAACGGGATGGTTGAAGATCTCCTCGAAGTGCTTACGGTCGATGGTCTCCACCTCGACCAGGTACTGGGCGAGCGCGTCCAATTGGGACCGATATTCGAGCAGGATGCTCTTCGCCCTGTCGTGGGCTTCCTGCACAAGGCGGCGCACCTCGGTGTCGATCTTCTCGGCCACGCTTTCAGAGTAGTCGCGCTGTTCGGATATCTCGCGCCCCAGGAAGATGAGCTCTTCTTTCTGGCCGAAGACCATCGGGCCCAGTGCCTCGCTCATTCCCAGGCGGGTGACCATGGAACGGGCGAGCTTGGTCACGCGCTCCAGGTCATTGGCGGCGCCGGAGGTGATGTCGTTGAAGACCAGCTCTTCGGCGGCCCGGCCGCCGAGCAGGCCGGCCATGTCCGCCTTGAGCTTCTTGCGCGAGACGAGCGTGCGGTCCTCTTCGGGCAGGGCCATGGTGAAGCCGCCCATCAGGCCGCGGGCGATGATGCTGACTTTGTGGATCGGATCGGCCTCAGGGATGACGTGCATGACCACCGCGTGGCCGGCCTCGTGGTAGGCGACGATGCGCTTCTCCTCGGCGTTGATGAGGCGGCTCTTGCGCTCGGGTCCGGCGATGACGCGCTCGATGGCTTCCTGAAACTCATCAGGTCCGATGCTCTTCTTGTTGCGGCGGGCGGCCAGCAGCGCGGCCTCGTTTACCAGGTTCTCCAGATCGGCGCCCACGAAACCGGGTGTGGCGCGAGCGATCATGGAAAGATCGACTTCCGGATCGAGAGGCTTGCCTTTGACGTGAACGCGCAGGATTTCCTCGCGGCCGCGCATGTCAGGGCGATCCAGGATGACGCGCCGGTCGAAGCGGCCCGGCCGGAGCAGAGCAGGATCGAGCACGTCGGGGCGGTTGGTGGCGGCCATGATGATGATATTGGTATCGGTGTCAAAACCATCCATTTCGACGAGCATCTGGTTCAGGGTCTGCTCGCGCTCGTCGTGGCTGCCGCCCAGGCCGGCGCCGCGCTGGCGCCCGACGGCGTCGATCTCATCCACGAAGACGATGCAGGGCGAGTGGCGCTTGGCCTGCTCAAAAAGGTCGCGCACACGGCTGGCGCCCACACCGACGAACATCTCTACGAATTCGGAGCCGGAGATGGAGAAGAAGGGAACGCCCGCTTCGCCTGAGACAGCCTTGGCGAGCAGGGTCTTGCCCGTTCCGGGTTGGCCGATGAGGAGCACGCCCTTCGGGATGCGGGCGCCCAGCGCAATGAATTTCTCGGGCTCCTTCAGGAACTCGACCACCTCCAGGAGCTCCTCTTTGGCCTCATCCACGCCTGCCACATCGTCGAAGGTGACGGTGGGTTGATCGCCGGTGAACATGCGGGCGCGGCTCTTGCCGAAGGATAGCGCCTGGTTGTTGGTCCCCTGAGCCTGGCGCAGCATGAGCCAGATCAAGCCGACGACCAACAGCGCCGGCAGAATGTAGGTGACCACGCTCAGGACGGTGTTCCAGTCGCTGGGTTGTTTGATCTCCACCTGGACGCGGTCGGGTGAGAGCTCCTCGGCCGTGACGCCCAGGTCCATCAGTTGCTCCACCGCGGTCTTGGTGGGTTCTTTGCGCGAAAAGGCGCTGTTGCCATTCTGGAAGATGATCTCCAGGTCGTTCTCATCCACGATAATGCGCGTGACCTCGCCGGCCTTGACCTTCTGAGCGACCTCGTTGAAGTAAAGGCGTTCGGGCTGGGGCGCGCCGGCGCGGAATTGTATGACAAGTACTGCGATTATGAGCAGCAAGATGACCAGAACCATTGAGTTCCGGCCTCGCATCGAATTCACATCTTCCTCCGTTGGTCTACCCCCCTGCATCCTTGGTCAGGAGAGTGAGACATACCCTGCCCGAATTATACCGCGTGCGGCACAACCGGGGCTAGCAATAGGGCCCATGCTACCAGACTCTGACTGGGCAGTTGGGATAGAGCAGACAGGCCCAGAGCCACAAGGGGATCAGGCCGCCAACGGCCAGGAAAGCGAGCAGGCCCAGGACGACGGCGACCCAGTCGATGGACTGGGTTGCGGGCTGTTCGAGGGGAGCCGTGAAGGCCTCTGCGGCGTGGAGAGGCGGTTCTGGAATGGGCGGCGTCAGGTCGTCAGGCAGCGGCGATCCTTGCGCGATCTGCTCGCGCAAAGTCTGCAGGACCCTGCCAAGCTGATCGGCGGTGCGGTAGCGGGCGGCGGGTTCCTTGGCGAGCACTTTGAGAATGATCTGTTCCAGAGTGGGCGGGATATCGGGATTCAGGCTGCGGGGCGGGGGCGGGGGCGCAGCCTGGTGGAGTTCCATGAGCAGCGCGGGATCAGCCGCCTCGAAGGGCAATCTGCCGGTGAGCACTTCGAACAGGATGACGCCCAGAGCGTAAACGTCGCTGGCCGGGGAAGGTGCGGCTCCGGATGCCTGTTCGGGGGAGAGGTACTGCGGGCTTCCCCAGACCACATCGCTGTGCTCATCGGGGTTGATGGTGGAGAGGGCGCGCGCGATGCCGAAATCGGTGATCTTGGCACGCCCATCGGAGGTGACGAGGATGTTCTGCGGTTTCAGGTCGCAATGAACCAGCCCGGCGCGGTGTGCATAGCCGACTCCGGCGCAGATCTGCCCCATCAGGTCGAGCGCCTCGCCAATCGGCAGGGCACCCCGCCGGCGAAGGAGGGTCTTCAAATCTGCGCCGCGCACGTACTCCATCACCATGAAGTATCGGCCGTTGTCGTGGCCGAAATCGAAGATGGTCACGATGTTCGGATGGGTGAGGTTGGCTGCGGCGCGCGCTTCTTGCAAGAAACTGACGCGGAAAGCTGGATCGGCGATGAGATCCTCGCGCAGCACCTTGATGGCGACGTCGCGCTGCAGGTTGAGATCGCGCGCCTGCAGAACGTAGGCCATACCACCCACGCCCAGGCGCTCAAGGATTTGGTAGCGGCCACCAAGGATGGTTTGTCCGGCGGCGTATGGGTTCTCCGTCATCGCTACCGATTGTAGCCGTTGGGTGGTGCGCCGGCAACCCCACTGACCGGGTCCGGCCGGAGTCAGTCAGGCACGTTGCGATTCGCGTACTTGGGGCCAGGGGTGGTGACAGAGGGCACTGGATCAGTTCCGCCGGCGGGGCAGAACGGTGCGAGGGGCGGTATCCGGGCGGTGGCAGGCTTACGCGCTATAATGAGCCGGCTGGAGGCCTTCAGATGGCAAGAGCCTGGCTGATCTACAACCCCGCGGCTGGCCGATTCCCTGCCGGACCCTTGCTGCAGCGCGCGGCAAAGGTGCTGCTTGATTCGGGTTGGAAGGTATCGATCCGCAAGACGACCTCGGGCAGAGACCTGCCGGAGCTGGCACGTCAGGCAGCTGAGCGGGGCATGGATGCCGTTTTCGTCGCAGGCGGCGACGGTTCCGTGGGCCAGGTGGCAGAAGCGTTGGCCGGGAGGCAGACAGCGCTGGCCGTCTTGCCCTCGGGCACCGCGAACGTCTGGGCGCAGGAATTGGGGCTGCCGCGCTTGAGCTGGACGCATTGGTTCGCCCTGGAGGAGGCTGCCCGGCGGCTGGCTCACGGCGAGGAGCGCATGGTGGACCTGGGTTTGTGCAACGGGCGGAGCTTCCTGCTCTGGGCGGGGGTCGGCCTCGACGGCGAGGTGGTGAACAACATCGAACCGCGCGAGCGATGGGAGAAGAGCCTCGCCGTGGCGGTCTACGCGACCCAGATCCTATGGCACAGCCTGGGCTGGGAGGGGGTCCACCTGCGCGTTGAGGCGGACGGACAGGTGTGGGAGGGGCGCTACCTGATCGCCGTGGCTTCCAACATACGCGCCTATGCGGGTGGTTTTCTCGAGCTGGCGCCGGAAGCCAAGGTAGACGATGGGCTGCTCGATTTCTGGCTGGTTGGCGGCGAGTCCATGCGCGATGCCGTGACGAGGGTGCTGCAGATCTTCATGGGCTGGCATGTGGAGGCGCAGGGTGTGGTCCACTTTCGCGCTGCAGAGGCCTGGTTCCACGCCAGCCGCCCCTTGCCGCTGCACCTGGACGGGGAACCGGCCGCCGGGACCCCACCGCTGCACTTTATGGTGAAGCGCAAGGCGCTGCGGGTGCTGGTACCGAAAGAGGGATGGCCGGCGGTCTTCTCCGGGCCTGCGGAGACTGACGGGAGCGAAGCTTGATGCGTGTAGTCATTCGGTACTTCAAGGAGAAGCCGCTCTACCTGCTGCTTGTCGCATCGCTGCTCGCCATTGGGTTGGACTTGCTTGGTGCGGCGCCGGTGTGGATCCTGGCAAGCGCGTCATTGGGGATGATCCCCATGGCAGGGCTGATCGGCGAGGCGACGGAGAGCCTTGCCGAGATGGCCGGGCCCAGGTTGGGCGGGCTGCTCAACGCGACATTCGGAAATGCGGCGGAGCTGATCATCGCATTGGTGGCTATCCGGGAGGGGCTGCTGGAATTGGTCAAGGCCTCCATCACCGGGTCCATCCTTGGAAATCTGCTGGTGGTGATGGGGCTGAGTATGCTGGCAGGTGGTCTTAAGCATGGCGTGCTCATCTTCGATCGGAAGAAGGCCTCCAGCGACAGCATCTTGCTTGTATTGGCGGTGATCACGCTGGCGGTGCCCTCGCTCTTCGTGCAGACCAGCAACGGTGCGGACGAGGCGGCCGTCGAGTGGCTCAGCCTGGGCGTGGCCTCGCTGATGATCCTGATCTACGTCCTGGGGCTGGTGTACAGCCTGAAGGGTCGCGGCGCCGGCCTGCTGCGTCCCTCGGCGGAGCGTGGGCCGCATGGCAGCGGCAGGTGGTCGCCGCGGGCGAGCCTGGGCCTGCTCATCGCGGCAACCCTGGGCGTGGTTTGGCTGAGCGAGATCCTGGTCCGGCAGGTGGAACCCGTGGTGAGCGGATTGGGGGTCTCCGAATTCTTCCTGGGCATCATCTTGATCCCTCTGATCGGGAATGTAGCCGAGCATATGGTGGCCATCACCGTGGCGATGAAAAACCAGATGGATCTGAGCGTTGAGATCAGTGTGGGATCGAGCCTGCAGATCGCCCTCTTCGTAGCCCCGGTCTTGGTCTTCGCCAGTCTGGCACTGGGCAACCCGCTGACGCTGGTGTTCAACTCCTTCGAGCTGATCGCTCTCGTGGGGGGTGTGTTGATCGCGGCGCTCGTGGCTTCCGATGGTGAGGCCAATTGGCTGGAGGGGGTGGAGCTGCTGGTGGTGTACTTCGTGCTCGCGCTGGCATTCTTCTTGCTTCCGGTATGAGCGAGAGCAAAAGCCCCAGCAAGATGGATGGGGCGGTCGCCCGAAGACTGGCCTGGCCATGGCTGCTTCTGGGAGTCGTGCTGGGTGCGATCATTGGGGTGGCAGCGCTTCTCCTCCCGCCCATGCTGGCCGCGCCGCCGGAGGCGCCGCCTCCGGTGCTGACGGTGGTGCCGGCGTCGACAGCGACGCCCATTCCCCCGACGCGCACTCCTGCGCCGACTGACCTCGCCCCCAGCGCGACGCCGGTCCGTCAGATCCCGGTGGATGGCGACATCAGCGTTGGTGATCTGGTAGAGGTCTCTGGCACGGCTGGCAAGGGTCTCAGGTTGCGCGCAGAAGCCAGCCTGAGCGCGCCAGTGAACATCCTGGCACTGGAGCATGAGGTGTTCGAGGTGCGCCAGGGCCCCAGCGAGGCAGATGGATATGTATGGTGGTTTCTCGTGAACCCCTACAACGACGCCAAACAGGGATGGGCTGTCGGGTCTTTTCTGCTGCCGCTGGAGAAGTGAACTTGCAGGGGGGGCACGGCTGCGCTATCATGGTCCCCTAAGGAGGGCCGATGGCTTACAGGCCGAAGAGAATTACGGCCTCCCGTTCCCGGGGGATATTGGTGGTCGAATGGAACGACGGAGAGCACAGTGAATATCCACTGACCGGGCTCCGGGCAGCCTGCCCATGCGCCGAGTGTCGAGGGGGGCACGAGAACATGGGAGCTCCAGGATCGCCGGAGATGTTGAAGTTGCCTGCAGCCGGCGAGCAGGCGTCCGAATTGGTTTCGGTGGACATGGTCGGCAACTATGCAATTCAGCTCTCGTGGAAGGATGGCCACAGCTTCGGCATCTATACGTGGTCGTACTTGAGAGAGCTGGCAGGACTGTCGTCTGCCTAGCGGTGTTGCAAGGAGATACGCCGTGAGCGACCCGCTTCGGGATCTGTTGAACTACGCCGAGCACTCCTATCTGCGAATGGAGGCCGAGCAGCTCATCGCGCAGTGTCTCGAAGAGGAGGACACAGCCCCGCTGGATGAGCTGGTCGAGGCCTTGGTCCTGGCGGGAGCAGATTCGCTGAGCATGCTCAGGGGGATCCTGGAAGAACTGCGTTCGGCAAAGCGCTCACTGAGCCTGGAGGGGATGGGTGTGCGGCAGGAGTTGATGGATGCGCTCTCGTCCTTCGGGGTGGTGCTGCCCCAGTTGGTTAATGCCAACGCTCCAGAGGCCTTGCGACAGATCTGCCGTCACGACCTGCGTATCGAAGTCCGTCAGGCGGCGGCGGGCCTGGAGCAAAGCGACGAGCGCCTGTTGGAGGATATCTGCGTCGAAGCTGGCGAGAGGGTTTCTTCCATCGCCCGGCGGCTGGCGATACTCAATCGGCTTGAGCAGACTTTGCTGGACTGGTTCAAAGGTCTGGCGTACGAGGCGGCGCGGAACCGCGAGGGGGACCGGGAAATAGCGGCCGGAAGCAGGTTGCACTGATAGCTTGCCGCGCGGGCTCTGTCATCGAGGTCTGCAAGGCCCGGTTCACTGCCCACAGGATTCGCATCCTGCAAAGACCCCGTGCCACCGCATCTCGGCGGCCTCTTGCCCTTCTTGCTGCGCTGAGAATAGCGGCTTATACCGCGATTTCAACAGCCGCGAGCCGTGAGATGGCGCAGCGTGTCATAGGGGGCACGGTGGCGGAGCTGGGGGAGCGCGGCAACGGTCAACGCGCGGCTTTGGGAGAGTGGGGCGGCAGGGACAGAGCTATAAACCGATGGGGCCAGCGGCGCTGCCGCGCGTAGGCGGACGGAGCAGCAGGGCAAGCGGGCTCTCCCGGCCCGGAAGGCCTGGGTTCCGGAACGAACAGGGACAGCGCATAGCATTGTGTGTTCGGGTGGACGGCTGCGGCGTGTGGGGGTTCAGCTGCGGCGGTGGATCAGATTGGGAATGCCGTCGAGGGGGTAGGTGATCGCCCCAGGTGGATCGCAGGGAGTCAGAGGTAGTCCTTCAGGTTGTGCTCGACCGCGTAGGCAGCGGCCTCGGCCCTGTTGCGCACGTTGAGCTTCGAGAGAATGCTGCTGACGTAGTTGCGCACCGTCCCCTCGCCCAGGTACAGCATCTCAGCGATCTGCCGGTTGGTACGGCCTTCGGACACCAGTTTCAGGACGTGCATCTCCTGCTGCGTCAGGTCGGAGAATGCCGATGCTTCCTCCTCCCGAGCGGCCTTGCGGACTTCCTGGAAGACGCGCTGGGTGACGGCAGGATCGAGCAGCGCCTCGCCGCGTCCCACGGCCTCAATGGCACGCACCAGGTCCTCGCCGCCGATTTGCTTGAGCACGTATCCGGCCGCGCCGGCGCGGATGGCCGAGAAGAGCATCTCGTCCTCGGCGTAGGAAGTGAGCATGATCACTTTCGTATCGGGGCAATGATCGGTGATCTCCTGGCAGGCTTCCACGCCCGACCCGCCCTTCAGCCGGATGTCCATCACCACCACGTCGGGCTTGAAGTGCTTCGTTTTCTCGACGGCTTCGCGCGCCGTGGCGGCCTCGGCCACCACTTCGAAGTCCTGATGTTGCTCGAGCAATGCCTTCAAACCAAGCCGCACGACTTCGTGATCATCCACCAACAATATGCGCAGTCGGGTCATACCTCACACTCACTCCCTGGCTAGAGGTGTCCTGGGTGAATTCTAATCGAAGTTACCTCCAGGGGGCAAGAAGATAGACGGACGAGCGCCCGGGTGCTCCCGGGCGCTTGCCTCTGCTGCTCCGCTCATTTCGCCTTGACGGTGATGGTCTTCGGCTTGACCTCTTCCGCCTTGGGGAGCGTGAGGGTCAGCACGCCGTTCTCGAATTCCGCCTTGGCCTTATCGGCCACCACGGCGGTTGGAAGCGGCAGGCTGCGGGAGAAGCTTCCGAAACGGCGCTCGCGCAGGTGGTAGTTCGCCTCCTTGACTTCCTTCTCCTCTTTGACTTCGCCGCGGATGGTGAGCACGTCGCCCGTAACGGAGATGTTGATGTCTTTCGGCGACACACCCGGTAGGGTAGCCTTCACGATGACCTCGTCGTCGGTCTGGTACATGTCCACCGCGGGCACGTCGTAGAGCGCCAGGCTCCCCAGGGGGCGGGTGAAGGCCTCATCTACCAGGCGATCCATGATGTCCCGCATGCGAATGACCTCGCGGAACGGCTCCCAACGGATCAGGCTGGACATAATCCCACCTCCCTTCAAGGTTTGAGGATCCGAACCTTAACTTATTCAACCTGCATATGAGAAACGCAAGAGGGAGATCAGCGTTGTGTTTGTCTGAGGTGGGGGGGGGTGATCAGCGGAAGGCGGCGTGGCCTTCCGCCGGGGTGCTGGCTCACTCCTGATGCGAGGCAGATTCGCGTTTGCGGCGAAAATCGACGAAGCGGTAGCCGACACCGCGCTCAGTGAGGATGTATTGCGGGTCGGAGGGGTCTTTCTCGAGCTTCTGCCGCAGGTAATTGATATAGAGGCGAAGGTAGTGTGTCTCGTCGCGGTACTCGTACCCCCAGACCTTGGCCAGCAATTGCTCGTGAGGCACGACCCAGCCGGCGTTCTGAACCAGGTGGTAGAGCAGGCGGAACTCGGTCGGCCGCAGCTTGACCAGTTGCCCCTCCACCCAGACTTCGCGCCGGTCGAAGTCGATCTTGAGCCGATCGTCTACCTCGATGACCTCGTGCACGGGCGTGCCGGGCGCCTCCGTCCGCCGGAGCACGGCGCGCACGCGGCTGACCAGCTCTCGAGGGCTGAAAGGCTTGGTGACGTAGTCGTCGGCCCCGAGTTCCAGGCCGCGCACCCGGTCATCCTCTTCGCCTTTCGCGGTCAGCATGATGACCGGGACGTTGGAGATCTCGCGGATGAGCCGAAGCGTCTCGAAGCCATCCAGGTCGGGCATCATGACGTCGAGCAGGATCAAATCCGGGAGCACGTCGCGCAGTTTCTCGAGGGCCTCTGTGCCTGAGGCGGCGTCGTAGACTTCGAAGCCGTCATGCTCAAGATTGAGGCGGATGAAATGGATCATGCGCGGCTCGTCGTCGACGACGAGAATCCGCCTGCGTCTGAGGTGGTGGGATTTCGACTCACTCACGGACGAACCCGATGAGCTTCTCTTCTTCGGCGGTGGGCATAATTTCGATGAAGTTGATGCGATGCATGGGCCATACGACGGTGACCACGTTGCCCTGAATGTAGGGCAGGTCCTTGCCGTCCCGGCGGCGCGGGTTGTTGACGGTGATGATCGTATCGGTCGGCGCGGGGAGTTCCTCGACTTCACCGACGACTGGGTCTTCTCCGGAAAGGTGGACGAGCACTGTTACGGGCATCATACTCCTCGGTCAGTTCCGTACGCGTGAGATCAACTGCAATCGCATGCGGCCCAATTGAATGATGTCGCCGTGGCGAACGGGGTGTGGCTTCTGCGCCTGGAGACGCTTGCCGTTGACGAGCGTCCCGTTGGCGCTCTCAAGGTCCAGTACGTAGACGCTGTCCCTTTCGACGCGCAGTTCGGCGTGCATGCGCGATACGCCTTGTTCGTATGCGTCATAGGGGCTCAGGTCGACATCCGGGACCACGGCCTGGCCTTCAGCGGACCGTCCCAGGGTGTAGTTGTCGCGGCCCAACAGGGAGATCACCTCGCCCGAGCTGATGACGCGCAATCCGAGAAGCGCTCCGCTCTCGAGCTCCGGCCCCTCGGGAGCGGCCGGCTTGGTCGCCATAGCGACCTCGTTGACGTGATCGCGGGGGATGGTCATGGTGGGCAGTGGGGAGACATGCACCAGGCGCGCGCCGCATTCGCTGCAGAACATGGTGCCAACGAATTCCTGGTGCTTACAGGTGGG
This sequence comes from Chloroflexota bacterium, assembly GCA_024277995.1. GTDB lineage: Bacteria > Chloroflexota > Anaerolineae > Anaerolineales > E44-bin32 > JAJRUD01. The sequence goes on from JAJRUD010000036.1 coordinate 23,755, forward strand.
GCACTCGATCATGAGCCCGGTCCTGCTTTCGCTGGCAAGAGCAGCGCGCGCGTGCCGTACTTGAGCATCTTCTCGCCCTCGGCGGAGATGCGGCGCGAGTGGACCAGGCGTTCGGCCTCGTTGAGGGCGGCCTTGGCCAGCTCACGCTCGCCGCTGGCCAGCAACTGCGTGGCGAGGTTTTCCAGGCGGCGCGCGGCCTGCCCCGCCTGGCCGAGTTCGGCTTCGTGGCGCGCCTTTTCCTGCATGCGATACAGCGCCACCGCGCCCAGCGCGGAGAGGATGTCGTCGGGAGGCGGGTCGGGATCAGGCTCCTGGGAGACTGGTATCCGCACGTGTAGCGGCAGGCGGATCTCCTCGGCCTGGGGGCCGAGTACGTCGCCCAGGATCTCAAACCGGCCGATGGTGAGCTCCTCCACGTCGCCCAGCGGGTGTACGACGGTCTCGAGCAGCACGCGAATCTTGCCATCGCGCGGCAGGTGCCCAAGGTTGGCGGGGAACTCATCATCCACCGGCATGGGCTCGGGAAGGAGCTTGAAGGCTGAGCGCAGATCGACCTGCTGGGCGAATTGGCCGGCGAGTTGAATGCGGCTGGCGACCACTTTGGTCAGGTCGTCGAAGAGCTTGCGCAGCAGGCCGGTGATGGCGGTGGGGCTGTCGAGGAAGACGACGTTGCCCCCCGTGCGGCTGGCGAGTTCGTCGAGGAAGCGGTCGCTCCAGTCGGAGCCGATGCCGACACCGTTGATGGTGATGCCCTGGCGGGCGGCCTGTGAGGCCATGGCCAGGCACTCCTCCTCATCGCCGTAGGTCCGGCCGTCGGTGAGCAGAACGAGGTGATTGACGCCCTGGCGCGCCAGGTTTCTTTCGAGTTCCGCAAGGCCTGCCTTGAGGCCCTGGCCGATCTCCGTGCCGCCGCCGGCCGTGAGCAGGCTGAGACGTGCCCTGGCGACGCTCATGTCGCGCGCCTGATCCGGAGACACGATGATCTCTGCCCGGTCGCTGAAAGCGACGATGGAGGCCGAATCGCTGGGCTGAAGGGAGCGCAGGATCGAGATGGCGGCGGCGCGCACCTGGTCCAGGCGTGGGCCGCGCATGGAGGTGGAGCGGTCGATGATGATGGACAGGTTGATGGGAGGTCGTACTTCGGCGATGTCGGCGCGCGGCTCGATGTCGATCAAGATGTAATGCACCTGAGGCTCATCGAGCTCGAGGATCGTGCGTCGGCTCTGAATGACGCGGCAGCGGAATTGCGCCTGTTCGACCGCCATTTCCGCCAATTGCGCGTCATAAGCGGCACGCTTTTCGGGATCGGCGAGGATCTCGTAGGCCTTGTTGATCTGAACGAAAAGTTCGGTATCGCCTTCGCTGACGTTCTTGTCCGGGTGATACTTCATGGCAGCCTTACGATACGCACTCCGAAGCTCGTCCGGAGTGGCGTCTCGCGAGACTCCAAGAAGCGAATAATAGTCCTGCTCGCCGGGCATGGATGCCCCCTCTAGGCAGGCGGAAACCTCACAAGCACCGCAGTGATGTTGTCGGGGCCGCCAGCGGCGTTGGCGGCTTGAACGAGTTCGTCGCAAGCCTGTTCGGGATGGGCGGCGGTGAGCACGATGCGCTGGATTTCCGATTCGTCAACCACACCCCAAAGACCGTCAGAGCAAAGGAGCAGGTTGGAGCCGTGAGGCACGCCGATCGTTGAGACGTCCACCTCGAGGTTCGCGCCCTGGCCAATGGCGCGATAGAGCACATTGCGCTGCGGGTGCGTCGCCGCTTCTTCTTGGGTGAGCTGTCCCAGCTCGCGCAGTCGCTCCACCAGGGAGTGATCGCGTGTGATGATGGTGGTCTCGTCCTGGGAGATGACGTAGGCCCGGCTGTCCCCCACATGTCCGATGGTGACCTGCTCGCCGAGGAGCAGCGCCACGGTGAGTGTAGTACCGCCTCCGGGGACCCGGTCAACTACGGCCTGGTTGGCTTCCTCCAGGGCGGCGCGCATCAAATCCTGCAGGGGTTCGGTTTCCTCTTCATGCTCCGTCGAGAGATACTTCAAGATCGTACCCTGCAGCAGGCGGTAGGCTACGGTACGGACGGAGATCGAGCTGGCGATCTCACCGGCGCGATGTCCCCCCATACCGTCGGCGACGATGAACAACCCAAAGTCCTGCAGGGCGTCCTGCCCGCCCGAGTTGCCCACCAGGGCGAAGAGCGCGTCTTCGTTGTGGCTGCGTTCGACGCCCGTCGATTGCGCGGTGCCGAAGAGGATGTGGCCCAATGGCGTCTCCTCGATGACCGCGTGCAGGGTGCCCGGGTCCAGCGGCGCTGTCTCGATGCCGTCGGGCGCAGGGCTTTTCCGTTTTCCGAACAGTCGTTTCCAAAAGTTCATAGTGTGGCGAAGTCCGTAGTGTGGGTTAGGTGACCAGCGCGTAGATGCGGTGGTCGGTGGAGCCGATGAAAGGATGTTGTCAGCGATGACGGGAGTTCCCGTGATCGGGCCGCCCGTTGCGAATTGCCAGCGCTTGCGCCCGGTACGGAAGTCGAGGCAATACATGGAGCCGTCAACCGAGCCGCAGTACAGCGAATCCTCCTGGACGAGGGGTGACCCGGTGACCTGATGTTCGGTCTGGAAGCGCCATACCTCGCGGCTCGAACGGGCATCGATGGCGTAGATATTGCCGTCGGCGCATCCGGTGAAGATCTTGCCTTCGGCGTAAGCTGGCGTTGAGATGGTCGGGCGGCCCATGCGGAAGCGCCAGACCTGCCAGCCGCCATCTGCTTCGAGGGCGTACAGGGTCCAATCCATCGAGCCGAAGTAGATCAGGCCTTCGACCAGGATGGCTGAGGAGGTGATGGCGCGCTTGGCGCGGAAGCGCCACTTGAGTTCGCCGCGAAAGTCGAAACAGTAGAAGTCTCCGCTCTCGGAGCCGAAGTGAACGCGCTCATCCGCGATCAAGGGCGAGGAGCGTATTGGGCCGGCGGCCTCTGTGCGCCAGGCGCGCCGGCCGTTCGTGACGTTGACGACGTGAAGATAGTGATCATCGCTGCCGAAGAAGAGATGCCCCTCGAATAGCACCGGCGAGCTGCGAATGGGACCTTCGGTGTAATATGTCCAGATCAGCTTTCCGGTGGCGGCATTGACGGCGTGCAGGCGCTGATCCTCGGAGGCCACGAAGACCATGTCTTCGAAGGCCACCGGACGGGTCGGGATGCCGCCCTCGGTGGCATACTTCCAGATGAACTTGCCGTTGCGGGCGTCGAGGGCGTAGAGATTGTTGTCGTAGCAGCCCACGTAGACGATGCCGTTGTGGACGATAGGGCTGCCGCGAATCTCATCCTCGCATTCGAAGGACCAGAGCGCCTCCACGTCGCTGCGCGGCTGCAGGATGGCCGCCGTCTGCGGCGCGACGAGGACGCCGGTCTTCTTGGCCGCAGAGACGAGCGCCTGCTTCATCGCCTCAGCGCCGGGATAGCGGTCCTTGGGGTCGTAGGCCAGCGCGCCGTTGACCACGGCTTCTATCTCGGGTGAGACCCTAGGGTTGATCTCACGGATAGGGCGCTCGGCGAAGGAGAAGGGGGGCTCGGCGCGAGGGTCGCGGCGGGTAAGCAGATGGTGTAGCGTGGCGCCCAGGGCGTAAATGTCTCCCACGGGCGAGGCCTCGCCGCGGTATTGTTCGGGCGGCGAATAGCCCTCGGTGCCGATCATGGTGCCCTTTTCGCCGGGCTGGAAAACGCGCGCGATGCCGAAGTCGATGAGGCGCACGTGCCCATGCTGGTCGATCATGATGTTGGAAGGTTTGATGTCGCGAAAGACGACGGGCTGCGGCTTGTGACTGTGTAGATAGCTGAGCACGTCACAAAGCTCGATGGCCCACTTGATGATTTCCTCTTCAGGCAAGAAGTCGTCCGTCTCGCGCAGGACCGCTTCCAGGTCTTTGCCCTGGATGAATTCCATCACCAGATAGGCGCTCTGGTTGTGAGTGAAGTAATCGTAGATGCGGGGGATCGCGGGGTGGGACAGGGTCGCGAGCAGATCGGCCTCGCGCTCGAAGTTGCGCACCACCATCTCATACATGGTGGGGTCGCTGGTCAGGTTGATCATCTCCTTGATGGCCACCAATTTGGTGACGTTTGGGAAATGCAGGTCGCGGCCTTTGTAGACGGACCCCATGCCACCCGTGCCGAGCACCCCCAGGATGAGATAGCGGTCCTGAAGGGTGACGCCGGGCTGCAACTGGCTCAGTTGCCCGGTCTCATCGTTTTGAAGTGCTCGGGTTGTTCTGCGCATATTGGATTAGCCTGCCAATGCCGAGATTATAGCATGAGAGCCTTGTGCCGCAACGCATGCAGCCCGTGAAGGTGCTGTTAAGAACCGGCTGCGGGTGGCACCGAGGCTAATGTGTACGTTTGAGTAGTTTAGTGGCGAGATTCCTGAGCACTGTCCCCGCAGGTTCAAGTGGCTCTGCACGTGAGAGTGCCTCCAGGGCGCGGCGGGTGTGTTCGCTCGCGTGCTCTTCGACCACCTGCAGGACCCCGGCTTCTTCCAGCAGGCTCCGCATCTCCAGCAAGGAGCTCTCATCAACGTCGTTCGATGCCCAGCGGCGGGCGAATTCCGGGGAGCGATTCAGGCCCAGGATAACAGGGAGTGATTTCTTGCGCGCACGCAGGTCGTCGCCGGTGGGCTTTCCCGTCACCTCAGCAGAGCCCCAGATGCCGAGCACGTCGTCCAGCATCTGGAAGGCCAGCCCCAGGTTAAGGCCGAAGCGCTGATAGGCGGCGGCGCGACTTGCGCCCGCGCCCGCTATCATGGCTCCGACCGCCGTCGAGGCGGCCAGCAGGGCCGAAGTCTTTCCGCTGATCATCTCGATGTATTCGTCCTGTGCTATGGATGGGCGCGCCTCAAAAGACAGATCCAGGTACTGTCCCATGGTGAGGCGCAGGCAGGCCTCGTCGAGCGTGCGCTTGACCGCCAGGACGGTTTCAGCCGGCACTCCCGCCTCGTGCAGGCTGTTGGCTGCCAGTTGGGCCATCACGAAAATGGCATCGCCGGTGTTGATGCCCTGCGCCGGGCTCCAGCGCTTCCAGAGCGTTTGCCGCCCGCGGCGCGTCTCGCTGGAATCTTCGATGTCGTCGTGGACGAGCGAGAAATTGTGGATGAGTTCCACGCTGGCGGCGGCCGGCAGGGCCACCCGCCAATCACCGCCGGCCGCCGCGCAGGAAAGCAGCGTGAGCAGCGGCCGCACACGCTTGCCGCGGTTGGTGGCGTCCCCCCCCGGCTCCCAGCCGAAATGGTAGGCGATCATTTCGCGTAAGCCGTGGTAGGGAGGGGCCTGCAACAGTTGCAGCGAGGCGCGCAACTCTTCTTCGATGGCGTCCAACAGGGTCGGGATGGAGAGGGTGTCGTGAGTGGCTGCGCTCATGGCATGCGCTCAAGCTCGATCTTTCGGAGTGCCTGGATGTCTTTACAACCCGCGGCGAACATGGTGATGCGCAGCTCGGAGATGAGGTCTTCGATGGCTTCGAGGACGCGCGGCGTGCTCTCGCTGGCTGCCTTGAGCAAGGGCCCCGCCAGGCCGCCCAGATCCGCACCCAGTGCGATGCACTTGGCGACGTCGATGCCGGTGCGCAGGCCGCCCGAGGCGATGAGCGGGATATGCGGCAGCGCGCTGCGCACCTGGCGCAGGGCTTCTGCGGTCGGGATGCCCCAATTCAAGAACGCGGCCGCCAGCTGTGCCTGCCTGGGTGATGCAGCTCTGTGCATCTCGACCTGGGACCAGGAGGTGCCGCCTGCGCCGGCGACGTCAATGGCGGCCACGCCAGCCTGCACCAGGCGCCGGGCCACCGGGCCTGAAATGCCCCAGCCCACCTCCTTGGCGATGACGGGCACCTCCAGCGCCCTGCAGAGGGCTTCGATCTTCGCCAGCAGACCCGAAAAGTCGACGTCTCCCTCCGGCTGCAGGGCCTCCTGGAGCGCGTTGAGATGCAGGATCAAGGCATCGGCTTCAGCCATTTCGACGGCGCGGCGGCATTCGTCAACCCCATAACCGTAATTGAGCTGGACGGCGCCGAGGTTGGCGAAGAGCAGGATGTCCGGGGCCACTCGGCGGACCTGGAAGGTGGAGGCAAGTTCTGGCCTCTCGATGGCCGCCCGCTGTGATCCCAGCCCCATGGCCACGCCGGTCGTCTGAGCGGCCTCGGCCAGCGCCAGATTGATGCGCAGGGCCTGGTCAGTGCCCCCCGTCATGGAGGAGATCAACAGGGGGGCGCGCAGGCGCTTGCCGAGGAAAGTTGTGACGGTGTCGACTCGGCGCAGGTCGAGTTCCGGCAGAGCGACGTGCTCGAAACGGAATCCCTCCAGCCCGGTGGTCAGACCCGATCGCACATCCTCTTCCAGGTTGACTCTGATGTGGTCTGATTTGCGTCGGGCGGTTGGCGTAACTTTGGGCATATCCGGGTGTTCCTATGGGTTGAGAAAGCGGAGGGGCGAGGTGGAGCCACCATCTTGCCTTCGTCCGTCTGTCACTTTACAATACTCATCATCGATCCGCAAGGACGGAGGAGCGAGGAGGCGA
>JAJRUD010000037.1 GCA_024277995.1 Chloroflexota bacterium
GAATGCCTGGCGACGGATCGTTCTGACTGTATGAGCCCCGCGGGGGCCGGCGGCTGCCAGCGGGCCGTGACCGCTGAGACTTCGCGAATAGGAGGAGTCCTCGATTGTGTGGATGTCGCGGCGTCCGGCCCCCGCGAGCTCTCTGACTGACGATGGACGAGCTGCTTGAGCGAGACATCATGCGCATCCTCCGCCGGCACCGTGGCCGCCGAAACCGCGTCACGCGGGGCCAGCTCGTCTGGACGCTCAAGACGATGGGGCATCGTGTTACCGACCGCCAGGTGCGCAGGGCCATCGAGCAGCTGCGCCAGAGCAGCTACGAGGGAGCGCTTATCTGCTCATCATCGCAGCTGGACGGCTATTGGTTGTGCGAATCGCCGGAGGAACTCGAGGCGGCCATCGCAGAGGACCTGAGCCGCATCTCCAGCGCCCAGGCGAAGATCACGAACCGCCGGCGGGCGCTCGAACGGCTGCGGGCCCAGCCGCTGCAGCAGGGGAGGCTCATCTGATGGCCGGCTACATCTACCGCCCCGTGAGGCGGGATCCCCCCATCGGGTTGCTCATCAGCGAGGTGGACCCGCAGCAGGTCTACCTGGCGATCCCGGACGACCTCTGGCCGCCCGGTGAACCTGTGGGGCTCATGGTCCCGCACGAGTGCCTGGAGCGGATCCGGGATTGCGAGGGCGACTGGTACGCCGCCGTGCGCTGGACGCCGGACTTCGATCGCAAATGGACGGAGCTGATCGACCTGATGATCGAGCTGCGGCATGCACACCCGAGCCTGGTTCAGTTGAGGCTTTTCGACCTACTCATGGTGCCATGAGCCGACCGCCGCAGCTTCCACCGAAGTATGTAAACGTCTCATCGCGTGCCGTCTACGACAAAGAGATGCCGAAGTCGGTGCTCGTGACGTACATCCGCCTCAAGGGGCTGGCGTGGCAGAACGGAGGCCTCCACACGCCGCTTCTGCCTATTGGCGACCTCTTCGAGATTACCGGCCTGGAGCGTAGATCGTTTTATCAGCACTTGCGCTGGCTGAAAGAAATGGGCTGGCTGCGTTCAGAATCCCCTCGGCCAGGTCATGCCGTGCTGTACTTCAACGATCCGGCCGACGAAGAGCCGCCGGTGCAAAAAAATGCACTGCCCCTTGATGTTGTTAACCACTCAAAGACTCTTGAAGAGGAGGAAAAGGGAGAGGAACAACATCACGTAGTCTTTGATTCTGAGGGGGGTGTGGGGGGAGATGCGGCCGGTGCAGAAATCTGCACTGCGCTGGTGGCCGCCGGGGTGGCGTTCTCTCAGGCGCGGAGGCTGGTTCGGCGCTATCCGGCCGAGTTGATCCGGCTGAAACTGGACGTCTACCGCCAGGCGCTGAGGCGTGGCGCGGCCGAGGGCGTCGGGTGGCTCGTGGATTCCATCCGCGAGGGGTGGGAGACGCCGGCGTGGTACGAGCCCGACCCGGACAGCGAGTTCAGCAGGCGGCGCTATCTGGGCGGTGAGTTTGCGGCCGTGAGTGAGAGGCAGATGGCTGAAGATGAGCGACGGCGCTACATCGACAGCATCAGGCGCTCCCAGGCGGATCTTGAGGATGTGCGATGAAGCTCATTCGCCCGGGCCGGCTGTGGCAGATGGATTCGGACGACGTCGAGGCCGAAGTGCGGAAAGCGCTGGCCTTCTGGAGCCACTATCGGTTCAGCACCGTCTCGATGGCCCCGGATGCGGCCGACGGCCTTGGGGGCACCATCGAGGGCCTGCGGGTCGTGCGCGAGCGCGAAACGCCGCCCGGCCACCTGTTTTTCAGTTGGGATGGAGCGGAGGGAACAGACGCGTGTTGATCATCCGGCCTCCCATCCGCTATTACGGCGGCAAGTGGCGCCTGGCCCCCTGGATCATCAGCCACTTCCCGCTGCACCAGTGCTACGTTGAGCCCTTCGGCGGCGCTGCGGGCGTTTTGCTGCGTAAGCCACCCTCTGTCTTTGAGATCTTCAACGACATCGACCACGAGGTCGTGAACTTCTTCAGGGTCTTGCGGGAGCGCCCGGTCGAACTCATCCGGGCCATCGAGCTCACGCCGTGGTCTCGGGAAGAGCAACGGCTCTCCTTCGAGCCCTGCGACGATCCCCTTGAGCGCGCTAGGCGCTTCTACCTCCGGTCCTGGCAGACGAGGGGTGGCCCTCGCACACAATGGCGGAGCGGATGGCGCTACCACTACAGGATCAACGGCCAGCGGCCGCCGGATACCACCAAGCTCTGGAATCAGACGGACCATCTGTGGGCCGTCGTGGAGCGCCTCAAGCAGGTCCAGATCGAGTGCGACGATGCCCTGGCGGTTATCGAGCGGTACGACGCTCCGACCACGCTCTTCTACGTGGATCCCCCATACCTGGCGGAGACGAGAAGCCAGCGCTGGAGCGCGAAGGCCTACCAGCACGAGATGAGCCGGGAGGACCACATTCGCCTGGCGGAGGTGCTCAACGAGGTCGAGGGAATGGTGGTCCTGAGCGGGTATCCCTCAGATCTATACGAGGAGCTGTATGGGGAATGGGAGACCAGGATTAGGGGAGCGGTGAACGAGGTGGCCACGAAGACCGTGGAGCGGATCTGGATCTCGCCGAATGCCTTGCGTGCGGTGAGCCAGCCGGCGCTGTTCACGGAGCCTTTGAGATGAAACGGGCTGCAGCTCTCTCCATCGCCCAGGCCCTGGTCGAAGACCTGAAGCCGGCATGCGAGCGGATCCAGATTGCGGGCAGCTTGCGCCGGAGAAAGGCGCGTGTCAAGGACATCGAGATCGTGGCGATCCCCAGGTTCTCGGAGGTCGAGAAGCGGGACATGTTCGGGCATCTCCTGAAAGTGGAGATGATCAGCGAGCTCGAGGCGTTCCTGCGCCAGGCCCTGGCCCCTGATGTGGCCTGGGATTGGGAGCTGGACCTCGAGACGCCGCGCAACGGCCCCCGCTACAAGCGCCTGCGCCATAAGCCGACGGGCATCTGCTGCGACCTCTTCCTGGCCA
>JAJRUD010000038.1 GCA_024277995.1 Chloroflexota bacterium
GCGAGCATGAACGGGTGCTCCCTGGATCGGAACAGGCCTTCCTGAGCGGATATCAGTGCCTGCGCCCCATGCCGCGGGGCTGGGCGGGGCGCGTGGTGCTGTACGAATGCTTCCTGCATCTGGAGTCGGTGGTGATGGCAGCCCGGGATGGGGACCGCGAATGGCGTGAACGAGCCGTGCAGGCTCTCCATCGTGCGCTGCCGGGCCTTGAGTGCGGCCTGCAGGAGCAGGTACCAGGGTCACCTCCCACGCGCGCGGGGGATTTCAGGTACAATGGGCGGCGCCGGAGGGTGAGGCTCGAGGCCTCGCCCCCTCACGGGGAGAGGACGCCATGTCGGACAGCGAACACAACGCTGCTGAGATCATCCAGGCCTACCGCAAGCGCCGCCAGCGCATGGTCCCCATGTTGTTGGGCGGGCTGGCGGTGGTGCTGCTGGTCGTGGGGTTGTTCCTGGTAGTGCTGTGGGTGACGGGGGAGAATCCGCCGCAACTGCCGGCATTGCTGGCCACGAAGACCCCGACGGCCACGCAGACGGCCACGCCCGTCCCGCCAACGGCCACACCCACGGTCACGATCACACCACCCCCGACGGAGACACCGACACCTTCGGGCCCACGCACCTACGTCATCGAAGAGGGAGATACGCTCAGCTCCATCGCCGAGCAGTTCGAGGTGGACGTTCTGCTGTTGATGTCCGTCAACAACATCGAAGACCCCAACGCGCTCTTCGTAGGGCAGGAGATAACCATCCCGTCTCCCGACCAGGAGCTGCCCACGCCCACGGCCTTGCCGGCGACTTTGCTCCCCGGCCAGGAAGTGGAATACGTCGTGCAGCCGGGTGATTCGCTGCAGACCATCGCGGCGCAGTTCAACAGCACGGCGGAGGCCATCGCCGAGCGGAACGAGATCGAGGACCCGAACGCCATCTACGTCGGGCAGAAGTTGATCGTGCCGGTGGGCATCGCCACCCCCACGCCCACCGTCACCGAGAACCCCAACACCGCCACGCCGACGCCATTGCCTTGAGATGAATCCCGGCAGGGGGCCTCCACCGGGGATATAGCGGGATCATAAACCTCCCGGAGCCTGGCGTGCTCCGGGAGGTCGTTGATTCGCGCCGGTTACTTCTTCGACCGTTTTCTCTGGAGCCGGCTGAGGGCAGCGCGGATCTCTTCGCTGGTGTGAACCTCCTGCTCCCTCTGCTGCGCGCGCGCCAGCGCGGCGCGGGCGTCCGGCCCGCCGATGCGGCCCAGGGCCCAGGCCGCATGGGCGCGCGCCAGGGGCGCGTGGTCCTCCAGCAGCGCCCGCGCCAGCGCCGGGACCAGGTCCGGGTCGGCCCGATTCCCGGCCGCCACGGCGGCGTTGCGCACAAGTCCGCGGCGCTTGGGGCGCTTGAGCGGGCTGCCGCGCAGCTCGCGGCGGTAGGTCTCCTCATCCAGCAGCAGCCAATCTTTAAGGTGGGCGCGCTGCAGGAAGGGGCGCGGCTGGAAGGTGGGGTCCGAGGTGGGATGGGCGAAGCGCTGGTTCCAGGGGCAGGCCTGCTGGCACAGGTCGCAGCCGAAGAGCCAGTCATCCATATGATGGCGCAGCGATTCGGGGATGGGGCCTTTCAGTTCGATGGTCAGGTAGGAGAGGCAGCGACGGGCGTCCAGCGTGCGGTCGGGCAGGATGCACCCGGTGGGGCAGGATTCGATGCAGCGCGTGCAGCTCCCGCAGCGATCGGGGGCGAAAGGGGCGTCGGGGATCAGATCGATCCCCAGCAGCGCCTCGGCCAGCAGGAAGTAAGAGCCGCGCCCGGGATGGATCAGGCAGGTATTCTTGCCGATCCAGCCCAGGCCCGCCCTTTGGGCCAGTTCGCGTTCAAGCAGGGGGCCGGTGTCGCTGTAGAGGCGCTGCGGGATGGGGCGGCCTGTTTCCGCTTCCAGCCTTTCCACCACACGGCGCAGGCGCGCCACAAGCGCCTCGTGGTAATCATCGCCCTGCGCGTAGGCCGCGATGCGCGGGCCAGCAGCCGTGCCCTGCGGCATCGGGCGCTCGGGGAGATAGTTGGCGCCTACCACCAGGATGCTGCGGCACTCAGGCAGGATGCGGCGCGGGTCGGCGCGGCGCTCGCGGGCACGGTCGGAGGCCAGGTAGAGCATTGCGCCGTGGCGCCCGGCGGCCAACCAGCGCCGATATGCGTCGAGGTGCGCCGGGGGGTCCGGGGTGGTGATCCCCACCAAGTCGAAACCCAGACGACGGGCTTCAGCCTTGGCCAGGCGGGTGAGTTCGGCGGGGTCAGGCATGCAGCGACCTCCAGGGGGCTCCAGGTGATTATAGCCCCGCGGCAGGTGGAGGGAGAGCCGCGCAGCCACCGGCGCCAAGGTCGAGCGGCGGGCGATGCCCACACAGGGCGAGCCGGTCGTCCGATGGGCTTTGTGCTTTTGTGTCCTGGTGGCCGGTTTCCGCTGATGCGACAAACATGGCTGCTGAGGCAGGAAGACGCGCAGGTCCCTGGTCCGCGATCGCGAACCAGGGACCTGGGAGGGCGGGAAGGGGAGCGGCTACTTCTTCTTTGCCAGGTATTGGTCGATGGCTGCGGCGGCCTTGCGACCGGCGACCATGGCGGTGACCACCAGGTCCGGGCCGGTGACCGCGTCGCCGCCGGCGAAGACGCCTTCGCGCGTGGTAGCGCCGGTATCGGGGTCGCTCACGATCAGGCCCCACTTGCGGGTCTCCAGACCGGGCGTGGTCTTGCCGATGGTCTCGTCGGGCCAATAGCCCAGGGCCAGGATCACGGTGTCGGCGGGGACGGTGAAGTTGGAGCCTTCGATGGGGATGGGGCGCCGGCGGCCGCTCTCGTCCGGCTCGCCCAACTCGCACTGCAGGCATTCCACGGCGCTGACGCGGCCGTCGGGGCCGTCGATGAAGCGGATGGGCTGGGTGAGGAAGCGATAGCGGGCGCCCTCCTCGCGGGCCAGTTCGCGGTCGTGGGGGTTGCCGGGCATCTCCGCTTCGGTGCGGCGATAGAGGCAGGTGACCTCCTCAGCTCCCAGGCGCAGGGCGGAGCGCAGGCAGTCGGAGGCGGTGTCGCCACCGCCGATCACCGCCACACGCTTGCCGATTTCAGGCCTGCCCTGCATGCCAGGTGGGAGCAGTTCGGGGTCGACGTTGGCGCGGATGAGGAACTCGGTGGCCTTGTAGACCCCCGGCAAGTCGACGCCGGGCACGTCCATGGTGGCGTCCACGCCGGTGCCCACGGCCACGTAAAGAGCCTCGAAGCCCTCAGCGAAGAGGTCGTCGATGGTCTTGTCCTTCCCGATGCGGGTGTTGGTGATGAACTGCACTCCCGCCCGGCGCAGGTCGTCGATGCGGGCGTTGACGACGGTCTTCTCGAGCTTGAAGTTGGGGATGCCGTAGACGAGCAGGCCGCCGGGGGCGGGATGGGCGTCGAAGACCGTCACGCTGTGGCCGCGCTGCACCAGTTGCTCGGCGCAGGAGAGCCCGGAGGGCCCGGCGCCGACGATGGCCACGCGTTTGCCCGTAGGCTCGCCGACGGGGAGTTCGACGCCGCCGTGCTCGCGCTCGTAGTCGGCGACGAAAGCTTCCAGCGCGCCGGTGATGACGGGCTCGCCGCGCTTATTGCGCACGCAGGATCCCTGACAGAGGGCGTCGTGAGGGCAGACGCGCCCGCAGATCTCCGGGAGTGAGCTGGATTGCCGGTAGAGCCTGGCGGCGGCCAGGAAATCCCCCTGTTCGATGAGCCACATGGCGGAAGGGATGTCATTGCTTGTGGGACAGGCCTTCACACAAGGGGCGGGGTCCGGGCAATGGATGCAGCGTTCCGCAGCCAGCTTGGCTTCCTCGGGCGTGAGGGGCAGATATGTGGGCCCGAAATCGCAAACCCGCTCTTCCGGTGGGCGGGCCTTGGGCTTCACCATGGGGATTTTCATTCGCGCTTTGCGGTCGATAGCCAGCTCTTCGCTGGGAATCGCTTGCATATGGGCCTCCTTCCCTGGGCTCGATCCGATGATACCGACCGGATAGGGCTGGATTGCAGTCATAGATGTCACCCAGCGGCGCGACAGTTGTCACCAATCGGTCAGGCCCCCATCGGTTGAGGCGCGGCTCAGGCGGTAGAATGAAGAGCGTTTCCGTTGAAACTTTCCCAAGGGGATATCCGTATCCATGATGCGGGCAGGCGCTAGCGAAGACGACGCCCTCCTGGCCCGGGCGCGACGCGGCGACGAGGCGGCTTTCGAAGAGCTGGTTCTCCGCCACACACCGCGCCTCTTCCGTCTCGTCGGTCGCATGGCGGGCGACGATCTGGAAGCGGAGGCGGTCTTGCAGGAGGCGTGGCTGCGGGCCTGGCAGGCCATGCCCCGCCATCAGGCCGGTCGACCCTTCTTTCCCTGGCTGGCCCGCATCGCCCTCAACGTGGCCCGAGACCGCTGGAGAAAGCGGGCTCCGCTGGATTTCAGCGACCTGGGGCCGCGAGTCGAGGAGGTGCCGGATGCGGAGGGGTTGGGGCCGGAGCCCGAGCTCGAGCGGCGGGAGGCGTTGGACCGTCTGGCGCGGGGTGTGGCCGAATTGCGCCCCGCCTACCGGGCGGTGATCGCGCTGCGTTATGAAGCGGAGATGTCTTACGCCGAGATGGCCGAGGCGCTCGGGCTGCCCGTGAACACAGTACGTACTCACCTGCGCCGGGCCAAGATCGAGTTGCGGCGCCGGCTCGAGGAGCGAGATGCAGGATTGGATGGATGAACTGCTGGCGGATCTGCCCGCCGAACCCATGCCGCAAGGCCTGATCTTGCGCCTGCAGGCCCGTTTGAGGCGCGCCCGCCGGCGCGAGCTCTGGGTGCGCCGCGCCGGTCGGCTGGCCCTGGCCTGGGCGGCGGGCCTGGGCGCCGTGGGCCTCTGGTCCAACCTGGAGAACCTGGCCGGCATTCTGCCGGTCCCCACGCTGGCGGCGGCCCTCGATTGGCTGCTGCAGGCGCTGGCCTCCCCGTTGGATGTGCTTATGGCCATGCCGGCCTCCCTGGTTGCCTGGGCCGGTTCGCAGGGGACGGCCCTGACGCTGGCCTTCGCCTTGCTGGCCGTTTCGGCTTTCTTCGGCCTGGCGAGTCTTCTCGAGGATCAGACAGAGCAAAGCGAGGTTGTCACGTGAAGCGTTGGCAGGTCCTGACTCTACTCTCGGCTCTTGCGGCCGCGGCGATCATCGTGGCCTCGGCCTGGCTTCCGGAGGCGAATTGGCCGTGGACGCCGTGGGGGATGCACAACATGCCCCACGGCCGCTGGCTGTTGGCGGCGGCCGAGAGGCGCACGCCGCTGGAGAACGCCGGCGCGCAACTGGCCTCACTGCTCTCGCATTTCGTCGTCGGGATGCTGGTGCTGTATCTGGCGCCCAGGCGCATGCGCCACATGGCGGAAGCGTTGGATCGGAGCGCCGGACATTGGCTGCGCTACCTGGCGGCGGGGGCGCTGTTGGCGGTGAGCCTGGCAGGCGTGGCGTTGCTCTCCGCGCTTTCCGTCTACACCTTCCCTCTTCCTTTCATCGTGTTGGCCCTGTTCTTCCTGGCGGCGCTGGTGGGCTCGGTGGCGGTGGCCTATCAGGTCGGCCGCACGCTGATGCAGCGCTCCGGGTGGGGAGGCGGCAGACCGCTTCTGAACCTGGGGCTGGGCACGCTGCTCGTCTTTGCGCTCAGCCGGCTGCCGGTCGTGGGCTGGGCGGCGTTGATCCTGGTCTGGCTGGTGGGCAGCGGCGTCGCCGTGGCGACGCGCTTTGGCAGCGGCCGGCGCTGGACCCTGAAACCTCTGATGGAGGATGACCTTCCATGAAACGCTGGATTTGGGCTCTCGTTGCTGTGCTGGTGGCAGTCGGGGGCTTTTTCGCATATCAGGCCTACAGCCGGGCGAAGTTCGAGGCCCAGATCGCTGATCTGCAGACGGTGGAGGCGAGTGCCGGCGAGCTGACGGCCACCGTGGGAGCCACGGGGACGGTGCGCGCCAACCAATCGGCCATGCTCAGCTTCGAGACCAGCGGGCGCGTGCAGCAGGTGAAGGTGGCGGTGGGTGAGCGGGTGGCGGAAGGGCAGGAGCTGGCCACTCTGGCGCCGGACTCGCTGCCCGCCCAGGTGATACTGGCACAGGCCGACCTGGTGGCCGCGCAACGCGCGCTGGATGATCTGCTGAACTTCGAAATGGAGCGCGCCCAGGCACAAATGGCGCTGGCCCAGGCGCGTGACAACCTGGAGAGCGCCGAGTACAAGTGGCGCGTGCAGCAGCAGGGCTATCGGGCCAGTTCCGACACCATCAAGGCCGCCGAGGCCAACCTGGTGCTCGCCGAGCAGGAAGTGGATGCGGCCGAAGCGGCCTACAACCGCCTCTCGGGGCGGCCGGAGGATGACCCCTCGCGCGCCCTGGCGCTCTCCAACCTGGTGGCGGCTCGCAAGAAGCGCGACAGCATCCTGCGCCAGCTCAACTGGTACAAGGGCAAGCCCACCGACACCGACCAGATGCTGTTGGACGCCGAGCTGGCCATCGCCCAGGCGCAACTGGCCGACGCCGAGCGTGAGTGGGAGCGCCTCAAGGATGGACCGGACCCTGATGACGTGGCGGCGGCCCGGGCGCGCCTGGCGGCGGCACAGGCCACGTTGGAGTCGGCGAGCATCACGGCACCCTTCGCCGGCACCATCACCTTAGTCGAGGTCAAGCCCGGCGATCAGGTAGCCCCCGGCACGGTGGCCTTCGGCCTGGCCGATCTCTCACAACTGATGGTGGATGTGGAAGTCTCCGAGGTGGACATCAACCGCGTGCAGGTGGGGCAGCCGGTGACGCTGGCCTTCGACGCCGTTTCCGGTAAGGAGTACAACGGTGTGGTGGAGCAGGTGGCCCTGACTGGCACCGTGGTTCAAGGCGTGGTGAATTTCAAGGTCACCGTGCGGATCACCGATGCCGACGAGCTGGTCAAACCTGGCATGACGGCCGCGGTGAACATCGTCGTCGAACGTCTGCAGGGCGTGCTGTTGGTGCCCAACCGGGCCGTGCGCGTGCGCGAGGGTCAACGCGTGGTCTACGTGCTGCGCGGCTCCGTGCCGGAAGCGGTGGCCGTCGAATTGGGCGCCTCCTCGGACCTGTACAGCGAGGTGGTGGGCGGCGACCTGCAAGAGGGCGACGAGATCGTGCTCAACCCGCCAACGACCTTCGAGCAGGCCGGTCACCCGCCCTTCCTGAGGCGATGATGGGTGCGAAGGATTGGGTCATCGAAGCGCAGGACCTGACCAAGGTCTACCGCATGGGTCTGGTGGAAGTGCACGCGCTGCGCGGCGTCTCCTTCAAGGTGCGGCGCGGCGAGGTACTCTCCATCATGGGTCCCTCGGGCTCCGGCAAGAGCACGCTGATGAACATCCTGGGCTGCCTCGATCGCCCCACCAGCGGTACCTATCGCCTGGACGGCGAGCTGGTGGGCGACCTGAACGACGATCAATTGGCCGTCATCCGCAACCGCAAGGTGGGCTTCGTCTTTCAGAACTTCAACCTGTTGGGGCGCCAGACGGCGCTGACCAATGTGGAGCTGCCCATGCGCTACGCCGGCGTGCGCAGCGGCCGCAGACAGCGTGCCATCGAAGCCTTGCAGGCCGTGGGTCTGGGGGATCGCGTGCGACACCGCCCCACAGAACTCTCCGGCGGGCAGCAGCAGCGCGTCGCCATCGCCCGGGCCCTGGTCAACAACCCGGCCATCATCCTGGCCGACGAACCCACGGGCAACCTGGACACCAAATCCGGCGAGGACGTGGTGCGCATCCTGTTGGAGCTGAACGAGCGATTGGGCACCACGCTGATCTTCGTCACCCACGACCCGGAGATCGCCGCCTTCACGCAGCGGGTGATCCGGCTGCGCGATGGGTTGATCGAGGGGGAAGAGGTGCGCGAGGGAGGCGGAGCGGGAGAGCCGGGGAGCCAGCAGGGGGCAGGGGAGCCAGGGAGCTAGGGAGCCGGAGAGCAGGGGTGCGGGAGAGCCTGACCGGCGATCCCCGATCGCCAACCGCTGACCCGTTGCCGCTGCCCATCGCATAGGTATTCCCGGGGAGAGACCCCATGGATCTGATGCAAAACGTCTTCGAGGCGCTCGACAGCCTGACCAGCAACAAGCTGCGCTCAGGATTGACGGTGCTGGGGATCGTGATCGGTGTGGGGGCCGTGATCGCCATGCTGGCCATCGGGCGCGGCGCCCAGGAGACCATCACGGGCTCCATCAGCAGCATCGGCACCAACCTGCTCTTCGTGGCGCGCGGCGGCTCGGAGGAAGTGCGCAATCCGAAGCCGCTCACGCTGGACGATGCCCAGGCCATCGCCGATCCCTTCGCCGCTCCATCGGTGGTGGGCGTGGCGCCGCTGCTCACCGGGACGGTGGAGGTCTCCTACGCCGGCGAGAGCACCTTCACCATGGGCATGGGCGTGACGCCGGATTACAGTTTCGTGCGCAACGTGGAGCTCCAGGAGGGGGAGTTCATCAGCGAGTCCCACCTGCTGGGCCGCGCCGCGGTGGTGATCCTGGGGCCGGATGTGGCCGAGAAGCTCTTCGGGCGCAGCGAGGGGGTGGTAGGGGAGACGGTGCGCATCGAGGGCCAGCCCTTTCGCGTCATCGGCGTGACCGTGCCCAAGGGCGGCTCGGGGTTCAACAACGAGGACGACCGCCTGCTGGTGCCGCTGAGCACGGCGCAGGTGCGCCTGCTGCGCCGCTCGCAGGGCCGGGTGGACATGATCATCGTGCAGGCCATCAGCGCCGAGGCGGTGCCCAGCGCGCAGGACGAGATCGCCGCCGTGCTGCGCGCCCGCCATCGCACGCCCATCGGCGAGGACGACTTCACCATCTTCACCCAGCAGGATTTTCTGGACACGGCGCGCACAATCACCAGCGTGCTGACGATCTTCCTGGGCGGCATCGCGGCCATCTCGCTCTTGGTGGGTGGCATCGGCATCATGAACATCATGCTCGTCTCGGTGACGGAGCGCACGCGCGAGATCGGCCTGCGCAAGGCGGTGGGGGCGCGCAAGCGCGACATCCTGATCCAGTTTCTGATCGAGTCTTCGCTGCTGAGCCTGGCCGGTGGGCTGATCGGCATCGCGCTGGGGTGGGGCCTCTCGATGGCGGTGGGAATGATCGCGGCCGCCAACAACGCCGATTTGAACCCGCGCGTGAGCCTGGATGCCGTGCTGCTGGCGACCATCTTTTCGGCGGCGGTGGGTCTGTTCTTCGGCCTGTACCCGGCCAAGCGCGCCGCCGATCTGGAGCCGGTGGAGGCGCTGCGCTACGAGTGAGGGGCGGGGCGCGACGCTGCGCCGCGAATGAAGCTGCGGCGTGAGGCCCTCGCAGACCGGCTCCCGTCTGGACGAGAGCTGCCGGCGACGGTGTGCGCGAGGGCGAAAGGCGCCGGGATGCGGGCGGGGCAAAGGTGCGCACCCCACCTTCGGTGCTCTCCGCCGCTCGGGCGCCCTTTTCTCGGTCTGGACATCTTCTGCCGGAGGTGGTAGCATTTCTGCGAAGGTTGCATGCTCGTTCTATCCGGAAGTCGCAAGACCACGGCCCGAGCGTGTGCAGCTCGGGTCGGTTAGGTTATGGCCGGCCACGATGCACGGCGCGACGCCCTGAGAACGACACAGGCAACTCGAACCATTTATGCCTGAAGGAGGCACGTCATGTCGGAACGCATCGTTGGTACGGTCAAGTGGTTTAACGATGGCA
>JAJRUD010000039.1 GCA_024277995.1 Chloroflexota bacterium
CCGCGCCTCCCAGAGGATCTCGTCGGCGTAAGCGTTGCCGATGCCGGCCAGGAAGCGCTCGCGCGCCAGGATGCCCTTGATCTCCCCGCGAAAGGATCGCAGCCGTTCGTGAAAAGTCTCTCGGGAGACCTCCAGGGCCTCAGGCCCCATGGCGCTGAAGGTGGGCACGGCGGCCGGGTCCTGCGTCAGGTAGAGCTGCGCCATGCGTTTCTGATCGACGTAGCGCAGTTCCACATCGGGGCGCTGAAAATGGAAGGTCACGTGGACCGGCCCGGCCCGGCGCGCGCCGGGCGAACAGAGCTGGAAGCGGCCCGCAAGCTTGGGGTTGACCACCATGTGGAGCGAGCCGGGCTGCAGCGCTAAGAGCAGAGACTTGCCGCGCCGCGATACGCGATCGAGTCGCTGCTCAGCCAGGGCATGGTCGAACCCCAAACCTGTCAGATCGCGCACCACTAGCGGGCCGCCCTTGGGGGATACGTCGACGCGCGCCATGCGGCGTCCGGTCAGTCGCCGGGCGAGTACCTGGCAGACGACTTCGAGTTCCGGAAGCTCGGGCAAGGGGTGATCCTGGCAAGGCGGTCGCTTGCAGTATACTGCGGAGCGTAGGCTATAATGTCGCCCGCACCTTGCCCTGGAGGTCCGTCACTGTGACGATTGAGGCATCTCCGCAAGCTCCCTCCGCGCCGCGATCCTGGCAGGACCACCTGGCGCGCTGGGTCTCGGTGTTCTTCGACAGTTCGGTGCTCTCGCTGCCCATCTTCGCTGCCTTCGGCTGGCGGGAGGCGGGTCTGGCCGGTGTGGGTTGGGCCCTGCTGTCCCTGCTGATCATGACCGGCATCCCGCTGGGCTACATCCTGCTCGGCATGCGCCGCGGCTGGGTGAGCGACCTGGAATTGAGCCATCGCGAGGAGCGGCCGCGCTTCATCCTGGTGAGCCTGAGCAGCGATCTGCTGGCGCTGGCCCTGCTCCTGCTGGCCGGCGCGCCGCGCCTGCTGAGCGCCATGGCCCTCACCTACCTGGGCCTGGGCGTCACCATGTTCAGTATTTCGACCTACTGGAAGATCAGCCTGCACATGGTGGGCGTCTCAGGTTTCGCCACCGCGCTGGTCATCGTATACGGGCCGGCAGCGGCCTGGGCCTACCTGAGCCTGCCGCTGGTGGCCTGGGCGCGCCTGCGGCGCCGCAAGCACAACGGCCTGCAGTTGATCGCCGGGGCGCTGGCCGGCGCGGCCATCACGGCGCTGCTCTTCGGCTGGGTGGGGCCGCGGCTGCCCTGAGGCCATCAGCGCGCCAGCCCGAATTCATGATCAGATCCATTGCGCCATCCTCGATGCGCGCTGTAGAGAGGGAAGTTGTGAGTGAACCTCCCGCAGGTCTGGAACCTGCGGGAGGTTCGGCGCAGATGGAGCTCAGGCCGGGGAGGAGAGGGGAGCGGACGAGGAGGAGCCCTGCGATGCCTCCCCCTCCTCCCGTCGCACGCGCCGCGCCAGCCAGATCAGGAAGACGACGGCCGCCAGCCCCACCAGCGTGGCGCCGCGGGTGTCGTCGGGACGGGTCTGGTCCATTTCGATGATGGGCTGCAGCAGGATGAGGAAGGAGAGCGCGCCCGAGGCCAGCGCCAGGGCGTGGCGGCGGGTCCAGGCCGGCGGGCCGGCCGCGGCGGCGCGCGCCAACTTGCGGTACAGCCAGGCCGCCAGGCCAAGGTACAGCAGGACATCCACCAGCGGCGGGATGGCGGAGTTGGGGATTATCCAGCTCAGAAGCAGGAAGAAAGTGGCGGTGGCCGCGAAGGCCATCCAGCCGTAGCGGCGCGGCGAGCCGACGCGCCGGGCGGGCGGGAGCGAGGGGCTCGCCGGCAGCCGCTGTGCTCGCCGATAGAGCCAGACCACCGCCGCCGCGGTCAGGGCGAAGGGGATCAGAGGCGGCCGGTAGGGGGTGATCAGGAAGTGCATGAGGACGGTCAGGAAAATGAAGATCCCGGATAGTCGCTTGAAGGACCTCGGACTGACCCAGGACTGGTCGCGCTGCCGGGGGAAAAGCAGTTCCGTCAGCAGGATGGGGATGGCGATGCTGAAGACGGCGTGGTAGAGGGTCAGCTCTACAACCCATACCCAGTTGACGCCAGCCCAGCGGCCGTAATGGGACAGGGCGCCCAGGTCCATCCACTGCGGGTCGAAGAAGCTCTTGACGGCCAAACCCTCCTCGACGATGCCGTAGGCCGCGCCCAGGGTCAGGATGGTGGGCCAGCCCTTGCCCCAGCGGTGGGTCAGCTCGCGCACCAGCAGCGCCCCGCCGCCGTAGAAGCCGGCCAGCAGCAGGAAGGTCACCGGGTTGAAGAACTCGGCCGGCGGCGCCGAGCCGGAGAGCAGCTCGCCAACGACGGGGGAGAGCAGGAAGAGCGTGGTGGCGGGGGTGATCCAGCGCTTCATGGGCCGCGGCTCCTGACTGACAGGTCGGGTCTACAGGGATATACCCGCGGCGGGCGCGCGAAGTCGCGCCACGGGCAAGGGCCTGGCGCGCCGGGCTGGGCACTGTGGCTGCGTGCGGGGACGTTGTCCAGTTGCCATTTGTTGGAGATGCTCGACTGGAGCCGGCCGCGTGCGGTTGGTTTCGCCCCCGTGAATGGGGTGGCTCGCTGCGAGGGAACCATCGTGCGTGTGCTTGCACACACGCACGATTTAGTAGGCCAGGCACCAGTCGATGGACTCCTGCCTCACCTGCGGGGCGTCGCGGTGAAAGTCCAGTTGCCGCGGAAGCCGCGCACGTCGATGAGGAAGTCCTGGCTGCCGATCAGGGCCTGCGCTTCCTCCAGGCTCATGTCCTCCGGCTTCTCCAGGACGGTCAACCCCTCGACCATGCCGCCCGAGGCCAGTTGTTCCTGCACGCAACCGACCCGGATGCGCGTGGATTGCGCGTCGAGCACCTCCTGCGCCCGCGCCAGGAACGCAGGATCGCACGCTTCGCCTTCGCGCGGCATGGCCGCGATGGCGTGTATGGTGAGCGTGACCAGCCCGCTCTCATAGGGCTGGGGGAGGGTGAAGTGGATCGTGTCACACCGCTGGCCTTTGGTCCCTTCCGTTCCGGGGATGACAACGTCGATCTGGCTGAACCCGAAACCATCACGGAGCCCGATGATCTCGGTCTCGCCATAGCGGAGTGTAGCGTTTCGGATGGTCCAGTCGCCATCATCGGGTAGATCGAAGCACACGTCTGCCAGGAAGCGATCCCCCTCGATGCGGAAGTTCGAGGCCTGGACGGTGATGCCGGTGCTCGCTGCTGACCCTGTGGCCTCCGATCCATCCGATGTGTTTTCTTGCCGCAGCGTTTCTCCCACGGCGGCCTGGGCGGGGGACGCCTGCTCGGCCTGGGCGCTGTCATCCCGGATCCACGCTCGCAAGGCCAGGCCGATGGCGAGGGCCAGCGCGAGAAGCACGAGCGCCCACCGGGATGAGCGCCTTCCGCCTGACCTGTAGCCCCGGTCGAACTTGCAGCGCCTGCTCATAGCTATACCCTCTGTGAAGGTCAAGGCTAGGGAGACGGCTCCCTCAGGGGGACTCTAGCGCCGCGGCTGCCGCTCTGCTCGACGGGCTCCCTGCGCGGATCGGGCGCCATCCCTACGGGAGGGGGACGCTGGTGCAGGCCACGCCGCGCTCTCGTCTCTCAACCCCCTTCACCGCCAAGGTCTTCGGTGCGTCTCTGACCATCATTGCGAAGTTGGCCATTCCGGTTGCTGGGCGCGGAAGGCCTCCGGTATAATGAGACGCGTCCCCACTGCGCGGCGCCGCGCGGCGCCGATTGGGGTGCACGCATGGAAGCCCTTCGCCCGGGAGATAATGTTGGTGGGCGATGGGAGCCCGTGAGCCTCGCACCCCGACCAGGAAGGAACGAATATGGCTTCATCCATGACCCCGGATCTCTCGACCCTGGAACCCATTCTTGAACGCTACGGTCCTCAGGGCCGTACCCGGTTGATCCCCGCCCTGCTGGAAGCTCAGAAGATCTATGGCCATCTCCCCGAGACCGTGGTGGAAGCCATCGGCCAGGCGTTGCGCGTGCCGCTGGCCGAGATCTACGGGGTGATGGAGTTCTACACCATGCTCTATCAGGAGCCCACCGGGCGCACCATGGTGCGGGTGTGCACCAGCCCGCCCTGCGCACAGAAGGGCGGACGGGCGGCCCTGCAGGCGATCTGCGAGCACCTGGGTGTGGCACCCGGCGAGACCACCGCCGACGGTGCCTACACCGTGGAGGAGGTGCCGTGCCTGGGGCTGTGCGATCACGCGCCGGCGGCCCTGGTGGGAGAGACCCCCGTGGCTCAGGTGGACCCGGGGGATCCGGCCTGCTGGATCGAGGCGCCGCAGGAGACGCCCCTCGGCCTGGTGGGTGGCAGCCACCGCTGGTTGACGGCCCGCTGCGGTGTGATCGAGCCCACCGACGTGGAAGCCTACCAGTCCCACGGCGGCTTTGCCGGTCTGCGCCGGGCGCTGCTGGAGATGGAGCCGGCCCAGGTGGTGGAAGAGGTCACCGCCTCCGGCCTGGTGGGGCGCGGCGGAGCGGCCTTCCCCACCGGCCTCAAATGGAAATTCACCGCCGCGGCGCAGGCCGCGGCGCGCTACGTGGTCTGCAACGGCGATGAGTCCGAGCCGGGCACCTTCAAAGACCGGGTGCTCATGGAGGGCGACCCCCTCGCCGTGCTGGAGGGCATGACCATCGCCGGCTACGCCATCGGCGCCGACAAGGGCTATATCTACATCCGCGGCGAGTACCCGCGCGCCCAGCGCATCATCGCCCAGGCCATCGAGCAGGCCCGCGAAGCCGGTTTCCTGGGCCGGGGTATCCTGGGCACGGATTTCAACTTCGAGGTCGAAGTGCGCTCGGGCGTCGGGGCTTACATCTGCGGGGAGGAGACGGCGCTCTTCGAATCCATCGAGGGCAAGCGCGGCTACCCGCGCCTCAAGCCGCCCTATCCCACCACCCATGGACTTTTCGGCAAGCCCACCTCGATCAACAACGTGGAGACGCTGTGCGCCGCGACCTGGATCCTGGCCCACGGCGCGCAGGCCTATCGGCAGGCGGGCACGGAGGACTCCCCCGGCGCGAAGATGTTCTGTCTCTCCGGCGACGTGGCCCATCCGGGCGTCTACGAAGTGCCCTTCGGGACGCGCCTGGGTGATTTGATCGAGATGGCGGGCGGCGTGGCGGGCGAGCTGCAGGCCGTCCTGCTGGGCGGCGCGGCGGGCGCCTTCGCCGGGCGCGATCAATTGGATGTGCCGCTCAGCTTCGAGGGTTTGAAGGATGCCGGGCTGCCTCTGGGGTCGGGCGTGGTGATGGTCTTCAATCAGGAGCGCGACCTGCGCCGGACGCTGCTCAGCCTGGCGGAGTTCTTCGCCCACGAATCCTGCGGCAAGTGTTTTCCCTGCCAGTTGGGTACGCGCCGCCAGTTGGAGATCGTGGAGAAGGTCGCTGCCGGGGAGGTCGCCGAGGTGGAGCTGGAGGCCCTGCGCGACGTTCAGTACACCATGACCAACGCCTCCATCTGCGGCCTGGGCATGACCGCTGGCTCGGCCATCGGCTCGGCATTGGAAAGATGGCCCGACATTTTCAGGAATGGACGGTAGGTCGGCGCGGATGGTGAGGAGGTATTGGTGAAGCGAGGCTCGGTGGTGACGGAGTGGGTGGATTTCCGGCGCGGATGGCGCCGGGCAGAGGCCGAGGTCATCGAGGAGGCCCCGGTCTCCATCTACGTCAACGGGATGGAGCTGGCCACCATCATGTGCACGCCGAGCCGGCAGGAGGCACTGGCGCTGGGCTTTCTCATGAACGAAGGGTTGATCGAAGGCCTGCAGGCCGTGGACCACGTGCACGTCAGCCGGGATGGCTGCTGCGTGGACGTATGGCTCAAGCACAGCCTGCAAAAGCCGCAGCGCGTGGTGATCACCTCCGGCTGCGGCGGCGGCGTGACCTTCGATGACCCCTCGCTGGGAATCGAGCCGCTGCAGCAGGACCTGCGCTTGGCCCCGGGGCGCCTCTTCGAGCTGTTCAACCGGCTGCAGGATCCGGGCAGCCTTTACGCCCGGGCGCGCGGTGTGCACGCCGCCGGGCTCAGTGACGGCAGCCGGCTGCTGGCGGTGGCCGAGGACGTGGGGCGGCACAGCACGCTGGACAAACTGCGCGGCCTGTGCATGCTGCAGGGGATCGAGACGCGCGGCCGTGCCCTGCTGGCCACCGGGCGCATTTCCTCGGAGATGCTGCGCAAAGGGGCGCTCATGGGCTGCCCCATCGTCGCCTCGCGCAATTCCCCCACCTCCCTCTCGGTGGCCATGGCGCGGGCGTGGAACGTCACCCTGGTGGGCTACGTGCGGCGCGGCACGCTGCGCGTCTACGCCCACCCCGAGCGGCTGGGATACCCGGGGCTGGAACCGCTGCCTCTGACTGGGGCCCGGATTGCGATGACCTAGAGCGACTGAACTGGCCTGTTGATGCGAGACGGAAGGCGAGGGCATATGGCGGAAACGATCGAACTGACCATCGACGGCAAGAAGGTGAGCGTGCAGCCCGGCACCACCATCCTGCAGGCGGCGCAGCAGGTCGGCGTGGAAATCCCCACGCTGTGCTATTTCGAACACATCACCGCCAACGGCCTGTGCCGGCTGTGCGTGGTGGAGACCGCGGGTGTGCGCGGCCTGCAGGCCGCCTGCGTGGCCCAGGCCAGCCCCGGCGCGGTGGTCCACACCCGCTCGCCGGCGGTGGACCGGGCCCGACGCACGATCCTGGAGATGCTGGCGTCCACGGTGGACCTCTCCGAGACCCCGCAGGTGCAGGCCCTGATGGCGGACTACGGCGCCCGGCCGGAGCGCTTCAATGGCGCGCAGCCCCGCCGGCCGCCGCTCATCGATGACAACCCGGTCTACATTCGCGACTATGGCAAGTGCGTGCTCTGCTGGCGCTGCGTCCAGGTGTGCGCCGATGACGCCCAGTACGCCTACGCCATCGATTTCGGCGGCCGCGGCTTCCAGACCCGGATCGCCACCGCCTTCGACAAACCCCTGACGGAGACCACCTGCGTCTTTTGCGGGCAGTGTGTGGGCGTGTGTCCCACCGGCGCGCTGAAGGCCAAACGCGAGTACCTGCTGGAGCAGGGTGTCTCTCCCGAGGAGGTCTTCGGACTCACCCGCCTGCAGGGCAAGGGCAAACGTTCCCGGCGCGGCCCGCGCCCCGAGGTCTCCTGACGAGGAGGGTTCTATGCTGCCAGCCGATCGCGTCGTGCACACCACCTGCCCCTACTGCGGCGTCGGCTGCCAGGTCGACCTGCACCTGCACCAGGACGTCATCTTCCGCGTCAGCGGTCGCTACGACAACCAGGTCAACCGCGGCAACCTGTGCGTCAAGGGGCGCTTCGGCTACGACTATGTCCACGCCGCGGACCGCCTGCGCGAGCCTCTGGTGCGCAGCGACCGCGGGCAGGACTTCCAGCCGGCCTCCTGGGAGCAGGCGCTGGATTTGGTCGCGGCGCGCCTGGCCGCAACGTGCGAGCGCTATGGCCCGGACAGCGTGGCCGTGCTCACCTCGGCCAAGTGCACCAACGAGGAAAACTACCTGCTGCAGAAATTCACCCGGGCGGTCATCGGCACCAACAACGTCGATCACTGCGCCCGTCTTTGACACTCCAGCAGCGTGGCC
>JAJRUD010000040.1 GCA_024277995.1 Chloroflexota bacterium
ATCTATTGGACCAGGTCCTCGATGCTCATGCCGGCGGCTTCGAGCTGCTGGCGGAAGCCATCGTAGAAGCTGTCGTCCACTCGCTCCAGACCGGACCAGGAGTAGAGGCCTTTCAGCATCTCTTTGCCCTCGTCGGTGTCGTTGAGCTTGAGCAACGCATCGACGATCTTCTCGCTCAGGTCGGCGGGGAAGTCCGGCCTGAAGGAGATGTTGTCGTTGGGGATGGGGGCCGTCGTCTGGATGACGATGACCTTTTCCTTCACGTCGGGGAACTCGTCCTCGACGATGGCGCGGGCGTCCTCGAAGGTGGACCCGGCGTCGCAGTCGCCGTTGTAGACGGCGATGACGGTCGCGTCGTGGCCACCGGCGTCGACGATGCGCGCGAGATCTTTCTCGGGATCAATCCCGGCGCCTCGCATGAGCAGGCTGGGGATCACCCAACCGGAGGTGGAGCCGGGGTCCGGGCGGCAGAAGGTCTTCCCTGCCAGGTCCGCGATGCTTTCGATGCCAGTGTCTGGCCGGGTGATGATCTGGCCAGAGTAGGATGTGGAGCCGTAGCGCACGGTTGCCAGCGCGACCTCGGCGCAGCCGCGCTCGTTGGCGCGCACATAGCCGAAGGTGTTGATGGCGGCCATTTGTGCCTCACCGCTGCAAAGCGCCTCCACCTGGGCGGTAAAGTCGGTGGCGACGAAGGCCTTGATAACCAGGCCCGTTTCGTCCTCGATGAACTGGGTGATGGCTTCCGCGCCGGAGATGACGGCTTCCGTGTCCTGAGAAGGAGTCAGCACCCAGACGATGGGGTTCTCCTCGGTGCCGATCTCAGGTGCAGGGGCCTCGGTCTCAACTGGAGGCGCCTCGGTCTCTGCCGGCGGTGCTTCTGTCTCTTGCGGAGCAGCGGTGGGAGCCTCAGTGGCCTCTTGCCCGCCGCCGCATGCGGCCAGAAGCATGGAAGCCAGGACCAGCAGGCTCAGCGCCAGGAACAATCGGTTCTTGCGCATCTTCTTCTTGCCTCCTCAGTCATGGGAATGCTAGCGTGCTTGTTGAACTGGGACTGCGTGAAGGGCTCTCTCGTTCTCTGTGTGGGCTCACCTCCTCTCAAGCGGGGAAATGTCATTCGATGATAGCGCGATTTCGAGGGGCTTGCAAGGACCAGCCCTCGCCTTGTCTCTTGGGGCAGCGGCGGTTACAATCGCTGCAATGAACCATGAATTGTACCAAGAAGCCCTGGACTACCTGTACCAGTTCATCAACTACAGCCTCGAGCGCAGTTTCCGATACGCGCCGGAGACCTTCGATCTAGGTCGCGTGCATCGTTTGCTCGCTCTGCTCGGGAACCCTCAAGACCGATTTGAAAGCGTTCACATCGCGGGCACGAAGGGTAAGGGTTCCACCGCGGCGCTGGTAGAATCGGCCTTACGGGCTGCCGGCTACCGCACCGGGCTGTACACATCGCCCCATCTGTTGCGATTCACCGAGCGCGTTCAGGTGGGCGGCGCGCAGATACCCGAGCAGGGCGTCGTGCGGCTGGTGGAGCGTCTGAAGGGGCCGGTTTCCCAGGTTGCGGATTTGACCACTTATGAGTTGATCACGGCACTGGGATTCCTCTATTTCGCGGAGCAGGAAGTGGAGTTGGCCGTGGTCGAAGTGGGCCTCGGTGGGCGGCTGGACGCCACCAACGTCCTCGCGCCGTTGGTCTCCGTCATCACCTCAATCTCCTACGACCACATGCACCTGCTGGGCGAGACGCTGCCGGAAATCGCCGCCGAGAAAGCGGGCATCATCAAGCCCGGCGTACCCGTAGTGGTCGCCCCACAGCAGCGTGAAGCCGAACGGGTGGTGCGGGAGGTCGCGGCGACGCGCGGCGCGCCGCTGGTGGAGGTGGGGAAGGACTGGCTGTTCGCGCAGGGCTCGCGCAGCCTGCAAGGGCAGGCGATGTACGTGTGGTCCGCCGAGGAGCAACCCCTGGTGGATGCCTACATCGCCTCCTGCGGCGATCAGGAGTGGGCGCCTCTGCGGCTGAACATCCCGCTACTGGGATACCATCAGGTGGTCAACGCGGCGGTGGCGTACGCCACGCTGCATGAACTGCGCGAGCGGGGTGTCACGATAGGTCTAGATGCCATTCGAGACGGATTCCGCGAAGTTCATTGGCCTGGCCGTTTTCAGGTACTGTCGACCTCACCCACGGTGGTCGTCGACGCGGCCCACAACCGGGACTCGGCGCTGAAATTGCGCATCGCGCTGGACGACTATTTCCCGGGCAGGCCGGTCGCGCTGGTCTTCGGAGCCTCCACCGACAAAGACATCGCCGGCATGGTGGCTGAGCTCGCGCCGCGCGTGAGGCGCGTATTCGTCACCCAGGCCGTCCATCCGCGGGCGGCTGAACCAGGAGAACTGACGGAGCTGGCCCGCAAATACGGATTGCCGGTGGAGGAGATCGTTCCTGTGACCGGGGCGCTAGCGCGAGCCGTGGCTTCTGCCGTGCCGGATGAAGTCATCCTCGTTACGGGTAGCCTGTTTGTGGCTGGAGAGGCGGTCGCGGCCTGGCAGGAGATGGCGGCGGCGGGGTTGCAGCTTGAGGGGCGGAGAGAGGCATGAGAGGGTTGACGCGCTGGCCACACGTCCCGATGGACATCGGAGATTCAATGAGCCGCAGGGCAGACGAACTTTATCAGGTGGAGGATGCTCCTCTGAACGAAGAGGGACTGATCGAGCTCGCCGTCCTGCCCTTGCGGGACGTGGTCCTCTATCCCAACATGGTCACGCCGCTCTTCGTGGGCCACGATCCGACCATCGGCGCGGTCGAGGACGCGGCGCGTCGCGGCGAGACCATGATCGCCGTGGCTCAGATCGACGCGCAGGTGGAGAATCCCGCCGAAAAGGATCTCTACCGCGTGGGTACCGAGGTGGCCGTGAGCCGGCTGCTCCATCTGCCCGATGGGGCGACATCGGTCCTGACCCAGGGGCGGCGGCGCGTGCAGATCGTCGAATACCTGCACGATGCGTCCTACCTGCGGGCACGCGCCAAACCCGTCGAAGAGGGCGCCCGGCGCTCGAAAGAGATCATGGCGCTCATGCGCGCCGTGTTGGCCCTGTTCGAGCGCTGCATCCGGCTCAATCGCAGTCTGCCGGAAGAGGCATATGTGTACGCGGTCAACATCGAGGATCCGGGTTGGCTGGCGGACATGATCGCCTCGACGCTGAGCCTGTCCATCGCCGAGCGGCAGAGTGTCCTGGAAACCTTCGACCCCATCCAGCGGCTGCAGCGTATCAGCGTGCTGCTCGGCCAGGAATTGGAAGTCCTGGAGCTGGAGGACCAGATTCATAATCGGGTCCAGAGCGAGGTGGACCGCTACCAGCGGGAGATGTACCTGCGTGAGCAGATGAAAGCCATCCAATCCGAGCTGGGCGAGACCGACGTCTGGACCCAGGAGATCGCCGAGCTGCGGGAGCGTATCAGCAAGCTCGAGCTGCCCGAGGAAGTGGAAGCGCGCGCGCTGAAGGAAGTGCAACGCCTGAGCCAGATGCCACCGATGTCGCCTGAGGTAGGGATCATCCGCACTTACCTGGACTGGCTGCTGGAACTTCCCTGGTCGGAATCCTCGGAAGACAATCTGGACCTGCGTCACGTGGCGCGCGTTCTGAACCGCAACCACTATGGCTTGAAAAAGGCGAAAGATCGCATCCTGGAATACATCGCCGTGCGCAGCCTGGCCGCTGAGCGGCAGCGCCAGCCAATCTTGTGCTTCGTCGGCCCGCCGGGCACCGGCAAGACCTCCCTGGGGCGATCCATTGCAGAGGCGCTTGGCCGGCGCTTCGTGCGCGTCTCGCTGGGCGGGGTGCGCGACGAGGCCGAGATTCGCGGCCACCGCCGCACCTACATCGGTGCGCTGCCGGGTCGCATTCTGCAAGGAATGCGGCGCGCCGGGACCGTGAACCCCCTCTTCATGCTGGATGAGATCGACAAGCTGGGCGTGGATTTTCGCGGCGACCCCTCCTCGGCGCTGCTGGAGGTGTTGGACCCCGAGCAGAATCACGCCTTTTCGGACCACTATCTGGAAATCGCGTATGATCTCTCCAAAGTCATGTTCATCACGACGGCCAACACCCTGGACCCCATCCCGCCGGCGTTGCTCGACCGGATGGAGGTGATCGAGTTCCCGGGCTACATCGAGGAGGAGAAGCTCATCATATGTCACAAGTTTCTCATCCCGCGCCAGGTCGAGCAGAACGGCCTAAGACTTGACGAAGTCCAATTCTCCGACGAGGCCTTGCGGTCCATCATGCGCCAATACACCTGGGAAGCCGGCGTGCGCAACCTGGAGCGCGAGATCGGGAAGATTTGCCGCAAGCTGGCGAGGCGCAAAGCGGAAGGGCGCAAGCCCATCGAGCGTATCACGCCTTCGGTGGTAAGCAGGCTGCTCGGGCCGCCTCAGATCATGCCGCGCGAGGCGGAAAAGGAAGACCAGATCGGCGCGGCAACGGTGTTGGCGTGGACGGAAGGCGGCGGAGATACTTTGGCGGTGGAAGTGCTGCTCGTGGAGGGCAAGGGAGGACTGCAGGTCACGGGGCAGATCGGCGATGTCATGCAGGAGTCGGCTCAGGCTGCCCTGTCGTACGTCAAGTCGCGCGCCGGGGATCTGAAGGTAGACCCGGAGGTCTTCGACAAGTACGACATCCACATCCACGTCCCCGAGGGTGCCATCCCCAAGGATGGTCCCAGCGCGGGGATCACCATGGCGACGGCACTGGCCTCGGCGTTGACGGGGCGCCCCGTGCGACGCGAGGTGGGTATGACCGGCGAGATCACCTTGCGCGGCCGAGTGCTTCCAGTGGGAGGCGTGCGGGAAAAGGTATTGGCTGCCTATCGGCTGGGGCTGCGAGTCGTCATCCTGCCGGAAAAGAACAAGAAGGATCTGGTCGACGTGCCGCGCAAGGCCAGGCGTGAGCTGGATATCCGCTTCGTGCGTCACATGGACGAGGTCATGGAGATCGCGCTGAAGCCCCGCCCCAAGGGGCGAGCGCGCACCACAGCGCGAGCGCGTAAGGAGAAGGGATCCGCGCCGCGGTCCGTCGGCGCGCAGGGATCATGAGCTGGGCCGAGCGCAGATGGTAACGCCTCGAGAGGCCGCAGGAAGATCAGGGTGCACAGGGAAAGGTGGAGCGGGCTGGCGCTCGGCCTGCGGCGCGCTATTGGCCGCCGTCACCCTGGTGCTGGTCTCCTGCACCCGGGTCGGTGTTCCGGTCAGCGGAACCCTCATCGCGCCGCTGGTGACGGCCACGGCCGTTGAGGACGGGGGCACCGCGACCCCGCAGGGTGGGCCCCCGCCGGGCATATCACTTGACAGGACCTATGCAGTCGTCTGGGTCCCCGAAGGGGAGACGTTGGCGGTGAGGGAGCCAGCCGGCATCTCGGGCGCGGTGGTCGGCATCCTGGGGCAGGACCAGCGCGGTCTGACGCTCACCGGCAACGTGAGCCGGTTGGGAAGCTCGGTCTGGGTCGAGGTGAACCGCCCTGGCGGCGGAAAGGGGTGGGTCAACGCCTGGAACCTCACCGAGGAGGTCCCACCGGAAGCCTTCTGTGGGGACGATCGCGTGTTGAGCCTGTTGGCGGAACTGCAGCGGGCGCTGAAGGAGCAGGACGGCGTCGCGTTGGCCGGGCTGGCAAGCCCGAAGCGCGGGCTCGTGATCCGGCATGCCGCGTGGGACATCGACGTGCCGTTGCCGGAGGCTGCTTTGCCCGAACTCTTCGACAACCCCAAGGAGCGGCGGTGGGGCTATCGGCGCGATAACAATATGCCCATTGAGGGCACCTTTCGCGAAGTGATCCTCCCCGAATTGACCGATGTATTCGAGGCCTCCCCGACCATTTCGTGCGACAACCTGGTATCGGGGGTGAGCGCCTCGGATGTGCGCTGGCCGACCGATCTGACGAACCTCAATTACTACGGATTCTATCGGCCCGCCGAGGAGGGGGGGGCGCCATACGACTGGCGTGCCTGGGCCGTCGGCGTGGAATACGTTGACGGAGAACCGTTTATCGCGATCCTGGTGCAGTTTCAGGGGGAAATCTAGACCGGCGCTTCATACGGCTCGCTCGATCGAGCGGCCGCCTCTCAATGCGGGTTGAGCGCTTCGATTTCGGCCAGCTTCACCAGTACGCGCAGCAACCTATCCGGCCATCCTCCAGGGGCATCGCGCAGCAGCCAAAGGCCGCGCTTGCTGGCGCGCACCTCGCGGCCGAGTCTGATCGCAGCTTGTTCGGCTCGCTCGCGCGGCATCTGGAGCAATATCTGGCCGTTCTCGCTGGAGATAGCGCTAATCCCCGCCTGGGCGGCGAGCACCTTGGCGCGCAGGCTGAAGAGCAGGTTCTCTACCTCCTCCGGCAGCGGGCCGAAGCGGTCCTTGAATTCCTCGCGCAGGGCCTCTACCTCCTGCAGGCTGCGGAGTCCCGCCATGCGCCGGTAGAGCTGCAGACGCAAGTCGCGGTCGGAGACGTACTGTGGAGGGATGGCACCGGGCAGCGGCAGTTCGACGGTGACGGGCAACGCCTGGCGCCCAGAGAGAGGCACTTCGCCGGGGTGCGGCTCGGTTTCGCCCATGGCGCGCCTCAGGCGGCGCACGGCTTCGGCCAGCAGCCGTGTGTAGAGATGGAAACCAACGGCGGCGATGTGGCCATGCTGACGGGTGCCGAGGATGTCACCCGCGCCGCGAATCTCAAGGTCGCGCATGGCGATTGCGAAACCTGCACCCAGTTGGGTGTGCTCGGCGATCACCTCCAGCCGCTGCAGCGCTTCTTCCGTGGCCCGGAAGCGGGGGTGTCGGAAGAAGTAGGCGTAGGCGCGCGTCGCGCCGCGGCCGACGCGTCCCCGAAGCTGGTAGAGCTGCGCCAGCCCGAAGGTGTCGGCGCGATCGACGATCAGAGTGTTGGCGTTGGGTATGTCCAGGCCGGACTCGATGATGGAGGTGCTGACCAACACGTCGATTTCGCCGGCTGTGAAGCGCTCCATCACCTGCTCCAATTCCCGCTCTGGCATCTGGCCGTGGGCGATGGCGATGCGGGCGTCCGGAACCAGACGCTCAAGGCGCCTGGCGACGCCCTCGATGGTGCGCACGCGGTTGTGGACGAAAAAGACCTGGCCGCCGCGGTCGAGCTCGCGCAGGATGGCCTGGCGCACCAAGCGGGGGTCGTAAGTCCCGACGTGGGTGATCACGGGCAGGCGCTCCTGAGGCGGCGTGTTGATGTTCGAGATGTCGCGCACGCCTGTGAGCGCCATGTACAGGGTACGCGGGATGGGTGTCGCCGTGAGGGTGAGCACGTCGATCTCGGTGCGCAGGCGCTTGAAGTGCTCCTTGTGAGTGACGCCGAAGCGCTGTTCCTCGTCGATGATGAGCAGTCCCAGATCTTTGAAGTGCACGTCGCGCTGCAATAGGCGGTGGGTCCCGATGACGATGTCGATCTCGCCCAGGGCCAGCTGCTGGAGGATGCGGTTGGTTTCGGCCGGCGTGCGAAAGCGAGAAAGCATCTCCACTGCGACGGGGAAGGGGGCCAGCCGCTGGCGGAAGGTGCGGAAATGCTGCTGGGCGAGCACGGTGGTCGGCACGAGCAGCGCCACCTGCTTGCCATCCATAACGGCTTTGAAGGCCGCCCGCAGGGCGACCTCCGTCTTGCCGTAGCCCACGTCGCCACAGATGAGGCGATCCATCGGGCGCGGTCGCTCCATGTCTTCCTTCACGGCGGCCAGGGCGCGCGCCTGGTCTTCGGTTTCGGCGTAGGGGAAGGATGCTTCCAATTCACGCTGCCACTCGCTGTCCGGGGAGAAGGCATGTCCCTGCGCTGCCATGCGCCGTGCGTACAGCTCCAGCAGGTCGCGAGCGATCTCTTCAGCCGCCTGGCGCGCCCGGCCCTTGGCGCGCGCCCACTCATGTCCCCCCAGACGAGAGGCCGACGGTGGAGCATCCCCAACACCGACGTAGCGCGAGATGCGATCCGCCTGGTGGACGGGGACGAAGAGTTGATCGCCCTCGGCGTATTGAATGAGCAGGTATTCGCGCGTCGAGCCTTCAAGCGTGCGCTCCACCAGCCCCTGGAAGCGCCCGATGCCGTAATCCTCGTGGACCACCCAGTCGCCGGGGCGCAGGTCGGCAAAAGCCGATTCGGGGGCTGCCGGCCTGGCGATCGGCCGCACCCTGGGGCGCGGGCGTACCCAACCGAAGACCTCGGCGTCGGTGAGCAGGTGAAAGCGCTCGCCTGAGGGGAGGCTGAAGGTCCATCCCTCGCTCAGCGCACCGTGCACGAAATGCAGATCGCCGGGCTGCAATTCGCGGGGCAGGGCCTGCAAGACAGGAGCGTTGGCAGCCTCGCCCTGAATCCATAACTCCGCCAGGCGCGGTGCCTGGCGGCTGACCAGGACGACGGCCTCGTGGCTGCGGCGCAAATCGGACAGATGGTTGAGCAGGGGGCGCATTTGCCCGCCGAAGCGAGGACCGGGGGAGAAGGCTTCGCCCAGGGAGTTCGCCTGCTCATCCTCGGTCAGGCCGGAAACCAGGCCGAGATCGAGCGCCCGGCGCTCCAGCAGCATCTCCTGTACATCATTCCAGGTGAGGTAGGGCAGCGGGAAATCGCTCGGGATCTGCCCGTCCCGAACCTGTTCCTCACGCAGGGCCAGGGCCTGTTCCTCCAGGTCGATGACCGTGTCCTGATAGGCTGCCCCGTCATCGATCAGGAGCACGGCCTCTGGTGGGAGCAGGTCCAGCAGACCGGTGGGAGAAGGATTCATCCAGGGCAGGAAGAACTCATAATGCGCTGTTCGCCGGGTATGCGGGTCGTCTGTCTCATCGTCAGGCAGCCGGGCGTCCCACTCGTCGCGGTAGAGGCGCGGCAGCCCTTCGCGCGCCGGCGTGATGAGCACGCCTTCGATGGCGCCCGTCGAGCGCTGGCTGGAGGGATCGAAAGTGCGCAGCGAATCGATTTCGTCGCCGAAGAATTCCACGCGCACCGGCCGCGGGTGGGCGGGCGACCAGAGGTCGAGGATGCCTCCTCGGCGACCGAATTGACCCTGTTCGGTGACGACGGAGGTGGGTTCGTATCCGCCGTCGACCAGGAGCTTCAGCAGGCGATCCATGCGCAGGTTCATGCCGGGCGCGATCCAGCGCGAGCCGCGCAGGAATTGTGAGGCGGAGAGGGTGTGGGTCATCACGCTGCGGGCGGTCGCCAACACCAGCGTGGGGCGGGTCGCCCCAACGTGCGGTCGGCCGGGCATGCGCGGTGCGAGCAGCACGGCCAGCGCCGCAGCGCGCGCGCGCAGCGTCCTCGGTCCCCAAGGCGCCTTTTCGTAGAAGAGGGGATTGGGCTCGGGGAAAGGTATGAGCCGCAGGTCGGGGGACCAGGCCGGCAGCTCCTCCATCAGGGTGAGCATGCGGTCGCGCCGTGGCAGCAGCAGAACCACGGGGCGCAGCAGGTCCTGCGCCAGCGCTGCCGCCACGGTCGGACGGGCGGCGCGCGGCAGTCTGAGCGGCCCCTGGACAAGGCCGCCGGCGCGCAGCCTGCGAAGCAGAACCTGGTACGCGGGATGGGCGCGCAGGCGATCGAGCAGGGGTGAGACGTCCATGGCCGAGTGCGAAGCAGTGTCCTTCGCCGTCATGGTTTCGCCGCGCAGTATCACATGACTGCGCCGTTGAAACGGGTCATGGCGACGTCGATGCCCTCCAGGAGCCAGGCCGAGACGAACTCGACGGCGCGCTCCAGCACTTGCCCCATGATCTCCGCTTCCTGATCAGAAAAGTCCTGCAAGACAAAGGCCGCGGGGTCCATGTTCCCCGGAGGGCGCCCGATGCCGATGCGCAGGCGGGGGAACCCCTGGGTGCCGAGGTTTTCCTGGATGGAACGCATGCCTTTATGACCACCGCTGCCGCCTTCAGGGCGCATGCGCAAAGTGCCCAGGGGGATGTCCATGTCGTCATGGGCGACCAGCAGGTGCCGCAGGGGCAATTTGTAGTAGCGCAGGAGAGAGGCCACAGGTCGTCCGGAAAGATTGACGAAGGTTTCAGGCTTCGCCAGGCGCACCTTTTCTCCCTGCACGAGGCCTTCGGCGATCAGGGCGTCGAATTGCTGCCTGCTAAAGGTCAGCCCCCAGGATTCGGCCAGGCGATCGAGCAGCATGAAGCCCACGTTGTGCCTGTTGCCGCGGTAGGTGCGACCGGGGTTGCCCAGCCCGACGATGAGGAAGCTTGCGCTGTTGGGTGTCATGGCCTTCTTCGCCTGCTCCGCCTGCGCTGGTGTGGTGAGCGACGTGGCAGGCGCCGGCGGATGTTTGTCCATCGCTGGCTCAGGTTGCTTCCCAGTGAGAGGTAGGCAGCCAGGCCAAGCAGGCCCATGACGGCAGCCGCAGCGCCGAAGAGGAACGCCGTGGCCACGCCGGCAAATGGCGACCCGCCGTGGCCGGGCGCGGCGACGGTCGGCGGGAGCAGCGCAGCGGTCGCCGTTGGGGCCGGTGACGGTCGGGCGGTGATCTGCGGGATCGGTGTCGGGGTCTCATTGCGAACCTGCAATCGCCCGACGACGGTTTCCAGGGACATGCCGTCGCTGAGCCAGACCCGCAGGCGCAGGCGGTAGGTGCCATCGGATATGCTGGCGGTGTCCCATACAGCCAGCGGGCCGCTGACGACGGGTGTGTTCACGGGTGGTCCGAGCGGGAACCAGGTCTCAGTGGGGTCGGGGTCATAGGCGAAGGCCAGGTCGTATGCGACGAAGTCGGGATGGGCCGCCGTGCCGGAGACGGTGACCAGCCCGATGAGGACCGCGCCCTGGGCGGGCTCAACGATGACGGCAACGGGCGGGCCTTGAAGTGCGGCGGCTCGCGGTGCGCGAGCGAGGAGGGCGGCGGCTGCAAGGCCTACTGCAAGCCAGGGCATGATTCTGCGCATATTCGACCTCGGAATCTGGCCAACAGACCAGTATAACACGCGCTCCCTTTCCGGGCAGAGCACGCGCCTGACCGCGACAGCGGCGCAGGCCGACGGGTGCTGGCGGTTGACGAAGCTGAGAAGAGACGTTAGAATCCGCCCAGAATCGAGAGGGACGTTCCCCTCGGGGGACGGACCCGTTTTTTCTGCCTAAGCGAGGCCGCCATGGACGAGTCCCTAGCAAAGCCGAAGCAAGATGACGTTGAAGCTGACATCGTCAATCTGAGCGGCGGCGCCATCGAGCACGTGGAAGCCGAGATGGTGCGCATCACACAAGGTGGAGCGCGCGAGATCACGGCGAACGAAGTGGGAATGCGGCAAGGGGGTGCGATCAGCGTCCAGGCGCAGGTATTCGACGCCAAGCAATCGGCGGCGCTGGCCGTCCGCGCTGACCACGTCTCGGTGCAGGAGAGCGCTCTGGGCTTGGTGATCGCCGATCATGTGCATTCGCGGCGGTCCCGGCATCTGGTGACCATCGCGGATCAGGTGGAGCTGGCGGACAGTTCCACCGTGCTGCTGCTGGCGCGCGAGGTGCATGGACCCGTGGAGACCGTGCTCGACACGCGCGGGGCCATGCTGGCTGGCTTGGTAGCGGGCATCGCGGTCGGGCTGGTGCTCTTCGTCGGACAGCTCGTGTCGCGGCGGCGCTGAGGCAGAGAGACCACGCAATGGGCGAGGGTAACCCCGGATCGGGGTGAGAGGCGCCCAGGAGGGTTTGTTCATGGAGAAGCTGGTTCTGGAAGCGGAACCGCGCGAGATCACCGGGAAGAAGGTGAAGGCCCTGCGGCGCCAGGGCAAGCTGCCTGCGGTGATGTACGGTAAAGGTCTCAAGCCCGTAGCGCTGCAGCTGGACGCCAGAGAGGCATCGAAGATCCTATCGCGCTCCGGCGCGGCTGCGCTGGTGGACTTGAAGATCGGCAAGGAAGTGCACAAGGTCTTGCTGCGGGACGTGCAGCGTGACATCATCCGTCGTCACGCGATTCACGTTGATTTTCTCGAAGTGGCCATGGACGTCATGATCCGGACGGAAGTGCCCGTGGAGTTGATCGGTGAGGCGCCGGCCGTGAGCGATTACGGCGGCGTGCTCGTCACCGGCGTGAGCGAGATCGAGGTGGAAGCCTTGCCCGGCGACCTGGTGGACCGGGTCACCGTGGACCTGACGAAGCTGGCCAACGTTGGCGAAAGCATCACCGTCGCCGACCTGGACCTGGGGGGCAAGGTCAAGATCCTGACCGAGCCGGACGAACTGATCGCGCGCATCATCTTCAAGGCCGAAGAGGTCGAGGAAGAGGTCGAGGAAGAATTGGTGCCGCTGGAGACCGAGCCAGAGGTCATCGAGCGTGGCAAGAAGGAAGAGGAGGTCGGCGAGCAGGGCGAAGGGGAAGAAGGGTAACCCGGCTCACGTCTCCCAGTGCATTGCCAAAGAAGTCCAGGGCCGGAAGGACGGCGGCCCTGGACTTTTCTTTTCGATCGTGATGAGAGCGTGCGGTGAAGGGCTTTCGGCGCCCGCGGGTCTCGGACGGGTGCTGATCGCGGCTGCCCGGCTCAGTTCTCGAGCAACTCCAAGAGGTTGAGCGTGATGCGGGCGGTGGCGCCCCAGATGATCTCGCCGTCGTAGGGCAGGAAGTAATGCACCGGCACTTTGGGCCCCGGAACGAGGGGGTCCCGCAGGTGGGTTTCCCGGTTGGCCGGATCGGCGAGCCAACTGAGGGGCACGCCGAAGACCCTGGCGACCTCCGCCGGATTGAGGCGCAGCGGGTAAGGCCAGGGCATTACGCCCACGACGGGGACGATGTGGAATTGGGTGACCGTCATAAGCGAGTCCAGCCGCCCGACGATTTCCACATCCTTCGGATGAAGCCCGATCTCCTCCTCGGCCTCGCGCAGGGCTGCCGTCTCAGGATCGGGATCCGCGGGCTCCATCATGCCGCCGGGGAAGGAAACCTGGCCGCGATGGGACTCGACGGAGTCCGTCCGCCGGGTGAAGAGCGCGTGCCATTCGCCGCCGTCAAGATAGAGTGGGATGAGTACGGCGGCGGGCCGGGCTCGCCATTCGGCTCGCACCATGGGCTTGCGCCCTTGCAGCCGCTGGCGCAAACGTTGGGGGAGGTGTTGCGGATCGGGTTGGCTCATCCTGTCGCTACAACCAGGCTCCCGCAGTAGGCGCATTCGGCTGTTCGGTCGTCCACCCACTCCACCTCGTCGAGACGCAGGGCTCCTCCACACTGGGGGCAATTGGTGGGTAGCTGGCCCTTGCTCGCTGCGGAGCGTTCAGTCAGATCCAGGCCGGGGAAGGCCTTGCGCAGCTCCGCTTCCAGCTGGCACGCTTCCTCTTGCAGACCGCGAGCGTGCAATTCGGCCAGAACGCGCCCCGCCATGGCGCCCGCTTTGGCGACGTTGCCGGTGCGGGCCATCATGAGCAATCCTTGCTTCAGGCTCGTCAGGCCGCGGGAGGGATCGCCGCCGTCGACCCAGGCTCGCCCCGCCTGGAGAAAGAGTTGAGGCGCGCGCGGGATGCCCCGCCGCGCGGCCTTGGCGGCCAGATCCTCGAAGATGGCGGCCGCCTCGCCGGATCGTCCCTGGGCCAGCAGGCCGTGAGCGTGTCGAAGACGGCGCAGGGCGCGCCGGGCGGCAGGCGGCGGCACGGGGCGCCCTGAAAGCCTGCGTCGCGGGCGTCTGCGGAAGAAACCCATATCCCTGACCTCCTGTAGGCTCGCGCCTGTCTGGTTCCCCACCGCGCCGAGGGTGC
This sequence comes from Chloroflexota bacterium, assembly GCA_024277995.1. Taxonomy (GTDB): domain Bacteria; phylum Chloroflexota; class Anaerolineae; order Anaerolineales; family E44-bin32; genus JAJRUD01. The sequence goes on from JAJRUD010000040.1 coordinate 13,715, forward strand.
CCTCTGGCACCAAGCTCAGGCGGATGCTGTCGTGCCGCAGCGGCGGGCCATTCGCCTGTCACGCGAGTGGATGGCGCTCACCAGGGTCTGAAGATGCCGAGGTTCCGGGGGCACCATGCCTCAGCGGCTGCCATCGCCTCGCTCTTCGCCTATCAAGGGTCTAGCACCTCTTCGTCATCATCCTGTTGCGCGGAGGCAAAATTGCCTTCGTCCGGGCTGCTCGCGGGCTGCATGGCGCGGGCGAAGATCAGGTAGCCGGTGTGGGCCACCATGCGGTCGGTCGGCCTGAGACGCTCGGAGACGGGCTTGTAGAATCGCAGCATGATCTCGCAAACGTCGATCAAACCGAAGCTGTGCCTCTCCAGGCCGATGATCAGCCTGGAGACCTGGTTGGTGGTGGGCACGATGGAGCCGAAGGCGCCGCCGCTGCGCAGCGCGGCGCGGGCCTGCGCCAGGTAATCCTCCGGCCGCGGCAGATCCAGGAAAAGCGCGTCGGCCTGATGATCTTCGAAACCATCGAGGACGTCGCGCTGGTAGAAGACCACGCGCTCGGCCAGCCCGACGCGGTTCAGGTTGTCGCGCGCCAGCGACTGCATGTCCTCCCGCCGATCGTAGCTGTGCACGCGCCCCTCGGGTCCCACGGTCCAGGCCAGTGCCGTGGTGAGCGCGCCCGAGCCGGTGCCTGCCTCGACGACCTGCGAGCCCTGGTTCACGGCCAGACGGAGCAGGATGTAGCCCACGTCCTTCGGAAAGATGATCTGCGAGCGGCGGCGGGTGTGC
>JAJRUD010000041.1 GCA_024277995.1 Chloroflexota bacterium
CGCTGTTGCGAGAATATCGGCAGGCCTATGAGTCGCTGGGCAGCGTGCGCCACGGGCTGAGCGAACTGCGACGCAGGGAGCAGGAGGCCGCCCAGCGGGCCGAGATGCTGGCCTATCAGGCGCAGGAGATCGAGTCCGCCGCGCTCAAACCCGGCGAGCTGCAAACGCTGACCGAGGAGCGCACGCGCCTGGCCAACGCCGAGCAGTTGGCCACCCTGGCGCAGGAGGCCGTCGCCGCGCTGGATGATGGTCTGCAGGGCGAATATGCAGCCTCCGACCTGCTCGGCGAGGCCGTGGAAGCCCTGGAGCGCCTAGCCAGGGTGGACCCCAGTATGGAGGCGCTCCACCAGCAGGCCCAATCGCTGCTGGAAGAAGTGGGCGAAGTGACGAGGCAGCTGCGGGTGTACCGCGAGACGATCGAGTTCAGCCCGCGGCGCCTGGACGAGGTGGAAGAGCGCCTGGCCCTGATACACGACCTGGAGAGAAAATATGGCGGCAGCATCGAGGCCGTGTTGGCCCACGCTCAGGCCGCCCGCCAGGAACTGGAGGCCATCACCCATGCCGAAGAGCGCATCCAGGCCCTGGAACGCGAGGAGGAGACGCTGCTCGAGCGCATGGGCGAGCTGGGCTCCCGCTTGAGCGAAGCGCGCCGCCAGGCCGGCGAGCGCCTGAGGGTCGCCATCGAGGGCGAACTGGAGGACCTGCGCATGTCCGGCGCGCGCTTCGGCGTGGAACTGCGACAGGAGGAGGACCCCAGCGGCGTGCCCGTAAGCGAGCGCCGGCTGGCCTTCGGGCCGGCGGGCCTCGATCGAGTGGAGTTCCTTGTGGCCCCCAATCCGGGCGAAGGGCTCAAGCCGCTGGTGAAGACGGCATCGGGCGGCGAGACCTCGCGCCTGATGCTGGGGCTGAAGAGCGTGCTGGCGCAGGCCGACCGCACGCCGACCCTGATATTCGACGAGATCGACCAGGGCATCGGCGGCCGGGTGGGGGCCGTGGTGGGGCAGAAACTGTGGGCCTTGGCGCACAGCCATCAGGTGCTGTGCGTCACACATCTGCCGCAGCTCGCAGCCTTCGGCGACCAGCACTTCAAGGTCGAGAAAGAGGTGCAGCGGGGCCGCACGCTCACTCGCGCCCGCCCCCTGAAGGACGCCGAGCGCATCCCTGAATTGGCCTCCATGTTGGGCGGTGTGAGCGACGCCAACCTGGAGAGCGCCGCGGAATTGCTGCGCCAGGCGGCGGAGACGAAGGCGGCGGCCCGTGTTGTCTGAGCCGGGTTGAGCCCCGTCGCCGCCTGCACCGCTGCGGACATCGTCTGTGGGAAACACACAGCGCCCCGACCTTAAGGTCGGGGCGCTGTCATCCTGACGCCGGTCGGGGTCAGGCGGAGACTTCCTCTTCGATCTCCACGCGCGCCCCTTCCTCGGGCCTGCGGAAGATCACCCCCTGCTCCTGATCGTAATCCACGATCACCTTGTCGCCTTCGCTGAACTCGCCCTGCAGGATCTTGACCGAAAGCGGGCTCTCGACGTATTTCTGCAGCGCGCGCCGCAGCGGGCGGGCACCGAAGGCCGGGTCGTAGCCCTCCCGGGCGAGCCACCGGCGGGCGGCCTCGGTGATCTCCACGTCCAGCCCATGCTCCGCCAGGCGCTCGCGAATCTGCTGCATCTGCAGATCGACGATGCGCTCCATATGTTCCAGGGAGAGCTTGGAGAAGATGATGATCTCGTCGATGCGGTTGAGAAACTCGGGGCGGAAGGTGTCTTTGAGCGCCTTCTCGATCTTCTCCTGCGCCTCGCGCTCCTCACCCTCGCTGTCCGTACGCAGGAAGCCCAGCGTGCCGGAGCGCGTGACGAACTCGGTACCCAGATTGGAAGTCATAATGAGCACCGTATTGCGGAAGTCCACCACCCGGCCCTGACCATCGGTCAGGCGCCCGTCGTCCAGGATCTGCAGCAGCGAGTTCCAGACCTCAGGATGGGCCTTCTCGATCTCGTCGAAGAGGATCACCCGATAGGGGCGGCGGCGCACGGCCTCTGTGAGCTGTCCCCCTTCCTCGTAGCCGACGTATCCCGGCGGTGCACCGAAGAGGCGCGAGACGGTGTGCTGCTCGCGATACTCGCTCATGTCGATGCGCACCAGGGCGTCTTCGTCATCGAAGAGAAACTCCGCCAGGGCCTTGGCCATCTCCGTCTTGCCCACGCCTGAGGAACCCAGAAAGATGAAGGAGCCGATGGGACGACGAGGGTCCTTCAAGCCAGCTCGGGCGCGCCGGATGGCGTCCGCCAGCGCAGTGATGGCCTCGTCTTGACCAACGATGCGCTCGCGCAGCCGTTCTTCCATGTTGAGCAGTTTCTGGGCCTCGGTCTCCATCATCTGTGTGACCGGGATACCCGTCCACATCGCTACCACCTCAGCGATGTCATTCTCATCGACCACTTCGTCCAACTGGTGTTCGGCTTCCCAGGCGTCGCGCCGCTCGCGGAACTCCTTCTCCAGGCGCAGCCGCTCGGCCTTCTTCTCGGCGGCGCGTTCGTAATCGCGCTCCAGACCGGCCTGCTCCTCCTCGGCCATCAGGCGGTCGATCTCGACCTTGAGTTCCTTCAGCTCCGGCGGCAGGGAGTAAAGCGCTACACGCAGCTTGGCGGCGGCCTCGTCGATCAGATCGATGGCCTTGTCGGGGAGGCGACGGTCGGTGACGTAGCGCTGAGAGAGGCGCGCTGCCGCCACCAGGGCCTCGTCTGAGAAGCGCACCTTGTGATGGGCTTCATAGCGGTCGCGCAGGCCGTGCAGCATCTCGATGGTCTCTTCGACGGAGGGCTCTTCGACGTAAACCGGTGCGAAGCGCCGTTCCAGCGCCGCGTCCTTCTCGATGTACTTGTGGTATTCGTCCAGCGTGGTGGCGCCGATGCACTGCAATTCACCGCGCGCCAGTGCCGGCTTGAGCATGTTGGAGGCGTCCATGGCCCCCTGCGCCGCTCCGGCACCCACTACTGTGTGCAACTCGTCGATCATCAGGATGATCTCGCCCTCGGAGCGCTGGATCTCCTCGATGGCGGCCTTCAGCCGCTCCTCGAACTCGCCGCGGAAGCGCGAACCGGCGATCATCGCCCCCAGGTCCAGCGAGACCACCCGCTTGCCGCTCAAGATCTCTGGGATGTCGTTCTCGGCAATCTTCTGCGCCAGGCCCTCGACGATGGCTGTCTTGCCCACGCCTGCCTCACCGATCAGCACCGGGTTGTTCTTGGTGCGGCGGGAGAGGATCTGGATGACGCGCAGGATCTCCTGATCGCGCCCGATGACCGGGTCGAGCTTGCCCTCTTTGGCCAGTTGCGTAAGATCGCGCGAGTACTTCTCGAGCGTGCGGTAGCGCGACTCGGCCTTGCGGTCGGTGACGCGCTGGCCGCCGCGGATCTCCTTGATGGCGTCGTAAACCCGCTCCTTGGTGATGCCCTCCTCGGCCAACAGACGCGCGATGGCGGTGTTGCGCTCCGAGAGGATGGCCAGGAAGATGTGCTCGGTGCTGATGTACTCATCGTTGAGGCGGTTGGCCTCCTCGTTCGCCACGTCCACGACGCGCTTGACGCGCGGTGTGATGAAGATCTGGCCGGCTCCGCCTCCGTAGATGCTGGCCTTGGGGCTGGTGCGCAGCTGGTTGTCGATGCGCTCGGCTAGGCCATCGACATCCACCTTCAACTTCTCGAGAATCTGGGGGATCACACCCTGTGGCTGCTCCAGCAGCGCCAACAGGATGTGCTCGGTGTCGATTTGATTGTGGCCATAGCGCTGTATGATCTCAGCCGCGCGCTGTGCGGCGTCTTGAGCGCGCTCGGTAAAGCGGTCAAATCGCATCATCGCTACCTTCCTTTGACGTGAAGCCCACTCGGGCCACGTCCACGCGCGATTATATCATCGGGCCTTTGCAGCGTGCCATTCCTTAACATAAGAAAGATATATGAATCCACAGGCAGTCGGTGTGCAAGAGGCAGGCCAGGCCCCTCGATCCGTCCTCCTCTCAAGCCTAATCAGCGGGGCAGTGCGCATGAGGGGGTTCTGGCGAGGGAGAGGCGGTGCGCGGCGGGGAATGGGACCAGTGGAGCAGGCGATCGGGCGCATGAAGATGCCCTGGCAAGCCGCGCGGGGGTGCAAGTCGATCCTTGCCACGCGAGCAGCACCGCCGCAGGCATGGGGCTGCTGGCTGCACACCATGCGGGCAAGGGCCGCGCTGTCGATTATCCTTTTCTCAGGCTCGCGCAGCACAGGCGTTGCAGACACGGCTGTTCCTTCTTATTCCGGGAGGCGAAGTTTGCCATAATTCAAGAGGAGCGTATTGGGGATGAGACTGGGGCCTCGAGCCCGGGAGTGGTTGTCCTGCCCACGGTTCGTCGCTCCGGCTTCGGTGCCGACGTGGCGGTGGTGCGGCCGCCGCTGGCGTGAGCCACTGACACCGCCTTTGGGGGCTCGATGCAAGCAAGCCGCATTCGGGAGCCACCAACAAGGTCCCGCCCGGCCAGATGGGGGATAGCCGGGATATGCGCCCTCGCGCTCATGTTGAGTGGTGGGTTGAGGCTGCTGGAGTTTCCCCTGTGGGACAGCAGCCAATACCGGGTGGGAGGCGAGACCCTGCTCGCCACCCACGACGCCTACTATTGGGTGGCGGGCGCCGAAGGAAGGAACGACTCGGCCTCCGGAACGCCCATGGCGGCGCTGCTCAAGGGAGTGTCGCTGGTCACCCGGGTTCCCCCTGCACGGGTCGCCTTTTGGTTGCCAGCGCTGCTGGCGGCGCTGGTCGCCATCCCCATCGCACTTTGGGCGGTCTTCCTGGGCTGGCGCCATCTGGCCCTGCCGGCGGCGATGCTGGGCTCCCTCGCCCCAGCCTACTATACCCGCAGCCGACTGGGCTTCTATGACACGGACTGGGCAGCGCTCTTCTTTCCTCTGCTGTGCAGCTGGTTGCTGGCGGAGCGGCTTCGCCCTGCACTTCGCCGCAGAGTGCACCTTGAGAACGATGGCACGGAGGGGACCCGCCCGGGGCCCGTCGATTTCGCGTTGCCCGTCGCGGCAGCTCTCGGTCTGCCCTGGCACCGCTGGGTGGGCCTGTATCTCACGCTCGCGCTCTGGATTGCCGGGGCGCTCGCTATCCTGCTGGCGCGACCTGCATCACGGGCTCGCGCACTGGTATCCTTGCTCCCGCTCGCATTGGTCGTCGCTTTCGGCGCCTACGGTCTGGCCGGTGGGCTGGTGCTCTTGTGGCTGGCCGGGGGCAAGCTGTGGATGAACCCTGCCGAGTGGCGGGGGCCGCTGCAGACGCTGCTGCTGGCATTACTGGTGGCATTGCTGGTGGGGGCAACGGCCGTGCAATCCCACGCCTATCTCCTGCCCTCCTTTAGGGCGTACATCGCGGGCAGCCCTGTTGAGACCATGGGGGGCGCGAAGCAGGCCGGGGTGGCCTTTCCCGAGGCAAAGGACTCCATCCAAGAAACGCAGCGGATGGGCCTGGCCTCCACTATGGCGGCCGTTGGCTTCATCCCCGCCCTCACAGCCCTCGGTATGCTGGGGCTGCTCGGGCTCATGTGGAACGAGCCGGCTGGTGCGCTCTTGCTTCCCCTGACGCTCCTGGGAACCGCCTCTCTGCGCCTCGGGGCGCGCTTTGCCATGTTCGCCGTGCCGACAGTGGCGCTGGGCTGTCTCTCCATTGGAGGCTGACTGCTCTCCAGGGCCACGCAGGCCCTGGGCCTGGGTGTGCGCCGGCAGGGCCTTGCTGCTATCGTCGCCTCCCTGGCCCTGATGCCTCTGGTTTACGTCCTTTACCTGCGCCTGCCTCCGGAACCGGTGCTGGAACGCGAGCACGCACTGGCCTTGGTGCAATTGGGCCAGGTCGCCGCGCCGCACGGCCTGGTCTGGACCTGGTGGGACTACGGTTATGCCACCCAGCATTTCTCCCACCTGCCCACCTTTGCCGACGGCCGGCGGAATTCGGGCGAATACCTCTTCGTGTTGGGCCTGGTTCTCGGTTCCCAGGACGCACACACCTCGGCTCAGATGATGCGCTATGCCATCCTTCACGACCAGCAACCATGGCGGGAGTGGCGGAACTGGGGTGCTGGAGAGATGGAACGCTTCCTGGCATCGCTGGCTGACGAGCCGCTGCGCGCGCCACGCGCACCGCCGCTATACCTGGTGGTGCAGTGGGAGGCTCTGCCTTATCCTGTGGTGGTTCAGCTACTTTGGGAGCTGGGATTTCGTCACACAACGGGGGGAGCGGCCGCGGGTCTTCCGGGTCCGTACGCCGCGCGAGCTGGCCCTGGAGACGGGGAGGTTTCGCTACGACAATGGCAGGGCGGTGCGCGTGCGCACGGTGGACGTGCTGCGCGTATCGGGCGTGGAGGCCTATCGTTACCCGGCGAACCAGGACGGCCCGCATCTCTTGCTCAACGATGCCACCGCGGAGGTCATGCTGCTCGATGAGGCAGCCTACCGTTCGACATTCGTCCAGTTGCTCATCCTTCCTCCAGATGGGACACAGCCACTTGCTGGATTCGACCTGCTTGTGGATCGGCTCCCTTTTGCCAGGATCTTCGAGCTTGCAAGAGGTACGCCTCAGGAGGGTCAGCGATCCCCCGGCGGTACTGCCCGGCGGGTGTCCGCAGAAGGTGCAGCGTCCAATGCCCCGGTGCGGCATTGAGCTTCCTGGCGGAGAGCAAGTGACGAGGCGGCGTCCTCCGCCGCGCTCCTATTTGGCGACCGGGGATGCACAATGTATAGAATAAGAGGGTTCGCGCAATCTGTCACAAGACGGGAGGACTAGACGCTATAAGCATGAATTCGATGCACCAACCTTCGTCCGGATCACTTGCGATCTGCCGGGAAAGGTGCCGACATGAAAACCAACCTCTGGGCTATCCCCCTACTGGCCGTGCTCCCCCTCTGCGCCTGCACCCCCAGCGAATTCCCCCCCTCGGTCCCCTGCGAACACCCCTCCTGCCAACCACAAAATGCCTCACCACCCCACCGAAGTCTGGTCGACAGCGGGCAACCCACGCTGGAGTGGACCTATCACGGCCCACAGAACTGCTACGCGAGGCACTTCGATGTCCAGGTCTTCACCAATTCCACCGAGGGGGTCTTGGAGGACACCGGAATGGGCGGCGACACGCAGAGCTCCGCCAAACAGTGGTCCCCTCCGGCCGATCTCGTACCCGGTACAAGATACGTCTGGAGAGTAGCGGCCAGAAACAGCTCTACCTTCGGCCCCTATTCAGAATGGACTGAATTCATCGCTGGGCCGGTGTGCGGGGGTGAGGAGTTGGTCGCCCCGCAGCCCCTGGAGCCCACCTCTGGGGGAGCCGTTTCGACACTTCAACCGACCTTCACTTGGGACTACCCCGGCGCCTCCTGCGCACCGGAGGGCTACCACGTTCAGGTGTCCACCGATGCAGACTTCAATGCACTGGTGATTGATTCCAGACAGGCCTACCCTTATCGGGAGTTCAACGAGTGGGCCCAGGTTTCCCCTCTGCAGACGTGCACCTCCTATTACTGGCGAGTGGCCGCCAGCGCGGGGGATGAAGATGGGCCATGGTCGTCCACCTCGAACTTCGCGCTGACCGTGCAACGGTGCACCTGTGCCGCCCCTTACCTGGAGTCGCTGCCGCCTGAGCTGCAGCCCATCCCGGTCTCACCAGCCATGTATGAGATCGTCGACGCTGCGCAGGTCTCGCTGCAGTGGGAGTACCTTGGCTCCTGCGCCATGCAGGGGTTCGCCGTGCACCTCTCCCCCGACCCAGACATGGCTGATCTCAGCCTTTCAGGTGGCACAGGCACCCCTGATACTCAATGGGGGCCGGGTTCTCCGCTCCCGCCCGCTACCCAGTGGTGGTGGCAGGTGGCAGGGAGAGTGGGCGATCAGCTTGGTCCCTTCAGCGAGAAGCGATCCTTCTTCACCGGCCCGGAGTGCAGCGGCCCCTCAGCCCTCGTCCCGCCGCAGTTGATCTCCCCGTCGGAGGGTCAAGAGGTGGCTACCCGACAGGTCGCCTTGCGCTTCCGGCCAGGGGATCCCGGCTGCATCCCCGACGGTTACCTGCTCGACCTGCAAACCGACCCGACCTTCGCCGGCAGCAACCTGCTGGGCACCTTCGACATTCCCGCCAATACGGTCCTGACCGACCCCCTGGCGGACTGCACGCTCTACTACTGGAGGGTGGCAGCGATCCAGGACGGTGTGGTGGGGCCGGCGTCCCAGCGCGGGTCCTTCTTCACCAATCTCTTAGGCACTTGTGCGGCCCCTCCGCAATTCGCCACGGCCTGGCCCGCTGAGCGGGACCTGGCGTGTCTGGCAGGGCCCGACTCCAAGCGATATCCCAGGACCGGCGGCTTTGTCCTCCAAGGAGAGAGGACGCAGATCTTCGGGAGAAACATGCGCGGGGACTTCATCATCGTCCAGGACCCGGACAACATCCAGGGCATCCGCTGCTATCTGCGCACGACGGAGGTGGAGCTTTCCGTGGCGCTCGAAGACTTGAGGATCCTCAATGATCCCCCGGTACCCACGCCCACTCCCGAGCAACAGGGACCGGTCTGCCATCGGGATATCGCCACCCGTGCGGAATGCGATGCCGCGGGTGGTGTGTGGACCAGGCCACCTACCGGGGGTGACTACTACTGCAAATGCAATCGAACCTGGCAAGTTCGGGACCCGAGAAGCCGGATGATGGCGCTGACGCAGAAGCAGCCCGCCGCTGGCGAGAATGGGGCGGACCGCGGCCGGTCCCGCCAAGGGGGAGTGAGTGAAAAGCTCGCTCCTGACCATCTTCGCGGTCCTCACCGTCACACTCGGCCCTTATGCCTCCATCGACCAGGCCGATCCCCTGCTATTCAACCCCGCCACCTTTCCCCAGGCTCGGCCCCCTGGCCCGACTGTTTTCCAACGTCACACGCAGCCCCTATCTGTCCGAGGGGGCAATCCATGGCTGATTCACCCCTCACCGTGCAAGCTGCGCGACATACCTCGTGCGCCTGCCGGTGTTGCTCTTGCCCGGCGCGTAGGCGCGCACCAGCAGGTGCGCATAGCGCTGTCCGGAGGCAGCCGAACGGCGCCGCCGGCCGGGATACACCACGATCCCTGGTTTGGCGTCGGGAATAGGTCTGCCTGGCTCTCTTGTACCCGCCGACCGGGATGCTATACTCGCGGTTCAGCAGCTTCTTCTGTCTTCTGGCTGGCGGGCACGAGCGTCTGATGTCGATGCTGCATACCCGCTTGTCACGGTGTAACCTCGGTCAATGAGCGAGTCCGCAAATTCCCTTGAGACTCTTGGGCCGCTGTACCTGGGCCGATTGTCCCTCTCGATGTTGGACAGCTTGACGGAGGCCGTGATCCTGGCGGATCCGTCCGGCCACGTGAGGGCCATCAACCAGGCTGCCCGGGCGCTGCTGGGCTACACGCAGGCCGAAGTTTCCAACCGGCCCCTCAGCATGCTGGTCGAAGAACCTGACATCCTCGACGTCGACCACTGGTCTTCATTCTGGGAGCGGGGTCAGTTCCGAGCGCTGCAGACCAGCATGCGCACTCGTGATGGCGCGATGGTACCCGTGGTGTTGCTCGGGCTTGCTCTCAACGACGCTGAGGGCAAGCCCGCAGTGGCCGTGCTCGTCGCTCACGACCTGCGCCCCGCGCGGCGCTTGAAAGAATTGCAGGTGCTGCATGCCGTCGCGCTGGCCGGCGCACAGGCCACAGAGGTCGACGCGCTCATCGAACGGGTGACGGATGTCATTGGCGAAGCGCTCTACCCTGACAACTTCGGCGTGCTGCTCTGCGATGCAAGCTGTTCATCGCTGCGCCCCCACCCCTCCTACCGTGGCGCCACAGAGACGGCCATGCGCTCCACCTTCCCATTGGGTTCCGGGGTCGCGGGCACCGTGGCGGCCACGGGCAAGCCACTACGTCTGGACGACGTCACACAGTCTGAAGCATACATCGCCGCCAATCCAGGCATGCGATCGGAGCTGTGCGTGCCCTTGAAAGTGGGAGAACGCGTGATCGGCGTCATCAACGCCGAGAGCGCCCGCAAGGCGGCCTTCAGCGCAGAAGATGAACGGCTGCTGGCCACTGTCGCCGGTCAGCTGGCGCCAGCCATCGAGCGGCTGCGTCTCTTTGCCGCCGAGCGGAAGCAGCGCCGGCTGGCTGAGGCCTTACGCCAGGCGGGAGCGGCCCTGGCAGCGACGCTCGACCCGGATTCTTTGCTGGACCAAATGCTCGAACAGATCGCATCTGTGATCCCATATGACACCGCGTGCGTGATGCTCGTCGAACAGGACATCGTGCGCGTGGCGCGCCACCGCGGATTTGAGCACCTCCCGGCGGAGGCGTACCCGGGACAGCACGTCCTGAGGGTGAACGAAATCCCCAATCTGAGAACCACCGTGCAGGGCAGGAGGCCCCTGGTCGTTTCGGACACGGCCAAGGATCCCGCATGGCGGCATTTTGAAGGCGGTGGTCACATCAAGTCGTGGGCCGGTGCGCCGATCCTGGTGGGCGGGGAAGTGGTGGCCTTGTTCTCGCTGACAAAAGACGCGCCGGGTTTCTACACACAGGAACACGCTGAATTGCTGAGCGCTTTTGCGGGACAGGCGGCCATGGCCCTGGAAAACGCGCGTCTGTTCGAAGCAGCCCGACGTCAGGCCGCTGAACTGGGGGCCTTGCTGGACATCTCCTCCGCCTTGCGGGCCGCCCGGTCGATGGATGAGATCATCCATCTCGTC
>JAJRUD010000042.1 GCA_024277995.1 Chloroflexota bacterium
GACGGCGAGAGATTCTGGGCCGACTTCACCCCCTGCGAGACCTTCGAGGCTTACTACACGATCTACGTCGATGCCACCGGTTTCGGCCGCGCCGAGCAGCGACATTGGGGCGGGAGCTTCTTCAAACCGATGACCTGCGGCACTCCCTACAGCTTCAAGGACATTGCCTTCCCCGCCTCCGGCATCTCGACTGCCCTGGGCGTGCGGCCGGACACTTTCATAGTCCCCATCCGCCCCTCCTTCAGCTCGCCGCACGACACTACCGGCGGCGTCTCCTTCGGCGGCGAGTTCTGGGACTATGACTCCCTCTCCGCCGATGACCGCTTCGCAACCTTCTCCGAGACGGTCATCATGAGATTCGAGGACTGGGTGGGTTTCAACAAGGAATACGACCTTTTCTTCATCGAGGACGACGCCTACGGCGTGGTTACGATCCGCGTGCGCGGCTTTCGCGAACGATGAGCGCCGACTCGCGGCCGCTGGATGCCTTGCTGAACGGGGCCTGGAGCGAGGACCGATGAAACCATGCCGCATGAGGACGGGAGGCGGCAAGCACGCTTCCGCGCAGGCCGATCGGCCCGCGGCCATCCCGTCGAGGGAGAAGCCAACCATGAGACGCAACCTGACTTTCGCACTGGCCGTGCTTTTCGCCCTCCTGTTGACCGCCTGCAGCGCTGCCAGGCAGGGCCCCTCGGCCTGGCTGGACCAACCGCTCGAGGGCTCCCGCTTCCCGCTCGGCCCGGTCACCATCACCGCTCACGCCTCGGACAGCGACGGCGTCGCCCGTTTCGAACTCTACGCCGGTGAGGAGCTGCTCCAGACCGTGGAAGCCGGCGGCCAGGTTCTGGGCGAAGCCTCTTATGAATGGACGCCGCCTTCGGCCGGCGAGTACGAGTTGAGCGCCATCCCCATTGACGCGCGCGGCAACCGCGGCCAGGCAGCCCAGGTCGTGGTCTACATCACCGCGCCCGGCGATGAAAGCTCTCCCCCCGACCTCAGCCAGACACCCGTCGAGGGCTCGGTCGAGGCCGTCATGGACAGGATCACCTGTGAGAGCAACCGCACGGTGGCCATCACCTTCCACATCAACGCCCCCCTCGGGATCCGCTCCATCGACCTCTGGAATACATCCACCCTCGATGAATATCACGAGGGGTTCCAGGCTCCGTATCCCACGCAGATCGCCAAGACCGTGAAGATCAGTGAGCGGATTGCTGACCCTTACCTGCGCGGTCACCAGTGGGGGCTGATGGTCGTCGGTGCCGATTCGGGCACGTGGTTCTACGCTGACGAATACTTGATGGAGCCCGACGATCGATGCCCGGGGCATTATGAATTCGAGGTTGCCGGCGAAGGCCCCGCCATGGCCGATACGACCTGGGTGACCGCCCGGCAGAACGCCACCTGCCGCCAGGGCCCCGATAAGGCCTTCAGCCCCATCGGCTACCTGGGCCAGGCTGAGGCAGCCCAAGCCGTAGGGCGGCTCCAGGACGGCGCGTGGCTGCAGCTTCAGCTCCCGGACAGGGCCAGCCTGTGCTGGATCGCCGCCGATCTGCTCGATTTCCCTCCTGCCTTGTTGGGCGAACTGCCCCCCGTCGCACCGCCGCCTCTCCCCGTCGTCAGCGAGCCGACCGTCACCCTGACGCCCTCGCCCACCGCTCCACCCCCCGTCGACGGCCAGGCCCCTGCCATCAGCGGCGTGAGCGCCAACCCGACCACCATTCTCACGCAGGGCTCCGGCTGCCCTTCCTACAGTCGTACCACCACCGTCCTGGCCACGATCCAGGACAACGTGGGCGTTGACCTCGCCAGGGCGGACTGGAGCGTGGGTGGCGAGAGCGGCCAGTCCACCCTGTACCGCGCCGACGGCGACATCTTCCAGGGCGAGATCGGGCCGCTGAGCACTACGGGCACGCTCGCCATCACGGTCCGGGCATGGGACGCTGCCTCCAACCAGAGCACAGCCAGCCCGGTCTACGTCACCGTGCAGCAGTGCATCGAGTAGGCTGCGGGCTGCGGCCGGGAGAGGTGCAGCTGAGCCCAGCACGATGGATGCGCGCGCGCGGCCGCCCTGCGGCAGCACGCCTGCAGAGAAAGGGAACAAGACGATGAACGCCAAGAACTCGCGGCAGAAACGGAACGCGCTGCTGCTGCCGGCTGGCCTGCTCCTGCTCGCCGTCATGGCCTGCAACCTGCCCGGTGCCTCGCCGCCGCAGGCTCCGCCGCCCCTGCCGCCCACCATCACGCTCGCGGTTCCGGCCGCGGCTTCCGCCACCCCCGCGCCGCCAGTCGCCTCCACCCCCAGCGCGCCGCCCGCCGAGCCCCCGCCGACGGATACACCCCTCACACCCAGCGAGACCCCCGGCCCCTCCGCCGACCTGGCGCTCACGGCGCTGCAGTTGGGCCCAGGCAATGCCCTGCAGTTCAGGCTGAAAAACAACGGGCCCGACAGGCTCGATAAAGCCTACTTCCTGCTGCGGCTGGAGATCACCGGCAGCGGCCCCTCCGCGGGCACCCATGGGCCCTCACGCATGTGGGTCGCTGTGAAATCCGGCGGCTCAGTGACCCTGGACAGCGGAGTCAAGCTGGACCTCTACCAGGGGCCGCTCACCGTTTCGGCCTCCATCACCGCCGACACCTTCGCCGACGGCAATGCCGGCAACAACAGTCTCAAGAAGACTTTCCCCGCCCAGGTCACACCCACACCTACCTGGGCTATCATCGTCACCATTCTCCCGCTCACCATCGCCGACGTGCAGATCGTGGGCCTGTACAACCTGGGACTGGGCAAGACCATGAACGTGCATATCCGCAATAACGGCGCCTCCGACCTGGCCAACGTCTCCGGCTCCGTAGCCTGTTATGTGAACTCCCAACCGA
>JAJRUD010000043.1 GCA_024277995.1 Chloroflexota bacterium
GAAAGGTGTGCGCTCGGGGTGGAAGGCGATCACGGCCACATCGCACGGCGCGCGGCGGATGACCGGGTCGAGCACGTGGCCCAGGCGCACGCCCTGCTGCGCGGCTCCGATGGACCAGGAGAGCAGGATCAAGTCACATTGCTCTTCGGCGGCGGTCTCCAGGATACCCTCCGGCACCGAACGGGCCAGGCGCGTGATGGGATAGGTGGGGACGCTGTGCGACTCGGCCAGGTGGATGGACCAGCGGAAGAGGGTGTTGCGCTTGCGCGCCAGACGCCTGCCCTCGTCCAGCGCCAGCGGATCGGCCACCGGGATCACCTGCAGGGCGACCACCTCGCCCTCCATCTGGTGCGCCAGGGCGGTGGCGAGGCGAAGCAAGGGGCGCTGCTCCGGCCCCCTACTGAGCGGCACCAGGATGCGATAGGTGCCTTCCTGTTTGGCGGGAGAGGGGCTGCGGCCGAAGACCAGCACGCCCTCCTGGGCCTGCACCATGCGCGGCCATGAGTAGGTGAAAAAGATCGCCAACCCCAGCAGCAGCCAGAGGAGGTCCCCGACCTGCGCTGCCGGCGGCAGAGCCAGGAAGAAGACGGCGCTGATGGCCAGCGCTACGGAGGGGACCAGGGGGTGGAAAGGGACCTGGAAGGGCCGCCGCCGTCCATGTTCGACGCGGCGGCTGCGCAGCATGCCCAGGTTCACCAGGGCCATCGCGCCGGCGAAGAGCCCGGCCGAGGAGGCCGTCAGCCAGGCCTGTGGGAGGCCCAGGGTGAGCGGCACGCTGGCCAAGAACAGCGCTGCGAAGAGGCGCGGCGGCAGGCGAAAGGGCGGCCGCAGGCGGTTCCATCGGCGTGGCAGCGCCCCCTGGCTGCTCAAGCGATGCAGCTGCCGGGCGGCCATCATCAGGCAGGCGTTAGCCGCCAGCAACAGCGCCGTCAGGGCCAGGCCCCAGAGTACGGGGCGCGGCAGGGGGGAGGCCAGGGACAGGAGGCTGGTGAATCCGGCGGCCGCGGAGGCCTGGGCCGGTACGGGCAGGCGTGAGGCGACCAGGAAGATGATGGCGAAGAGCAGGCTCGCGCCGCCCAGGTTCAGCGCCAGGGCGCGCGGCAGATGCCGCGTCGGATGCTGCACCTGCCGTCGTGATGCGAGCGGCGGCTCCAACGCGGCATAGGTGACCGCCAGCAGGGCCATGGCCTGCAGGAGCCCCTTGGGAAGAGACGGAGACGATTGGCGGGAGGAGGCTGGATTGAGGTGCGGCAGGGCGCTGATCAGGTACACGGTCAGGCCGATGGCCAGCGCGGCGGCAACCGGCCAGAGCCATTCGCGGCGCGGCACCCAGCGGAAAAGCTGGAGCAGCACGAGCGCCGCGATGAGCGTCAGAGCCAGCCACGGCCCGGACAGCGCCAGGCGTGGAAAGAAGAGCTGCAGGTGACCCGCCGCGCTGCGTGCCAGCGCCGCGGTCAGGGCCAGGCTGGCCGCCAGGAGGGACCAGCCGCTGAGGAAGCCCCCCCAGGGGCCCAGGGTTTCATGGACCAGGGCCGAGGTGCCGCCGTAGTTCGCGCTGCCCCCGAGCAATTCCAGCAGGTTGAGCAGCGTGAGGCTGATGATCACACCGGTGAGGATGGCTGCCCAGGCCAGCGCCGGGTCGACCGGGAAACCCACCTGATCGGGCAGCAGGAATGCCAGCCCGAGCATGATCGCCAATCCCCCGGCGGCAACCTGGCCGGTCGAGGTCAAGCGGCGGCCCAGCCGCAGTTCTCCCAGAAAATCCGCAGTGTGATCGTCCATCGGGCCTCAGGTCTCCATCACGCCGAAGCCGCCTCAGGTGCGGATGATCAGGCTCAAGAAGAGCACGCTGGCGATGAGTGTGCCGACGAAGAGGATGGCCGGGGTGGGGTTGTTCTGCTCAACGGATTCGCTGCGGATTTCGGCCAGGCTGTCGAAGCTCCAATCCCAGCCGTCATCCTGCCAGGTGCCCGTGTCAACACTGCTTCCGGTGTGGACATCCTGCGATGCGGTGTTCACCAGCTCGGTGATTTGGAACCCGGTAGTGCACAGGCCGGCGACGAAGACCAGCGCGCCCATTACGAGCAGCGCCCAGCCGCAGGTGAGCCTGGTTTGGTTGTCTTGGCCGCGCACGAGGGCCTCCTGGCGGTATTCGGGTGGCTGATTGTACACCTGTTGACGCGGGAGCACAGCGAGGGCCTTGGTGTGTGGGCGGGGCAGCGGCGCGTCCTGCGGGAACGGCCTCTCCTGTATAATGCCACGCTGTGAATGAGTCACTCTCCACCGCTGACCGCCAGATCGCCCGCGCCGCCGGGGTGGTCATGGCTGGCTTCGTGCTCTCCAACCTCGCCGGGCTGGCGAAGTGGGTGCTGGTCTCGCGCGCCTTCGGAACCGGCCCCGAGATCGACGCTTTCAACGCCGCCAATCGGGTCCCGGAAACGTTGTTCACCCTGATGGCGGGGGCGCGCTGGTCTCGGCCTTCTTGCCCACCTTCACCGAGTTCCTGACACGCGGTGACCGGAGCGACGCCTGGAGGCTGGCCTCCTCCATCGCCAACCTGGTCCTCTTGGGCCTGAGCGCGGCGGCGGCCCTGGTCTGGCTGGCGGCGCCACAACTGGTGGACCTGCTGTTGGCTTTTCCCGCTGATCAGGCGGCACTGACGGTATCGCTGCTGCGCGTGCTGTTGCTCTCAGCGGTGATCTTCGGCCTGAGTGGACTGGTGATGGGCGTGCTCAATGCCCATCGGCACTTCGTACTCCCGGCTCTGGCGCCGACGTTCCTGTGGCTGGGCTGGATCGTGGGTGCCGTGGCCTTCGCACCGAGCATGGGGATCCACGGACTGGCCTGGGGGGTGGTGCTGGGGGCGGTGATGCACCTGGGCGTGCAGCTGCCTGGGCTGAGGGGGCTGCGGCCGCGGTACATTCCCACCCTGGGCCTGCGCGATGCCGCAGTGCGCAAGGTGGGGCGCCTGATGGGGCCGCGGCTGTTGGGCCAGGCGGTGGTGCAGATCAACTTCCTGGTCAACACGATCCTGGCCTCGGCCATGCCTGTGGGCAGCCTGACGGGCATCACCCTGGCCTTCGCGGTGATGATGATGCCGCAGGTGATCATCGCTCAGGCCATCGCCATCGCCGCGCTGCCCACCTTCTCCGAACAGGTGGCGCGCGGCGAGTTGAAAGCCATGCGCCGTTCGCTGGCCAACACGCTGCGCGGCGTGGCCTTCCTCTCGCTGCCGGCCAGCCTGGGGCTGATCCTGCTGCGGCGGCCGGTGGTGGCGTTGCTCTTCCAGCGCGGCGCCTTCGACGCGCGCTCCACAGAGCAGGTGGCCTGGGCCCTCTTGTGGTTCGCGGCGGGGCTGGTAGGGCATTCCCTGGTGGAGATCATCGCCCGCGCCTTCTACGCGCTGCACGACACGCGCACGCCGGTCGTTGTGGGCACAGCAGCCATGGGGCTCAACGTGGTCTTCAGCCTGGGCTTCGCGGCACTCTTCGCGCGCGTGGGCTGGATGCCGCATGGCGGATTGGCGCTGGCCAATTCGCTGGCGACGGCCCTCGAATGCGGGGCGCTGCTGTGGCTGATCCGCAAGCGGCTGGGGGGACTGGACTTATCCCGCATCCGCGGCGGGCTGCTGGCCGCGCTGGCGGCCACGGTGCTCATGTCCCTGGTGCTGGGGGTCTGGATGTCCGTCTCGGCCGGTCGGCCGTCGTGGCAGGTGGCGCTGATCGGCGTGAGTCTGGGGGGTGTGGTCTACTGGCTGGCGGCGCTGGCGCTGCGGGCGCCCGAGGCGCGCGAGCTGCCGCGCATGCTGCTGTCACGGCGCAAGTGAACACCCCCGCCTAGAAGGGCCAGTGGGGGACCAACACCTGAGCGACGGCCAATCCCAGGAGCAGGCCTACCAGCGCCTCCAGCGGTGAGTGCCCCAACACCTCGCGCAGTTGCTCCTGGTGCAGGGGATGGCCCTCCACCAGCTCCTGGATCATGGCGTTGATCATTTCTGCATGGCGCCCCGCCTGGCGTCGAATGCCTGTCGCGTCGTAGATGACGATCATGGCCAGCACGACGGAAAGTGCGAAGATGGGTGTGTCAAAGCCAACGGCCAGGCCAATGCCATGTGTGGCGGCGGTGACCAGGGCGGAGTGGGAGGAGGGCATCCCGCCGGCGCGGAAGAGCAGGGCCCAGTTCCAACGCCGGTTGCGGGCGTATTCGATGGGCATCTTGGCCGCCTGGGCGATGCCCCAGGCCAGCAAGGCGGCGATCAGTGGGGCATTACGGAAAATGGCCAGCGGTTCCACCGTGATTCAGCCTCCCACGCCCGGGTGTGGCACCTGGTGAGGACGTTCATGCTGCATGCTCACCTTCGTCCGTCTCTATCGTCAATTGCTTCAGTTTGAGTTCGGCCTCCTCCAGGAGCTGGTTGCAGCGGGCCGCCAGGGCCTGGCCGCGTTCGAAGAGGCCTAGCGCTTCCTCAAGGGGGAGTTCGCCGGATTCCAGACGGGCGACGAGTGCCTCCAGTTCCTGGAAAGCCTCCTCGTAGCTCAGTTCCTCGGGCGGTTTCTTCTTCACCATATCAACCTCGATCCTGGCGTCTCGCGCGCGCCCTCGACGACAGTGCTAGCGACGCACCGTTGCCCACATATTGAGCCCGCCCTCGAAGTAGCCGAATCGCACATTCTGTCGGGGAAAGCCCGCTGCTCCAAAATACCACCCCAGCAGCGGCAGAGTGTACATGAAGACGTGCTCGTCGATCTCCTCCTTGCTGACCAGCCGCAAGCGGGCCATCAGCCGCAGGAGCCTGTCAGCCCATGCCGCCGGGGTGGTGAGTACTATCATGCCTTCCGGCTCAAGCACGCGGTAGCACTCCCGAAGAAGCCCGACCAGGCCCTCGGGATCGAGGTGTTCGATCACGGCCAACATGGTGACCACTGTGAAATAGGCGTCTTCGAAGGGAAACTTGGGCGCTTTGGCCAGATCGAGCGTGTGCCAGTAAACATTCTCAGGAACGCTGGTCGGGGGAAGCTGGTCGATGGCGAATTTCTCGCGGAAGGAAGTGTGGGCCAGAAAATAGGGATAGCTGCCGCACCCGATATCCAGGATGCGCCCCTTGCGCAGCGAATCGGGGATCAGTTGGTTGGCTATGCGTGCTCGCTGCCGGGCCAGGAAGGGCTCCAGAAGGCCTGCCCCGCGCGTGAAGCGATTCTTCGTCATCCCGCCACCTGGGGGGAGGCGTCGTGCGGAAGGTTCTGATCGCTCATGCGCGCTCCCTCGGCCCGCCGGCCGCCGTCTTGATCCTGGTATTGGGCAGGGCGAGCGGGCCCGCGTCGCTGCAGCCGGAGGCAGCTCTCCGGATATCTTCGCGTGAGGTCGATGGGAACATAGGCGGCCTTTCCCTCCTGCATGTCCCTGCTGTGCGTCGGTAGTCTACCACCACTGCAGACCCCCGCCCCGGCCAGGGGGGCGGCAGGCGCAGGCCGTTTGTCTTTCGCGGCAGCAAACGGTAAACGATGATGTCCCCAAAGCGACCGAGGCGGGCCAACTCGATGCGTGCATCCATGATTGCTTCGAGCTCGGGCCCCCGGGGCTCGGAAGCGAGGTTGAGCAGGACATATCGCACTTCCCAGGACCGCAAGCGCTCCAGGCAGGCTTCCTGGGGACACGTTTGCAGTTCGGGGAATCGATCCCGATACCAGTAGGGGAAGTAAGTGCCATAAGCGAAAGCGATGCGCTTGCCGTGGTAGCGGGTATAGAGCATTTGGCTGGCGCTGAGTGCGCTGGTCAAGGGCAGTTCCATGATGGTGAATTGCCCGGGCTGCTGGGCCAGCCAGAGGTCCACGGGTCGCGGTTCCACAGGCTGCAATGGGATGCGGCCCGGCCATAATTCGAAGACCGCCAGCAGCAGAGGCAGCGCGGCTATCATGTATTGCGTCCATCGGCGTCCTGGGCGAGCGCTGGGCATGACCTCGCGCCGGAGCCAAGCGGCCATACCGAGGCCGGCGAGCACTGCCGTGGCCAGGCTGACGAAAACGGCGAAGCGGTTCCAGCCGCGCATACCTTTCAAAGGGGGGAACAACCAACGGAGCAGCAACGCAGGAAGGGGGACGGACAACCCATCGCCGGCCAGCGCCTGATAGGATTCCTTCGCTGGCAACCACATCCCCATCTGGTCAAGGGTGCGTTGTGCGAACGCGGCAAGCCAGGCGGGGGCGGGAAGGATGAGGGGGTAGCGCCCGAGCAAATGCAGCCTGGGGCCCAGGCTGAGCAGGAAAGCGGCAATCGCCATCCCGGCCAGTGCCGCCCTGGCCGGCGATCTTGCGTAGCGCCACCCATAGAAGGCGAAAAGCAGCGCGACGAATCCCGGCGCGAGCACGAATTCGAGCGCGATCTGCGGGTATTCGGCCGGGATGGTGAGCAGGTGCTCCCGCACCCAGGATCCCCAAAGTGGATTGAGCCCGGGAGGCAGGAAATAATCGCTCACGCTGGCCGACCAGAAATCAACGTCCTGCAGCGGGATGGTCAGGGAGACCTCGCGCCCCAGCTTGATGTAGGGCGCGGCAAGCGGCGCCATGGCCGCCAGTGTCAGCGCGCCGAAGAGGGCAAGCGCCCACCAAGTCCCTCTCTCTTTGAGTCTGGGGCGCAGGGGGCGCAGACGCAGCAGCAGGTATATGGGTGCCAACAGGGCCAGCCCGACGGCGTAGTACAAGTAGGCCCACGAGGCGGCGATGAAACCCAGCGCGGCCAGTGCCGCCCAGCGCAGCTTTCGCTCGCCTACCCAAGCTTCCAGGCCAAGGAAGAACAAAGGGATGCCTTGGAAAGAGGTAGGTGGCAGGATGCCGCCATAGCGCACCGTGTGGTATGGCGTGAGCACGAAAAGCGTGCCGGCGAGCAGGCCGGCGAGCAGGCTGTCGCTGAGACGGTACACCAGGATACAGGCTGCCCAGCCTGCCAGGATGAAAGAGGAGAGGGCGAAGAGGTTGTAGGCGGCGACCTCGCCGAGCAGATAGGTGAGCGGCAGGCCGACGATGGTGTGCAGCGGTGTGAGCTCGGCGTGGGCCAGGTTGAAGCCATAAGGGTAGAAGATGTCGGGGGCGATGAGCGGGGACTGGTGCAGATCGAGCAGCGCATAGCGGAACCACCACATCTTCCACAGGTACTCGTAATTGTCGGCGATGTACCAGCCGGGGACGCGGTCGAAGAGGTGGATCACCAGCGGCCACGTGACGGCCAACGTCAGCAATGTGAAGAGACTGAGGGCCAGCGCGTGGCGGCGCAGGGGGGAAGCCGTCAGGGGGTTGGAGCGCGCTTTCGATCCGAACATGCCCCCAGCGGGAGGGTCAGACAGATCTTCGCCCTGGTTCTCTGCGGGGGCGGGATCTTTCTCAGGAGGCCGGTCTTTGTCAGCCGTCATCAGCGGGAGGTTTCACCTGTGCCCCGAAGCTCCCATCATGCAGGCGCACACGGATACGATCGCCCGTCGATACCTGGGCCACCGAGCGCACCAGGGTTCCGTCTGCCTGTCGGGTGACCAGCGCGTAGCCGCGCGCCAGCACGGCGGGTGGACCCACTGCCTGGAGCGTCTGCGTCAGGCGGTTGAGGGCTTCGCGGCGCAGGGCCAGGCCATGTTTCACGGAAGCTGCCGCGCGGCGGGTCAAAGCGTCCAGCCGCTGTCGGCCGTCGGAGATGCGGGCGCGGGGGGAGGCAACGCGCAGCGAAGCGACGACGCCCTCCAGGGCCATGCGGCGGTCGAGGACCTGTTCACCCAGTGCCCTGGCCAGGCGGGAGCGCAGTTGCCGCAGGCTGGCGGTGATGGTTGCGACGTCGGGCGTGGCGAGTTCGGCCGCGGCGGAGGGGGTGGGGGCGCGCACGTCGGCGGCGAAGTCGGCGATGGTGAAGTCCACCTCGTGGCCCACGCCCGTGACCACCGGTGCCTGGGAGGCGGCCACGGCGCGCGCCACACGCTCGTCGTTGAAGGCCCACAAGTCCTCGATCGAGCCTCCGCCGCGCACCAGCAGAATGAGGTCCGGCCTGACCTGGCGGTTGAGGGTCTCGAGCGCGGCCACGATGCCCGCCGGGGCCTCCTCGCCCTGGACGGGTGTGGGGGCGAGGATCACCTCGGCCAGCGGGAAGCGGCGCCGCAGCACGTTGAGCACGTCCTGCAGCGCGGCGCCGGTGGGGGAGGTGACCACCCCGATGCGCCTGGGCCAGGCGGGCAGCGGGCGCTTCCGCTCGGCCTCGAAGAGCCCTTCCGCTTCCAGGCGGGCCTTGAGGCGCACGAAAGCCTGATAGAGGGCGCCCTCGCCCGCCGGGCGGATTAGGTCGGCGTAGAGCTGATAGAGACCGCCAGCCTCGTAGAGACCGATGCGCCCGTGCACTTCCACGGCCTGGCCTTCCGCAGGGATGTGGCGCTGGCGAGCCACGTCGGAGCGCCACATCACACAACGCAGCGAGGCACGGGGGTCCTTGAGGGTGAAGTAGAGGTGGCCCGAAGCAGGTCGCGAAAGGTTGGATACCTCGCCGGCCACCCACAGGTCCTGTATCTCGGGCTCGCTTTCCAGCAGAACCCGTATGTGGCGATTGAGGTCGGAAACTGACCAGACGACGGGTTGGTAGTCGAAGAGCGAAAACTGGGCCATCGCGGCAAGCATACCGTCGGCGCAGGGCGGTGTCAACCGGGGGGGTATAATCGCCGCGCCAGGCCGTCCCGCAGCGGGAGTCGGTCCAGAGAGGCGGGGAGAGGAGTGGAGGCCTTCGGTCAGAGAGCGAGGTGAAGCATGTCGTACCGCTTGGAGAGGCGACTCGCCGAGGTGTTGCTGGCGCGCGACTGGAAGCTGGCGCTGGCCGAGTCCTGCACCGGGGGGCTATTGGGGCACCGGGTGACGCAACTGGCGGGCGCTTCGGCCTATTTCCTGGGGGGAGTGGTGGCCTATGCCAACGAGGTCAAGGAGCGCCTGTTGGGCGTGCGCTCTGAAACACTGGAAGCCCACGGCGCAGTGAGCAGGGAAACGGCACTGGAGATGGCGCGCGGCGCCCGGCAGGCCTTTGGCGCCCAGGTGGCCCTGGCTGTGACGGGCATCGCCGGGCCCACAGGCGGCACGGCGGAGAAGCCGGTGGGCCTGACCTGGATCGCGGTCGTCGCGCCGGGCACTGAGCGGGCTGAGCGTTTCGTCTTCCACGGCGACCGGGAAGCGAACAAGAGGCAGGCAGCGGAGAAGGCATTGGCGTTGGCGCTGGAAGTGCTGCGGGGGCAGGGCGCAGGTGGGAAGCGCACGTCGACCGCTGAAGGTACGAAGGGAGAGCCCATATCGGTCGAGGCGCACTTTGATGCACAGGGGCGACCGCACCCGGAGGCCTTCCAGTGGCGGGGGCGCCGTCGGCGAGTGACCGCGCTTGGGCGATGCTGGCTGGAGGGCGAGGTATGGAGGATGCTGGTGATGGTGGAGGGTGATCAGGCTTTTGAGCTGGCCTTTCTGCGCCAGGAGGGCCGCTGGGAACTGCGCCGCGCGCCACAGGACTTCGGCGGCCCGCGCCGGGCTGTCTGAGACGGGCGTTCTCCCGTATCCTCGTGGTTGAAGCAGTGGCGTTCCCGGAAATGATACAGGGCGGGAGAGATTCCCGCCCTGGGGCAGTGAAACGGCGTTGGATCACACGCGGCGGGAGAGGATCGCCGCGCGGAGACTAGCTCAGATAATCGCGCAGTTGGCGGGCGCGGCGCGGGTGGCGCAGTCGACGCAGGGCTTTGCCCTCGATCTGGCGGATGCGCTCGCGCGTCAGGCCGAACTTCTGCCCCACCTCCTCCAATGTGTAGGGGCGGCCGTTGTGCAGGCCGAAACGCAGGCGCAGGATGCGGGCCTCACGCGGGCTGAGAGTGGAAAGCACCTCTTCGATCTTCTCGCGCAGCAGGTTCTGGTAGGCGCTCTGCGTGGGGGTTGGGGTGGTCTCGTCTTCGACGAAGGACCCCAGTTCCGAGTCCTCTTCCTCGCCCACCGGGCTCTCCAGGGAGAGCGGGCGCCAGGAGACGCGCATCATCCACTGCACCTTGCGCGAGTCCAGTTCCATCGCGTCGGCGATCTCCTCGGGGGTGGGTTTGCGCCCCAGGTCCTGTTCCAGTTGGTGGGCGATCTTGTACAGGCGGCGAATGCGATCGGACATGTGAACGGGGACGCGGATGGTGCGTCCCTGGTCGGCGATGGCGCGCGTGATGGTCTGGCGGATCCACCACGTGGCGTAGGTGCTGAAGCGATAACCGCGATGGTAGTCGAACTTCTCGACGGCCTTCATCAGTCCCAGGTTGCCTTCCTGGATCAGATCCAGGAAGGGCACGCCGCGCCCCATATATTTCTTGGCGATGCTGACCACCAGGCGCGTATTGGCTTTGATGAGGTGGTCGCGCGCCGCGCGGGCGTCCTGGATATAGCCCTGGAGTTCGGCGCGTTTCTTGGCAGAGAGGTTGCCGTTGGCCCGCGTGAGGTGCGCCTCGGCCTCGCGCCCGCGTTCGATGCGCTTGGCCAGGTCCACTTCTTCCTCGGTCTTGAGCAGGGGCACGCGGGCCATTTCTTTCAAGTACAGGCCGACGGTGTCGTCGCTGGAGATGGCGCTCAGGTCGAAGGTCTCGGGGCCTTCCGATTCGGCCTCGGGGCGCATATAGGGCGGGACCTGAGAGAGGTCTTCATAGACCTCGATGCCGGCGGCCCGGAAGAAGGCCTGCAGGCGTTCCAGCCGGTCCTCGGAGTCCTCCACTTCGGGGAAGACGGTCAGGATGTCCTCGACGATGATGTAGCCCTGATAGTCGCCCTTTTCCAACAGGGCGGCGAAGGCGTCGCGCTTTTGCCACCGTTCTTTGCTCACGCTCATCCAGACGCTCCTGGGCAACCTGATGAACCGAAACCGGTCTCGGGCGCGAATTACTCCTCGGACAACAACGACTTAAGCACCGCGAGGCGCGGGTCGATGGCGGTCTCGCGGTGGTGGCAACGGGTCTGGTTTTGATTGGCGCCGCACACGGGGCACAACCCAGCGCAGTCTGGCCGGCACAGGGGTTGGAGCGGGACGGCCAGCAAGAGGTGCTCGCGCAGCAGCGGATTGAGATCCAGGATCCCGCTTTCGGGGATCTGCAACAAGGGGTCGGCCCCGGGGGCGGGGGGGTAGGTGAACAGGTCGTCCAGCTCGACGCTCAGGTCCTGTTCGTACTCTGCCAGGCAGCGGACACAGGTCTGGTGGGCTCGGGCGTGGAGGCGGCCGTGGGCGTAGAGACCCTGGGTGGTGCGGGTGAAACGCACCGTGCCGCGCAAATCGCCCACCTGGAGGTCGCCCCCTACCAGGACTGCGGTGTGGTCAAAGACAAAATTGCGGCTGAAGCCGACGCTCTCATGGAGCAAGAAGCCGACGTTCAACCGCAACGGATGACGACTAGTCAGGTTCCCACCGCCTGGCAATAGAGTTTTCCAAAAAAGCGACCGCATTATAACATAGATAGAATCTGAGGTCAAGCAGCAAGCCGATTCATTGACATAAGCGCGCGTTTCGCAGGGCCTTACCCCCCATATATTGGGTGCTTCCGCCCGGCCAGGCCTAATTGTGGGGATCGGGTACTGTGCGAGTAGCCAAATGAAGGAGGCCAATCCCATGCGAAAACTGTTGTTGGCGACGGGCAACCCCGGAAAATTGCGCGAGATGCGCGCCCTGCTCGGCGATCTTCCCGTGCAACTGCTCGATCCGGATTCGTTGGGCTTGAAGCTGCAAGTCGAGGAGAGCGAGCAGGACTACGCCGCCAACGCCCGTCTCAAGGCGACCACTTTCGCACGCGCCAGCGGTCTATGGGCCCTGGCCGACGACAGCGGGCTGGAGGTGGAGGCTCTCGGCGGCGGGCCGGGGCCACGCTCGGCGCGGCTGGCCGGCCCCGAGGCCGATGACGAAGCGCGTCGCCAGCGCCTGCTCGAGCTGCTCGCGCCCCACCCGCCTCCCTGGCCGGCGCGCTTTCGCTGCGTGATGGCTCTCGCGGGGCCTGATGGCGCGGTGGACGTGGTGCAGGGGACCTGCCGCGGCGAGATCCTTCCCGAGCCGCGCGGCCGCGGCGGATTCGGCTACGATCCCTTGTTCCTGGTAGAGGGAATGGAGCGCACCATGGCCGAGCTGGCGCCGCATGAGAAGAACCGTGTCAGCCACCGCGCCCGTGCGATGCAGGCCATGCTGCCCCTGCTGCGGGCGCGCCTGGGGCTGGGAGAGGATTAGTTGATCCGCGGGCAGGGAACGGGGGGCGGGGTCCCCTGATCACCGATCACTAATCGCGGGTCGCCAATCCCTGATCGCCCTTCCCGCTCAACCCCTGCAGGAACTCCTGTACCGCCTGCGCCACCTGCGCCGGCTGCTCCAGCATCACCATGTGCCCTGCGTCTTCGATGATGACCAGTCGTGCGTGCGGGATGCTTTCAGCCAGGAAGCGGCTGTATTTGGGCGGCGTCATGCGGTCCTCGGCGCCGCAGAGCACCAGCGCAGGAGCCTCGATCTCAGCCAGTCGATCCAACACGTCAAATCGATCGCAGGCCAGGAAATCTGCGTGCAGCACCTCGGGCGGCGTGGCCAGCATGTGCTCCTGCGCCCGGTCCACCGCAGTGGCCGGTGCCTGCGGGGCGAAGGACCAGTGGATGACGGCCTGCACGGCCTGGGCGCAGGTTGCCGGGTCGGCGGCCTTGGCCAGGAAGTCGGGGTGCACGCGCAGGCGCCCTCCCGTCCCTACCAGCACCAGGCCCGCCACGCGCTGCGGCGCGTTCAGCGCGGCATGCAGCGCCACTCCGCCGCCCATGGAGTGGCCGAGCCATATCGCCTGGGACAGTTCCAGCGCGTCCATCCAGCCCAGCACGCTCTGGCTGTACCCCGCGATGCGGTCCGCGCCGCCACCGGGCGAGCGCCCGTGGCCCGGCAGATCGAGGGCGTATACGGGCCAATCGGGCAGGCGGCGCAGTTCCGCCGGCCAGGTCAGCCGGCTGCCGCCCGCGCCGTGGATCAGGATCAGCGGCGGTCGCCCATCCTGCGGCGCGCCGCCGTCGTGAAACGCGTATGCCATGCCGGCTTTCACGGGCACCTTCTCAACCCTCCTGCGTCTCCAGCCAGCGCTCGCACATCATCCCCGCCGCGCAGCCCTGGCCCACCGAGGTGGCCACCTGGCGGAAGACCGGGTCCTGCACCTCGCCCGCAGCGAACACCCCCGGGACGCTGGTCATCATGCGCTCATCGGTGATCAGGTAGCCTATTTCGTCCATTTCGAGCTGGCCTTTGAAGAGGTCGGTGTTGGGGTAGTGGCCGATGAAGATGAACACCCCGTCCGTGGGCGTCTCCTGCTCCTCACCCGTCTTGAGGTTGCGCAGGCGCACGGTCTCCACCTTTCCATCACCTTTGATCTCCTCGATCACCGTGTCCCAGATGAAGTCGATCTTTTCGTTGGCGAAGGCGCGGCGCTGCAGCGTGTCACCGGCCCGCAACTTGTCGCGGCGGTGCACGACGCGCACCCGCCTGGCGAAGCGGGTCAGGAAGAGGCCCTCCTCCAGGGCGCTGTCGCCGCCGCCGACCACGAGGACGTCCTTCTCGCGGAAGAAGAAGCCGTCGCAGGTAGCGCAGAAGGAGACCCCCCGGCCGATGAAGTCTTCCTCGCCCGGCACCCCCAGGCGCTTGGGCGAGGCGCCGGTGCAGACGATCACGGCGTCGGCCTCGTATTCCTCGCCGTGTGTCTTCAGGCGGAAAGGTCGCCCATGGCTGAGATCGACCTCGGTGACTTCGTCCACCGTCAGGCGCGCGCCGAAGCGCTCGGCCTGTTTCTGCATGGCTTCCACCAGTTCGGGCCCCGTGATGCCCTTGGGGAAGCCCGGGTAATTCTCAACCTCGTAGGTGAGAGAAATCTGCCCACCGAGCTGGTTGCCGGAGATGACCAGGGGGTTCAATTGGGCGCGCCCGGTGTAGAGCGCGGCGGTGAGCCCTGCCGGGCCCGAGCCGATCACGATTACCTTCTCTTTTTGCATGGTTGCCTCGCTATCCATTAGGTGATGTGGTTATTCTTCTTCCCACCGTCGCGCCAGGCGGCTCACGGTGTGGCGCAGCCACCAGAGCGGCGCGCGGGTGAGGACCTTGCCCTGCGCGTCCATCAGAGGGCGACGGCAGGGGTCATCAGGGTCCCCAGGATGGCAGCGCACGCGCTGCACTCCACAGCGGGGACAGGCTCCTGCCACCGTCCTGCTCTCCAGGCAGCGCGGGCAAACATACAGGGTCGAGCCCTCCAGGGGTCCCATCATGGCCTCCTCTTCAGCATCTTCCATTGTAAGCGACAGGCAGGGGGCTGGCAACGTGAGCGGAATTACGCGGCGCGCCCTCGCCCCTGTGCGCCGTGGCCGATCGCGCCCAGGCCCGGTCTCACCCGCGCCGGCGGTCAGGCCTGCGCGCTGGGATCGTCCTGCGGGCGGTTGCGAGTCACGCCTTCCGGCGTCCGATCAGGAGAGCCACGGCGGCCTGCGTCGCGGCGGTGAGCCACAGGTTGCGGGTGGCGGCGAAAAGGGCTGCCGAGAGCGCAGCCCGCAGCAGGGGCTCCCAGAGGGGAAGTTCCCCGCGCTGTTTCGCGGCCCACGGTCGCCGCCGCAGAGCCCACTCCAGCGAGGCCAGCAGGAAGCCGCCGATGATGCCCGCCGGGAAGCTGGCCGCAGCCTGCGCGATGGCCGCCCGGTACAGCGCCCAGCGCGGCTCGTCCAGGATCAGTTCAAGATGAGTGGTCAGGCGAATCGCGAGCGGCCAGCGGCGCAACACCAGGGCCAGCGCGCCCAGGGCCAGCCCGCAGGCCAGCGCACCGGCCAACCACAGGCCGGCTCCCTGGCCGTAGAGCCCCAAGTCGCGCCCCAGGATGGAGCCGCTGATCAACGCCAGATAGGGGATCAGCAGGCCGTCGGCCCAGAGCGCCAGCCCGGCCAGCCAGGACACCCATTCGCCGGCACGCTGCGTCAGGCGCGGCCAGTAGCGTTGGGCAACAGGCCGACCCGCGAGGGCCAGCGCCGCCCAGAGCAACCCCTCCCAGATCATGTGCACCCGCCTGGGCCGGGCGATCCAGGGCGGCTTCGGTTGGAGACAGGTATGGCGCCCAGGTCAGATGGTCGACCTATGCTCTCGGAACGGACCGATATGCACATGGTCTCGGCGGCTCAGTGAGAGAAGCCGGGGCGGTGCAGGCTTCCGGCGCCCGCCTCGGTAAGCGGCACCAGTACGGTGATGCGGGTGCCCCTGCCCTCGGCGGATTCGATGTGGAAGGCTCCGTTGACCAGTTCGGTGCGCTCGCGCATGTTCACCATCCCCAGGCTGCCGCGCTGTTCATAGTTGGCGTCAACAGCTCCCACGTTGAAGCCCACCCCGTCGTCCTCCACCTCCATGATGAAGACGTCCTGCCTGCGGCGCAGGCGCACCCAGATGTGCTCGGCCTCGGCGTGCTTGCGGGCGTTGTTGATGGCTTCCTCGGCGATGTAGAAGATGACCCCCTGCTGGCCCATCTCCAGATCATCCGCGGCACCATCCTCGATGTCGACGAGCACGTTCTGGCCGTGTGTCTCACGCATCTTCTCCGCCAGTTGGATCAGGGCTGCCACCAGTCCCTGCGATTCCAGGATCAGCGGCCGCAGGGTGAAGAGCATGTGCCGGATCTCCTTGGTGGTGTGCCGGGCCATATCCTCCACCTTGGAGAGTTCTTCGGCGGCAGCTTCGGGGTCGCGCGCCATGAGCCGCCGCGCGAAGTTGACGCGCATGGCGATGGCGGCGATGGTCTGGGTGGGGCCATCGTGCAGGTCGCGCGCCAGCTTCTTGCGCGCTTCCTCCTGGATCTCCGTCATGCGCTCTTTCTCCTGCTCCAGTTCCCGATAGAGGCGCGCGTTCTGCAGGGCGATCAAGGCCTGCTGCCCGATAGCCCGCAGCAGGTGGAATCGTTCGGCGCTGAAGTAGCCGGCTTGCGGATGGGCGAAGAGCAACAGGCCGTAATTTTGCTGCCCGGTGCCGAGTGGGACGCACAGCGCGGAGCGGCAGGCGTGCAATGCGCTCAGGGCGTGCAATTCGGGGTCGTGCCCCGGCTCATCGCTCAGGCAGGCCTCGCCGCTGCTCAGGGCGCGGGCAATGACTCCTTCTTTCCCCATGAGGTGGGCACGGCGGTCAGCGGGGGTCAGTCGCCGCGCTGTGGCCACCCGCAGGTGATCCTGCTCAGAAACCAGCAGCGCGCTGACCAGATGCTCGTGGCTGCCGTCACTGTCGGCCACGGCCTGCGCCGAGAGGTCCAGCGTCATCTCCAGTACCTGTTCGTAGTCCAGGATGGCGTTGAGTTCCGCTGCGATGTTGAACAGGGTGCGTGCCCGCTCATGTTCCTCCCCGCGGATCGCGTCGCGCGCGAGCGTCCGCTGCCCTCCGCCAGGGGATGCCCAACGCGCCGCCCGTTCGGTCGCCCAGCCCAGCGGCAGGGAGGCGGCCAGGAGC
>JAJRUD010000044.1 GCA_024277995.1 Chloroflexota bacterium
CCACCAGGGTCGAGATCACCGCCGCCACCATTCCGCTCATGAGGCCGACGGCCACCGCAGCCATGAGCAGGCCCCACCACAAGGGGCTGTTGATCCCGCCGGAGGTCATGATGACCGCCAGGGCGAAGGCCGTATCCAACGTTGCCAGGCACCAGGTTGACCACTTAAAGCGCCACAGCGTGGCGTAAATCAGACCGCCCAGCAGGATCGCCGCAGCCCAGCCGCTGAACCAGCCGATCAGCGGGGGGCGCAGCACGCCCTGGGAGGCCGCCACCAGCAGCAAGGCTACCAGCAGCGCCCAGCGAACGCTGAGCAGAATCCAGTCGATCGGCCTCAAGATGTGCCAGGCAAGGATGTGTTTCACGATGCCAATGATAACCGCTAACCGCCGGCGCGCAACGTGACCGAGAGCCGTGCGGCGCGCACTCATGGCAGTCGGGCGCAATGGTTTGCTTCATTTCGGCGCGGACGCTCAGAGGCGCGATCGGTCGAAGGAGGAGAAATGACGTCGTCGGGGGCTCTACGCGCCGGGGCCGAGGTTTCTACGGGAATCCCGGGTAGATGGCCAGCAGGGCTTCCAGGGTGGCCGAATCCGGCACGAGCAGCCATAGCACGCTGCTGCCCCGGGCGAAGAGGCAGGTGAGTTGCTGGTTGGCTGCCCAGCAGGAGCCGCGCGTGTCCTGCACCGCAGCGCCGCGGAAGCGCGCCGCAAGATGCCGCTCCATCGCATCGCGAAACTCTCGGGCGTCGCTGGCGCTGTCCCAGGCCCATTGCGCCGTGAGCACCGCTGCTCCGCTGGCATCGTTGTAGTACACCTGGTATTGGTCCCCGCCCCAGCCGGCGGCGGCTGCGGCGGAGTCCCCGTCGGGTAGCTGGCCGGCGATGTCAGCGCCGTAGCCCAGGAGCAGATAGGTTCCCCATTCTCCCATGGTGTCCCGCTCCAGTAGGCGCCAACCCTCGCCAAGGGCCAGCTCCAGGGCGGGGGCTTCCAGTTCCACGGGCGCTTCGTGGGCGAGGAACTTGGCCGGGTGCAGGATTTGCTCCGTGCTGTCCGGCAGCCTGCGGTAGGCGCTGTCCACCTCGGCCCAGTTGCCGCGATCGTGGAGAAACTGAACGAACGCCAGACCCTCTTCGTAGGGGAAGGTTGCATCGCGCACCATGGCCGGCGGCGGGAACTGCTCGGGCAGGGTGAAGCGCGGCGGAGTGTAGCGCAGGATATCCTGGTAATCAGCGGGAGTGGCGTACTGCATCCACCACTGGGTCATAAGCAGCGTGGCGTCGCCTTCCACCAGGGCCTGGATGGCCTTGCAGCGATCCTGTGATTGCAGGCAATCAGGGTAGACGCCCATGTTGCCCAGGTTGAAGTGCTGATCGACCAGGGCGTGGCCATACTCGTGCGAGTAGATCCAGTGTTCGATGCCCGAGAAGCGGGCCCCGATGACGAACAACTGGCGCGTGCCGGGGAAGTACACACCGCCCAGGTTGTCGGCCAGACCGTTGAGGGTGTTGGTCAACAGGTCATAGGTGGGCTTGATGATCCCCACGGTGCTCAGCACGCGCGCCTGGTCTTCCACCTCCTCGCGCAAACCTCCATGGGCGTAGAAATAGGATTCGAGCACACTGCGCACCCTGGCGCGCGTGACGACGTAGCTGGAGATGCCCCCCAGGTCGGCCAGACCGCGCAGGTCGGCTGCCTGCTGTTGGATGTCGGCCATCTCGGCCAGGGTGGTCGGTTTGGGGGCGGGGAAGGTGGGCGTGGGGGTGATGCTGGGAGTGGGCGTGATGCTGGGCGTCGGGGTGGTGGTGGGCGTGATGGTGGGCGTCCAACTGGGCGGCAGGTCCAGGGCGCCACCCTCGGTGGCGATGGCCGCCGCGAGCTGGGCGCGCGCGGTGGCCTGGGCGGTTTGTTCCTGGATGCGATACTGCTGGTAGAGGGGGTAGAGGCCAACCAGTGCAATCAGGCACAGGGCGGCCATGATGCTGAATGCGGCGGCCCACAGCCAGGGTCGCCGCGGGGAGGTCGGTGCGGCAGCAGGTGTGGGAACGGGCGTCGCAGCCGTCGCGCGCCGGGCCGCCCGCGACGGGCCCGCCGAAGGCCCCGGCGAAGGGCCGGCCTGACGGTGGCGGGGGGCGGCGCCTGTGCTGGATGCCTGCGGACGGCTCGGGGCTGCGGGGGGCGGATGCGGCAGCGCCGCCAGGCGCCGGCGCGCCCGGGCGTGGTCGGGGTTGAGGCGCAGGGCCTGCTCCAGACATTCCCGCTGGCGCGCAGGCTCCTCCACCGCATGGCTCAGCAGATACCATGCCTCGGCGGAATCGGGGTGAGCGCGCAGGTGTTTGGCGAGCAGGGAGCGGGCGGCAGCCAGGTTGCCTCTGCGCAGTTGGTCTGCAGCTTCGCCGAGCAAGTGCTCGTTCATCCTGTCCCCCGTGCGGCCAGGTGGATCGACGTCTCAGTCTAGCATGGTCCCTGTCGGGGGCAAGGGAGCGTGCCAGAGCAAGAGGCAGCCGCTGGATCGCCGGTGCGCGAATGGGAAGCGTGTGCGGGCTCCGGTTGTCTTTCAGGCCGTGGGGATCAGATCGGGGAAGAGCCGTCGGGCCAGGTTGGTCTGGAGCAAGCCCTCAGGGTCGCAGCGCTCTTTGAGGCGCTTGAGTTCCTTCAGCGCATCCTGGCCCAGGAAAGCCCGGGCCGTCTCGGGCCGCAGCGTGCTGTCCTTGGCGAAGTAGAAACGTCCGCCCGCCTGGAGCACCACCTCGTCCAGTTCCTGCGCCAGGCTGGCCAGGCGCGCCCGGTTGCGCTGTGTGACCTTGAAGTCCATGGCCAGGGAAACACCGTCCACCGCGTGGGTGAGCAGGAAAGGGTCGGGCCGGTGGCGCTTGAGCACTGCTAGGTAGGTGGGCAGGTGGGCGGCCTGACAGCGGGCGAGCATCTCGCGGAAGGCCTGGGCGGCCTGCTCTTTGGGCACGAAGGCCTGATATTGGATCAGGCCGCCGGGCAGGTAGGAGCGTTTCCAGCCGGGGATGTAGTCCAGCAGGAAGTGGAAGGCGGCGTGGGATTGGGTGAAGCGGTGTCCGTGGCTGAGCCTGGAGGCCCAGTATTTGCCGCTGTTGATCAGCCACATGCCGGGGTTGTTGACGAAGGGCTTCATCAGGCGCCACATGAGGGACTTGGGCAGCAGCCCGAGGAGGGTGTCGGGGAGCTCCTGGTTCTCCAGTCTTAGGGACTGCGCCGGGGCCGGGTCCTCGCCGGGTTCCAGTTCGCGCGCGACGTGGATCTGTCCGCGCCCCAGGGCGCGGCCGCGCGCCATTCCGTCGGCCCAGCCAACGACGTAATCCGCCTCTTTGAGCCTGTCGATCTCCTCCAGCATGCCCTCGATGTGAGGCACGGCCAGGGCCTGCACTTCCATCCAGCCGGAGTGCACGCGCTTGAGTTTGAGCGTGACGCGGGTGAAGCAGCCCAGCAGGCCCAGGCCGCCGATCATGGCGTGGAAGAGGTTGGCGTTCTCTTGCGGGCTGCAGGTCACCGTCTCGCCGCCGGGAAGCAGAGCCTCGAAGGAGAGGATGTGCTCGCCGAAAGTGCCCGCCACCCAGTTGTTCTTGCCGTGGACGTTCATGCCGGCGCATCCGCCGATGGTCACCTGCATGGTGCCGGGGACCACGGCCGGCCACCAGCCGTCACCCAGGACGTAGCGCCACAGGTCGCCGATGGTCACGCCCGGTTCGACGCTGATCACGCCCGCCTCGGGGTCCCAGTCCAACACCCGGCGCATGCGCGTCAGGTCCAACAGCATCTGCTCACTGTTCAGGGCGGCGTCGCCGTAGCTGCGTCCGGCGCCGCGCAGCGCCACGCTGCAGCCGGCGCGGCGTGCCAGGTCGAATGCGGCGCGCATGCCCTCCACTGTGGAAGGCCGAAAGACATAGGCCATGGCGTGCTGCGCCTGGCCCCAGGAATCGACGCGCTCCAGGTGGTCAGGGGGGAGCAGGGGGCTCATAGGTTCATCCTGCGGAAGATGAAGGAGGGGATGTGCCGGATGACGAGCATGACCCAGCGCCAGCGGGCGGGAACGTAGGCGGTGCTCTTGCGGGCGCGGATGGCGCGCCAGATCAGCTCGGCGGCCCGTTCGGCGGTGATGGGGCCGCGCACCTGGGGTGCATTCTTGAGCATGTCGGTCTGCACCTGGCCGGGCTTGATGGTGGTCACCGTCACGCCGTGGCGCGCCAGGCGATTGCGCAGGCCCTCCAGATAGGTATGCAGGCCGGCTTTGGAGGCCGCGTAGGCGGGAGTGCCGCGCCGGCCGCGGTCGCCGGCCACGCTGCCGATGCCCACGATATGCCCCCCGCCTTCGCGCCGAAACCGCAGCGCCACCGGGTCCAGCCATGCCACTGCGCCCAGCAGGTTGACCTGCAGGATCTCCAGGTCCTGCTCGGCGTCGAAGCGCTCCGGGTCGCTGGGGTACATGATCCCCGCGCAATAGACGAAGAGATCCAGCCCGCCCAGGTCGCGCAACATGCGCTGCAGCAATTCAGGGGCCTGTTCCGCCTGGCGCACGTCATGGCTGTAGGTCAGGCACTGTCCCTTTCCCTGGGCGTTGATCTCATCGCGCAGGTCTTGCAGCAGATCGCCGCGGCGGGCAGCCAGGGCAAGGAAGTAGCCTTCGCTCGCCAGGCGCCGCGCCAGCGCGGCTCCGATGCCTGAGGAAGCGCCAATGATGATGGCTTTCGGGCGCGG
The DNA here is from genome assembly GCA_024277995.1 of Chloroflexota bacterium. Classification (GTDB taxonomy): domain Bacteria; phylum Chloroflexota; class Anaerolineae; order Anaerolineales; family E44-bin32; genus JAJRUD01. The sequence continues at coordinate 4,724 of JAJRUD010000044.1, forward strand.
TTCCAGTGGTCGCGGTGCTTCTATGGGGGAATCGTCCACGGCATTTGCCTCACGGGTTGCTTCGAGCCGGGCCTATTCTATCAGGGATCGGCCCTGGGCGAGAGCGGCGGCCGCGCGGCATGTCCCCTGGATTGGGGCTGTGGGTATGACCCGGGGGGTGTCTTGGGCCCTGGCGGCACGGCGTTGCGCATCCATTCGGGGGAGGACATGACCACCAAGTCACTAGGGCACGAATGGCACAGGACTATCGATTCTCACTGAGACCTCCCTTTCCCCTGGTGTCTTTGTGCTTTAGTGGTAAGAAGACTGCAGGTGGGAATCTGCCATTGCATTGCTCAAGGAGGCGAAGAGGCCTGGATTGTGAAGCGGCGCGGGGCTGCACACATCTCTAAGAAGCCGTAGAGCCGTAGCATGCTACGGCTCTACGGGCAAGGTCCGGCGCCGCTCGTACGGCCGGGCTCAGCGCCCTTCCAGGTACTGGCGCATCATCACGGCGACGGTGGCCCCCTCACCGGCAGCCGCGGCCGCCTGGGCCGTAGCGCCGGCCCGCACGTCGCCGGCGGCAAAGACGCCCGATAGTGAGGTCATCAGCGTGGGGTCCGTGACCACGAAGCCGAAGCGGTCGCGCTCGATCTCGTCCGGCAGGAAGCCGCTATTGGGCTGCAAACCGACGAAGACAAAGACGCCCTCCGGGTGCCATTCGTGCGCCTCATCGGTGGCCCGATCCTGTACCCGCACGCCTGCCAGCTTGCCCTCCTTCGAGACGAGGAACTCCTGCACGGAGTGGTTGGTGACCACCTCGATGTCCTGGCGCCCACCCACCTTCTCCTGCAGGATACGGCTGGCGCGCACCTTCTCGTTGAACTCCACGATGGTGACCTTGGGGGCAAAGCGGGTGAGGAAGAGGGCCTCTTCGAAGCCGCTGTTGCCGCCTCCGATGACCAGAACCTCCTTGCCTTTGTAGAATGCGCCGTCGCAGGTGGCGCAGAAGTGCACGTTGACCCCAATCAAATCCTCCTCGCCGGGGACGTTCAGCCGCCGGTAATGGGCACCGGTGGCGATGAGCACCGCCGAGGTGCAGTAGGTCCGCCCGTCGGCAGTGCTCACCTCCCGATACGGGCCGTTGACTCTGATCTCGGTGACTTCCTGCGCCTGCAGGATCTCGACGCCGAAGCGGCGCGCCTGGTTGGTGAGGCGTCGGGCGAACTCCTGGCCGGAGATTCCCTCGTCGAAGCCGGGGTAATTGTCGATCACCTGGGTGATCCCCGCCTGGCCGCCCGGCGCGGCGCGCTCGATGACCAGCGTGTCGAGACCCTCGCGCGCCGTGTAGATGGCCGCCGTCAGTCCAGCCGGCCCGCCGCCCACGATGATCACGTCGTAGAACTCGCGCTGGGCGCTCGTCTGCAGCCCCAGCTTGCGGGCCAGTTCGGCGTTGGTGGGTTCCACCAGGGTCTCGCCGTCGGGGAAGACGATGGTCGGCACGCTGCGCCCTCCCTGATTGACCTGCTCGACGTAGGCCATGGCCTGTGCATCGTGCTCGATGTCGACCCAGCGATAGGGAATACGCTGCTCGCCGAGGAATTGCTTCGATCGGCGACAATCCGGGCACCAACTGGTGCCGTAAACCACGATTTCGGGCGCGGTCTGTTCCTGTGGCATCCTCTCCTCCTTTATGATCTCCGATGTCTGCCAACTTCTAGACGGGGCGTGGGGAGTAGATCTTACGCGTGCGGCTCGTGAATCTCTGGGGAGAGACCCCGCCTGCGAGACCAGAGCAGACCGCGGCGAGGGGCAGCCAGGAAGGCGACCGCGAAGATGGCCGTGGCAACCAGCACCACGGCCGGTCCGGAGGCCAGGCCCCAATAATAAGAGGCGTAGAGCCCGGCAACGGCGGAGAAGGTGCCGAAGAGGGCCGCCAGGGCCATCATGCTCGGCAGGCGCTGCGAGAGCAGGTAGGCCGTCGCGGCCGGCGTGACCAGCATGGCCAGCACCAGCGAGACACCCACGGCCTGAATGGAGACCACGATGACCACCGCCAGCAGCATCAGCAGCAGATAGTGCAGCAACTCCACCGGCAGGCGCAGCGTGGCCGCCAGGAGCGGGTCGAAGGCGAGCACCAGGAATTCCTTGTAGAGGGCGAAGATCAGCAGCAGGGCCATGCCCCCCAGAGCGGCGGTGAGCCACAGGTCGGCGTTCGAAACGCCCAGCAGGTTGCCGAAGAGGATGTGGGCCAGGTCGATGGCGTAGCTGCGCTGGGCGGAGAGCAGCGCCACGCCCAGCGCGAAGGCGCCGGCGAAGACCACCCCGATGGCCGTGTCCTCTTTTACATCTGTGCGGCGGCTGATGGCGCCGATGATCAGCGCCGCCAGCAGCCCGGCCAGCAGCGCGCCCAGCGCCAGCGGCCAACCGAGCAGGAAGGCGATCACCACACCGGGCAGGATGATATGGGCCAGGGCGTCGCCGAAAAAGGCCATGCCGCGCAAGACGACGTAGGTCCCCAGCACGGGTACCACGACGCCCACGATGAGCGAGGCCAGCAGGCCGCGCAGCATGAAGGCATATTGGAAGGGCTCGATCAGCCAGGCGAGCAGCGAGTTCACGTCTCTTCCCCCTCGCAACAGGTGTCGGTGAGTATCAGCTCTCCCTGGCCCTCAACCTGCAGCACGTGCATGTGGCTGCCGTAGGCCTGCTGCAGCAGCGGCCGGGTGAAGACTTCCCGCGGCGGACCGAGGGCGACCAACCTGCGGTTGAGCAGCATCACCTGGTCGAAACGCTCCGCGGCCAGGTTCAGGTCGTGGGTGGCGATGAGCACGGTAACGCCCTCATCGGCCATCTCGTCGAGCAGCCGGAAGATGGTCTCCTGGCTGGGGACATCCAGCCCGGTGAGCGGCTCGTCCAACAGCACCAGTTCGGCGTGCTGGGCCAGGGCGCGCGCCAGGAAGACGCGCTGCTGCTGTCCGCCGGAGAGCTCCCCGATCTGACGGTCCGCCATGCCGGCCATGCCGACGCGTTCGAGCGCCCGGTGCACGTAGCGCCAGTCGTCACGCCCCGGCCAGCGCAGGAAGCCGATCTGGCGCACGCGCCCCATCATCACCACCTCGGCCACGGTGGCCGGGAAGCTCCAGTCCACCTGGCTGCGCTGTGGCACGTAGGCGATGCACACGTGGCCGCCGGGGCGGCGGCCGTAGACGCGCACCTCTCCCGACGTGGGCTGCAGCACACCGGCGACGGCCTGAAAGAGCGTGCTCTTGCCGGCCCCGTTGGGGCCCACCACGGCAAGCCGCTGGCCAGCCGGCAGATGGAAGGTGACCTCCTGCAGCGCGGGGCGGCCATCGTAGCGCACCGTCAGACGCTCGGCCCTGACGGCCGGGGCAGCGAGGTCGTGTTGCACCGTTCTCGTAACGGTCTTTGGCATCGGCTCTCTCCGGGGGCGCTCAGCGGGCAAGGTTTTCCATGATGGCGCGGACGTCGTACTGCATCAGGGCGATATAGTTGGGTGCCGGCCCTTCAGGGCCGCTCAAGGAGCCAATATACAAAGGCACAACGCGCAGGCCGGTGTCCTGCGCGACGCGTTCGGCCAGGGCGGGATTGATGTCCACGCCGACGAAAAGGGCGGAGGCCTTCACCTCCTGCACCAGGCCCTCGAGCTGCGCCAGTTCCTGCGCCGAGGGCTCGGCGATGGTGCTGTAGCCGGGGACGACCGTCGCCACCACGATGAAGCCGTAGCGCTGGGCGAAATAGCCCAGGGCGCGATGATCGGTCACCAGCAGGCGCTGCCGGGGCGGGATGGACGCCACCTGTTGCTGGATCCATGAGTCCAGTTGCTGCAGCCTGTGCTGATAGCGCAGGCTGTTTTCGCGGTACAGCGAGGCGTGGTCCGGATCCAGGGCGCTCAGCGCCCACTCGGCGTTCTGCGCCCAGCGGATCACGTTCTGAGGGTCGAGCCAGACGTGCGGGTCTGCACCGCCATGGTCGCTGGCCTCGGAGGCGTAGGTGAGCGGCTGGATGCCGACGGAGAGCGAGACCGCCACCGCCTGACCGCCGGCGTTCTGCAGGGTTTCCTGCAGGAAGGTCTCCAGGCCGAAGCCGCTGATGAAGATCACATGGGCATTGGCGATGGCCTTCAGGTCCTGGGGCGTGGGCTGGAAGCTGTGGGGGTCAGCGCCGGGTGGGAGCAGCACGGTCAGGTCCACCGCCTGCCCGGCCACCTGGGCCACAACGTCGCCTACCAGGGTGGTGGTGGCCACGGCGCGCAGCCGTTCGCCGGGCTGCAGGGGGGCGGGGGGCAGGCTGGGGAGCGTTTCCAGTTCAAGAGGCGTGGCGGTCGGGCCTGTGCCCGTGGGGCGGGCCGAACAGGCCGCGGCCAGGAGCAGAGGGGCGAGCAGCAGGAGGGACAGACCTTTATGCGGGTGCATCTCTCACCTCGCGGCTTGGTTGCGGATGCCCTGGTCCTCGCCGCCCTGGCAGCGGGGGCAGAGCCCGGTGAATTCCACCAGCAGGGATTCGATCTGGTAGCCGCTGTGGGCGGCGGCGCGCCGCAGGAGCGGCCGCAGGTCGGCCGCAGAGATGTGCACCACCGCGCGGCAGACGCGGCAGATGGCCTGCGGTTCCTGCCTGGGTTGGGCAGCGGCGTAGCCGTGGCAGCCGTCCTCCAGGTGGACCCGGCGCGCGAATCCCAGTTCGGTGAAGAGGGCCAGCGCGCGATAGACGGTGACCAGCCCCAGGCCGGGACAGCGGTCTCGAGCGCGCGCCAGCACCTCCTCGGCTCGCAGCCAGCCCCGGGCCTGGGCAAGGGCCAGGGCGATGGCGCGCCGCGGCCGGGTCACGCGATAACCGTGCTGGCGCAGGGCTTGCAGAATCGTCTCGCTGTCCAAAGGCCGCTCCTTATTGAAATTCATTTTCAATAATATCATAACTGATGGCGGGGGGGGAGCAGCGGGGCAAGGATGCGCGCCGGAGCGCGCATCTCCCAGGCGCGCCGACTCGATCGCCGAGGCAAGTGACCAGTAACCTTCTCAACGTCGATGTGTTTATCCTGATGGGAAGGCTTGTACTGGCTGGAACTGGAACCTCGGGCCTGAGCGCGAGTGAGCATAGTCAGGTGTGCCGCGGCGCATCAGGCGCTCGGCCTCTGAAGTCACGGACAAATCTCACAGGGGCGACCGGATGGCGATCCTGCCTGGCAGGAGCGAAGGAGTTCATCTCACGGTTGCCCCTGAGGACTCCTCATGGATCGATCGCGACCGGTCACCAGCTGCTCAGCAGAACCCGCCGGCGAGCGGTGGGGGTTGGGGGAGGGGCCGCCCCATTTGTCAGACAGCTTGAGTCGTGCTATATTGTTGCTGATGGTCCGACCGACACCCTGGCCGCTCCGGCGGCTGAACGCACCTCTCACCGCACATCACCCAGGGGTCGGTTGTTTCTTTTCCCCGAACCCTCCAAACAACCTGCGGCGCGCTATTCCCTGGGGGACGCACGGGCGCGCCCAGAGCGCTCCGGTCTCCGGCGCCTCGCTGGGCGAGGCGCGCCGGCTCGGGAAGGAGGTGATGAAACCGCATCGGAAGAGACCGTACCATGTCCCCCGTGTCCTCACTGTGATTCGTTCTATTTGATACTGGAGGAGAGTCATCATGGAAGGTCAAGCTTCAAGCGTTTGGACCATCGAGGAGGGTGAAGTCCGCAAACCCGGCATCGTGCATGTTGTGATGCTGGCGCTCTTTACTGGCATTGGTATCGTGGTCGGCACCTTCGGCAGTCTGGCTGTGCCGATTGGCTTCGTCTCGGCCTTCTGGCCCGGCCAGGCCGTGCAGAGCATCGGTTCCATCTGGTACGGCTGGTGGGGCGGCATCGCGGCCGGGCTCTTCCCGCTGATCTCCAACTCCCTTTCCGGCTCGGCGCCGCTGCCGGTTTCCATCGCCTACCTGCCGGCCAACATCCTGCAGGGTATGGTCGCCGGATGGGCCTTCCGCCGCTGGAAGGCAGACCCCAGCCTGAAGGACGGGCGGGACTGGGGTATTTGGATCCTGTGGGGCTCGCTGGTTCCCAACGCCATCGGTGCCGCATGGGGTTCCACCATGCTGGTGGCCTTCGGCCTGATCACCCAGGCGGCCCAGCTCACCACCTTCCTGGGTTGGTTCATCGGCAACACCATCCCCACCATCGTCCTGGGGTCTCTGGTGTTGAAGTACGTTTCGCCGCTGGTGGTTCGCAGCAAAGCCTTCTGCAAGGGCTACTGGGCCTGACCCAATAGGCCACCTGAGGGGGGCGGATGGTTATCCATCCGCCCCCACTCTGCTTGTGAGGTCGGTATGATCGCTACAGCCACGACGGGTGTCAACGCCGCTCCTGCACGTGTTCCCAAAGCGCGCAAGACATTGTTGGGCCACGTCCCCATCGAATCTCCGCTCTATCAGTTTCATCCGGTGACGCGCCTGATCATGTTCATCTTCTTCGGCGTGATCCCGCTCTTCATCTATCTGCCCGAGGTCAACTTCCTGCTGTTGTGGGTGAACATGGGGATCATGCGCTGGGGGCGGGTGAACATCAACGAGCTGCGCAAGTACATGCCCGTCATCTTCACCGTCGCCTTTTTCATGTTCATTGTGGTCGTCCTGGCCCCGGGAGAGGACCCCAGCTATACGCCCCTCGATGTGGGCCCGATCACGATCTATTACCAGCCAGTCTTCTTCGCTTTCGCCGCCTACTGGCGGTTGATCGCCATGCTCTTCGGCACCATTCTCTATTTCTCCACCAATCGCGAGCGTGACATGCTGGTGGCCATGCGCAGTCTGCGCCTGCCCTTCATCGCCTCCTACGTGGTCGGCCTCTCGATCCGCTCGGCGGGCATGTTCCTGGAGGATTTCCGCACCATTCGCGAGGCGGAGCAGGCACGCGGTCTGGACACCAAGGCCATGCGCCTGCGCGACCAGGTCAAGCTCTACATGATGTACCTGGTGCCGCTCTTTTCCATCGCGCTGCGACGGGCTGATGAGATCAGCAATGCCCTCTTCGCCCGCGGTTATACGCTCACCGGACGGGTGGGCGGCGGCGGCAAGCGCGCCGACTACATTCGAGCCCAGTACAAGCTCAGGACACGCGATTGGGTGCTCATCGTCTCGATGGGCCTCATCTTCGTGGCCACCGCCATCGTCCAGATGCGCTTCGGGGTTTTCTCGATTGAGTATTCGCCGCTCAATATCTACCTCAAGCAATTGCTGGGTATCCCCGGTTAGGCCGAGGTCGTCATGTCCATTGCCATTCGCATCAAAGATCTGGAGTGGAAATACGAGAACACCACCGAGTTCGCCCTGCGCGGGGTGAACCTGGAGATCGAGGAAGGCTCCTTCCTGGGGATCGTCGGCGCCAACGAGCACGGCAAGACCTCGCTGGTCATGGCCATCAACGGGCTCATCCCCCAGAGCTACAACGGCATCTATCGCGGCGACGTGCAAGTCTTCGGCAAATCAGTGCGTGAGACGGACGCTGTGGAGCTGGCCTCGCAGGTGGGCCTGGTCTTCGCCGATCCGGAGGCCCAGTTCACGGCGATGACCGTGGAGGAGGAGCTGGTCTTCGGCCTGGAGAATCTGGGCCTGGGGCTGGCGGAGATCCGCGAGCGGCTGGAGTGGGCCGCCGAAGTGACCATGATCAGCGAGCTGCTCGACAAGAGTCCCTACGACGTCTCCGGCGGGCAGAAGCAGCGGGTGGCCATCGCCTGCGTGCTGGCCATGAACCCGCCCATCATCATCATGGATGAACCCACCTCCATGATCGACCCGCTGGGCAAAGGGCTGATCTTCGACATTCTGCGCAAGCTCAAGGAAGCCGGCGATCACACGCTCATCGTGATCGAACACAACGTGGAGCGGCTCGTGCCGCTGGCCGACCAGATGCTGCTCATGTGGCAGGGCAACATCGCCAAGCTCGCGCCCACGCGGCAGTTCTTCGAGGACCCATCTTTCCTCATCGAACGCGGCGTGCTCACCCCTGAGGTGAGCGAGTTCGCCGAATGGCTGCGACTGGAAGGCTATCTCGAAGAGGGCACGCCGCTGCCCCTCAATCTGGAGGACGGCGTCGAGATCACCCGGCAGGTCCTGGAAGCCAGGAGGGCGCGCGCATGACCCCGCTCATCACCGTCGATCACCTGGATTTCATCTACCCGGACGGCACCCCGGCACTCTTCGACATCAACCTGCAGGTGGGCCAGCAGGAGTTCATCGCCCTCATCGGGCAGAACGGCTCAGGCAAGACCACGCTCTCCAAGTGTCTCAACGGCCTACTGAAGCCGACGAAAGGATCCGTGATCGTGGAGGGCCTGGACACGCGCGGCCGGGGCATCATCAAGCAACTGGTCACCCGCGTGGGCTACGTCTTCCAGAACCCCGATCACCAGCTCTTCAACCGCAGCGTGTGGGACGAGATCGCCTACGGCCCGCGCAACATCGGGTACTCGAAGGAAGAGGTGAAGGAGCGGGTGGAAGAGGCGGCGCACGTGGCCGGCGTGCACGCCGATCTGTTCGAAACCCACCCCTACTTCCTGCCCAAGGGCCTGCGGCAGCGGGTGGCCATCGCCTCCATCCTGGCCATGCGCCCCAAGACCATCATCGTCGACGAGCCGACCACGGGGCAGGACATGCCCCAGTCGGTGGAGGTGATGAACTTCCTGCGCCGCCTGTGGAAGGAAGAGGGTCACACCATCATCATCATCACCCACGAGATGCGCATCGTGGCCCAGTACGCTCAGCGCACGGTGGTGCTCGGTCAGGGGCGCGTTCTGCTGGACGGCACGACGCGCGAGGTCTTCGCCCAGCCCGAGGTGCTGCGCCAGACCTACGTCGAGCCGCCGCAGATCACCCGCCTGGGCCAGGCTCTGAGCGACTACGGCCTGCCGCGCGATGCCCTGAGTGTGGAGGAGATGAAGGAAGCCTTCCGCGAGGTGGTCTCGTAGCGCTCGCCGTCTTTCCACTCGGCACAGGGACACCGACCGCCCGCGGGCTTCAGCCCGCGGGCGGTTTCGCGTGCCGCCGCCTGGCGACGTACAACCCACGCAGCCTGGGCCTGTCGAAGGGTGCGGGGCCCCAGGCAATGGCCGGCGCGTGGTTCAGGCCTGGCGCGACCTCCCTAAGCTGCGGGCGGCTTCCGGGTTGAAGAGGTGCTCCATGTCCTTCATCTCTTGGGGAGCGGGGCGGGCGAAGAGGCCCACGTGGCTGGTGTTCAGCCCGGAGTCGATCAGCGCCTGGAGCATGCGGCAGCCGGCCTCCACCGGGTCCACCACGGGCATCTCCACCTGCTGCTGCAGCTCCTGCACATAGCTGGTCAGACCGGCGCAGCCCAGCAGCAGCACCTCGGCGCCCCGCTGGCGCAGCTTACGGCTGGCGCGCGTCAGGGTCTGCAGGGTCTTCTCGCGCTCGGTCTCGAACTCCAGCACGCGCATCTCCAGCGATACACTGCCGGCGTAGCGCGCCTCCAGGCCGTAGGTGCGCACCAGGCTGTCCATCAATTCCACGGCGCGACCCATGCCGGCCAGGATCCCGAAACTGGCGCCCAGGGGCAGGGCCTGGGACATGGCCGCCTCGGCGATGCCCACCACCGGACCGGGAAAGAGCTCCTTGAGGGCGAAAAGGCCGGGATCGCCAAAGCAGGCCAGCACCACGCCGTCGGCGTCTGCGTGTTGCTCCAGGAGCGGCATCACGCACACGCTGGCCAGGTGGTAGTCGGCCCACGATTCCAGGGACTCGGGGCCGGCGGGGGCCATGGCGACTACGACCTCCCAGGGCGGCTGGAAGACGCGGCGGGCCGTGGCCTCGATGTCGGCCGTCATTTCGGATGAGGTGTTGGGGTTGATCACCAGGGCTTTGGGCATGGTTTCCTCCTGAGGCGGCACGCACGGGGAGGTCATCGGGCGGCGGGCTCGGAGCGTCGAACACGGTGGGGTAGGGCGCAATGAATTGCGCCCTTGCTGCGCATGGAGCGGCAGCGGGACGGCATGCCGTGCCCTTGCCGGTGGCCCGGATGCAGCCCATCCCGTTCCTAGGCATCCGCCCCCGGGTGGATCAGGTCGTCTTCGATGTCGCGCTGCCGCGCCGCGGGATCGCGCTTCTCCGGCGGCCCGAAGCCGCCGCCGGAGGGGCACAGATCGCGCACCACCGTGCCGGCCTTGACGGGCATGTTGTCGATCTTGGAGGGCAGCAGGCGGCCTTCGGGGGACTGCTCGTCGAAGATCATCACGCCGCCGGTGGCGCCGTCCTGGCCGCCCTTCAACCCCCAGGGAGCGTGGCGGAAGCCGTCGCCCTCCACGGAGATGAAGCCGTCCACCAGCATGCGCGTGTCGCGCAGCGGGCCGAAGCCGCCGCGCCATTGTCCGTCGCCGGGGGCGTCCTCGCGCAGTTCATAGCGCTCGACGCGCAGCGGGTAATGGGCCTCGATGTCCTCGATGGGGTTGTTCTTGGTGTTGGCGTAGAGCACGTCCACCGCGTCCAGGCCGTCCATACCCTGCATGCCGCCGTAGGCGCCTTCGGTGACGTCCATGTAGATCCAGGAGCGGCCCTGCTGCTGGCCGGCGAAGGTGATGGCCTTGGTGGTGGAGCAGCCGGCGCAGACGCGCTCGGGCAGCACGTCCTGCAGGGCGCGCACGATCAAATTGGCCACCATCTGGCCGCCGCAGAAGCGCCCGATGGTGGGGGCGGGGAAGATGGGGTTGACGATGGTGCCCTCTGGGGCCACGATCTGCACCGGACGGAACATGCCCGCGTTGTGGGGCAGGTTGGGGAACTCGTTCTCGGGGAGCAGCAGCGTGCGCAGGGTGAGCAGCACGGCCATGTCGGTGGTGCCGCGGAAGGGCATGTTGATCGGCGCGTGGTCCAGCTGCGGGGCACTGCCGGTGAGGTCCACCGTCATCTCGTCGCCCCGGATGGTCAGGGTGACCACGATGGGGATGTCCACCTCGCCGGTGTCCTCGTAGCCGTCCAGGAAGCCGGTGGCGTGGTAGGTGCCGTCGGGCAGCTCGCGGATGGCCTCGCGCATGCGCAGCTCGGCGACGTTCAACAGGTGCCCGGTGGCGGCGCGCAGGCGCTCGGCGCCGTAGCGCTCCACCAGGCGCTGGAAGCCGTGCTGTCCCCAGCGGCAGGCGGCCACCTGGGCGCGCAGGTCGCCGGCCACCAGGTCGGGCATGCGCACGTTGCTCTCGATGAGCCGCCAGGCGGCGGGGACGGGTTCCCCGCCGGCCTCCACCGGGAAGGCCAGCAGGCGCAGGCCCTCGCTGAAGGTGTCGTGGGCCTTGATGATGCAGGTGCCGGGCACGGCGGCGCCGATGTCCACGTGATGGGCGGCGGTGCCTACGAAACCGAAGAGCTCGCCCTCGGCGTAAAGCGGGGCGATGGCGCCGATGTCCGGGCTGTGGGTGGCACCGCGATAAGGGTCGTTGTGCAGGTAGACTCCCCCCGGGTCCAGCGCCTCGTCGCCCTCGGCCAGGGTTTCCATCACACCGCGGCAATAGCCCGCAAGCGGGCCCATCTGCAGCGGCGTGGTCTCGGCCTCGGCCAGCAGTTCGAAGTTGGCCGAGACGATGGCCGCGCCGTAATCGTCGGATTCGCGGATCAGGGAGGAGTGGGCGGCGCGCTTCAAGCGATGGCCCACCTCGCGTGCCAGGGTGGTCAGCGCGCCGTAGATCACCTGGTCCTGCAGGCTCAGTTCGATGGTCTTGGCTTTGGATTCAGCGCTCATGGTGCTTGATCCTCAGGTAGCCGCCGGGGGTCATGCGGGCCTTCCAACCGGTGGGCACGTAGATGGTGGCATCGCGCTCGAGCAGCACGGCCGGGCCCTGGAGCTGATCGCCGGGCGCCAGGGAGCGCC